>NZ_JBHIQN010000002.1:283140-333872 GCF_042196525.1 Bartonella sp. AC62GZZY
GTACGCAAACTCCTGTAGATCAAGCACCTGGTTCAGAAATGCCCATGGGGCAGGGTCTAGGTACGCAAACTCCTGTAAATCAAGCACCTGGTTCAGAAATGCCCACGGGGCAGGGTCTAGGTACGCAAACTCCTGTAGATCAAGCACCTGGTTCAGAAATGCCCATGGGGCAAGATCAAAATACGCAGCAGTTTCCTGTGGAGTAGTTGTTAGAAATATCTACGGAGCTGATGCGGCATGTATCAGCTCCGTAGAAGAAATTCGTAGGATATAAAGCAGGAGATAAGTACAAGATATCAGTGGAATGAGTATTATTATTTTGAATATACTTTTAATTTAAAAGAGAAAGTCTGTGGGGTATTTAGTCAATCTTTAATTTTTGAGACAAATAGCTATCTGTAGAATATACAAAAAGTGATGTTTGTAAAATTTTACTACAAAGAAAGAGAATGTGCGCAACAAGTTTTTATATTGTGTGAGATAAAAAAGCTATGAAGCAGTAATATTTTTAGATTTAAAGAATTTATATTAAAGATAGCATTAAAATTATTTGTAATAATAATATGCAATTGAAATCAAAAATTTAGAGAATAATTAGAAAATTTAATGAAAACCGTTGCAATGACAGTTATAGGTGCTGGTTCTTTTGGTACTGCATTAGCGATAGCTCTTGCCCGTAATGGTCATAATGTTTTACTTTGGGGATATAGTCCTCAACATATCAAAGAATTACAGGAACAACGTTGTAATCAAGTATATTTACCCGATATTCAATTTCCTGAAAATTTATTACTTGAAGCTTCCCTTGAAATTGCAATAACGGCAAGTCACAATATATTAATCGCTGTTCCAAGCCATGTATTTCATCAAGTCTTGTATAATATTCAGCCTTATTTAGATCAGCATTCACGCGTTATTTGGGCTACAAAAGGTTTAGAACATGGGACTGGACGTTTCTTACAAGAGGTTGCTCGTGAGATTTTAGGTGAAAAAATTCCTTTAGCTGTTTTTTCTGGACCAACTTTTGCTCAAGAACTAGCTATTGGTTGGCCTACTGCAATGACGATAGCAGCTTCTGATGTTGAGTTTGGTAAAGAATTGCAGCAACTTTTTCATTGTGACAAAAGTTTTAGAGTTTATAAAAGTTCAGATATGATTGGTGTTCAATTAGGGGGGGCAGTCAAAAATGTTATTGCTATTGGTGCAGGAATATCAGATGGCATAGGTTTTGGGGCAAATGCACGAATAGCTCTTATCACACGAGGACTAGCTGAAATCAGTCGTTTAGGGGGGGCTATGGGTGCTGAGCTTGCCACATTTATGGGAATGACAGGCTTAGGTGATCTGGTTTTGACATGTACTGATAATCAGTCGCGTAATCGCCGTTTTGGAATACTTCTTGGTAAAGGAATAGATATAAAAGAAGCAGAAAAACAAATTGGTCAGGTTGTGGAAGGATACTTAAATACCAAGGAAGTACATACGTTGGCGCAGCGTATTGGGGTAGAAATGCCCATTGTAGAACAAATTTATCAAATTCTCTATTGTGGTAAAAACATAACTGAAGCGGCAAACACATTACTAGGCCGCGCCCTCAAGGACGAAATACAATGATATCCTGTTTATTAATAATTCCAATCGTAAAAAATAGAAACATGCTATGATAGACATATAAAATAGATTGTATTAATGGTTGTATAAGGCAGTCATATTCCAGCAAATTATAGATTCATATCATTCGATTCTTTATGAAACATGGCTGAAATATAAAAGTTTTTGCTTTTGTCTAAGAGCTATCTCTTTTAAGATAAATTATCGTTTCCACTTACACATGTTTATGTAATGTAATGAACAAGATACTTTTATTGTCTCTTAAATTCATCTCACAATGATATTTGCAAACAGAATAATACAAGACTCATTAGGTAGAAGCATCTTATTTATGTAACGTATAAGCTAAGAATATTGGGGAAGGGATATTGTGAATCTCTGTTTTTGTAATTTTTTAAAACAAGAAGACAATCTAATTTGGGAAGAAGATGAAATTTTAAAGCTGAAAATCAGTTCCCATTTCTACAATCATTTTTAAATTCAGTTTTATGCTATCTTAAAGCAATATCTTTTAAATAATGGAGATTATCTCACACCTTTATTTTCTCATTTTCTAATGAAAGCATTTCTCTGATGTATCAGGTAAAATAGAACGCCAAAAAAACACGATTGCTGTTGCATACTCACGTGCTTGTTTTAAAGAGACCTCTCTTAAAATTCCCAAGTCCAATTTGCGACGGTGACCGTGAATAGTGTAACGATAAAGCTATTGTGCGCATCCCCATCTTTACGTTTATGAAGGAGGAAGACGAGCATCATTACACCTCCCAATGTTGAGACAGCTCTTGGCACTTGAAGCTGTTCAGTAGAGATATTTAAGCCTTTTATTCTCTCACATGTCAATTTTGTTTTTTATATGCAAGAAATGATTTTTGGAATTATAACTTTGAAAGTCTAAAAAAATATTATTGTACTTGTTTGTGGCTGTCATTTAAGCTGAAAAATAATGTGATTATAAAGATAAAAAATTGATTTATATGAATAATTCATTTTATTTTTGTATTGAGTTAATTAAAAATATGTGTTTGCTTGTCACAAGCGGGTTAGTATGTGGATAAAAATTATTAAAAATACTTCTAATGAATCATCTCAAGTGTCAAGGGTTGTTTCAACATTAGAACATGGCAAGTAAAATGACAGTGTCAGTTTGTCATCTGTATAAACATTAAAATGGTGGTGAAAAAAGGATTTTATGTACTTCACAGGGATTTTTATATGTTTTACAGGTACCATTGTGAAATGGAATGGCGTGCATTGAGAGATATCTTTAAAAAAAATGCATGAAAGAGCAACAGCTATAGTATTTTTAGGCGTTCTATTTTAACTGATACATTAGAGAAATGCTTTCATTAAAGAATGAGAAAAATAAAGGTGTGAGGTAAAGCGTAACCTCCATTATTAAAAAAACATTGATGTAGATGCTTTTAAAATCGTAAAGTCTCATTAAAGAATAATAGTAAGATTAATGATTGATTTCTTTACGCCTTCATATTCTTCCTAAATTAGATTGTATTTGCGTTTCAAGAATAAATCAAACGGTAGGAATATTTTTTTCAATTTGCTATACAAAAGCTGAAACTAAGGGTTTTAATAATTCTCTAATCTCTGTTTCAAACTGGGGTGGCATGAGGGTTGGATATTGATTTATAAACAATGGCAAAAGCGTATGCTTTAGTAAGGTAAATAACGTCATAAAATACACACTTTATCAACCATGGATTGAAGAAATATTCCGACTTTTATAAAATATTTTGCGAAACAAGGCATAGTACATCTGGTTTTGTGTTCACTTATTCTTACAAACATTTGCACATATGCCTTACGTCATATTATTATAAGTCAATACACTTTATATAGCTGAGAACGTACTCAATACCCGACTAAAGCACTATGTACATGATTGATTTTATTTTTTAGTGCAATGAAATAAAAATTATCCTTCTTGGGAATCGTCACTTTTTTTTAGTTCTTCAAGTATTGGCATAGACATGATGTTATAGCCTGAATCAACATAATGGATTTCACCTGTAACGCCTGATGATAAATCAGAGAGTAGATAAAGAGCAGATTTTCCAATTTCATGAATATTCACGGTACGACGTAATGGGGCATTACGGCGTTGATGTGAAAATATTGCCCGTGCAGCTGCAATACCATTACCTGCTAAGGTTCTAACAGGACCAGCGGAAATTGCATTGACGCGGATATTTTGAGGACCAAAGTCCGCTGCTAAATAACGCACCATAGCTTCTAAAGCTGCTTTAGCAACACCCATGATGTTATAATTAGGCACAACTTGCTGTGAAGCACCATAGGTAAGAGTTAAAAGTGTTCCTCCATTGGGCATAAGTTTACCCGCGCGCTGGGCAATTTCAGTAAAGGAATAAGCTGAAATAACCATCGTGCGTTGAAAGTTTTCACGTGTTGTGACATCAACGTAACGCCCTTTTAGCTGATTTTTATCTGAAAAACCAATGGCATGGACAATAAAATCAATTGTTTTCCATTCTTTTTCAAGTTGCTCAAAGACGTAATCAATATTTTCACTTTTCTCAACGTCACACTCTAGCACTAATTTGCAGCCAAGTTTATCTGCTAGGGGATGAACACGTTTTCCAAAAGCATTTCCTTGATAAGTCAACGCTAATTCAGCTCCTGCTTGTGCGAGCTGACAGGCAATGCCCCAAGCAATTGAATGGTCATTCGCAATTCCCATAATAAGGCCGCGTTTGCCCTCCATCAAACCTTTCATATTATTCTCCGTAAGACCGTACTTTTTTCAATTACTAAGAACTTTTGTTTATACATAACGTTGGAAAACAAGCGTTGCATTGGTACCGCCAAAGCCAAAAGTATTTGACAATACGGTATTCAGTTGTTGATGATCACGTCGTTCACGAACGATAGGCATATCAGCAAAAGCTGGATCAAGTTCTTCAATATGGGCACTTTCACAAATAAAATTATGATTCATCATTAACAATGTATAGATTGCTTCGTGAACACCTGCTGCTCCCAGGGAATGTCCTGTTAGAGATTTGGTAGCGGAAATAGGGGGGCATTGATCACCAGCTCCAAAGACACGACGGATAGCTTTTATCTCAGGAGGGTCACCAACAGGAGTTGCTGTCGCATGGGGATTGATATAATCAATTTTATTATTGACTGTTGCAAGGGCCATGCGCATGCATCGTTCTGCTCCCTCTCCTGATGGGGCAACCATATCATGTCCATCGGATGTTGCACCGTATCCAACGATTTCTCCGTAGATTTTTGCACCACGTGCTTTAGCAAGTTCTAAATCTTCAAGAACTAAAACGCCAGCCCCTCCAGCAATGACAAAACCATCACGATTAACATCATAAGCGCGTGAAGCTTTGTGAGGGGTGTCATTATATCTGCTGGACATAGCGCCCATGGCATCGAATAAAACAGAGAGTGTCCAATCCAAATCTTCGCAGCCACCAGCAAAGATGCGCTTCTGTTTACCATATTGAATTATTTCGTAAGCATTACCAATACAATGATTGGAGGTAGCACAAGCTGAAGAGATTGAATAATTGATCCCTTTTATTTTAAAGAAAGTTGCTAATGTTGCAGATGCTGTAGAACTCATCGCTTTAGGGACAACAAAAGGTCCAATACGTTTTGGACCTTTTTGGCGTGTAATGTCAGCAGCTTCTACGATTGAATGTGTTGAAGCACCTCCAGAACCCATAATAATACCCGTGTGTTCGTTCGATACTTCATGCGGTTCTAGACCTGCATCAGCAATTGCTTGATCCATAGCGATGTGATTCCATGCTGTTCCACGCCCATGAAAACGGAGAGCACGTCGATCTACGAGTTCTTCTATATTAATATCAGGTTTGCCATAAACTCTGCTACGAAAGCCTAATTCAGCATATTGAGGTGCGTAAGAAATTCCGGATTTTGCTTCACGTAAACTAGTTAAAACAGCTCCAGGATTATTTCCAATTGCGGAGACAATTCCCATTCCGGTTACAACAACTCGACGCATTCATACCTCCTCGTTCCATACAGAATAGTGAAAAGTTTTTTCTGATGGAAACAATGTTCAATCTTCTTTGAATAAAGCAACGCGTAAATCGTTTGCCTTATAAATAGTCTCTCCATCTGCTTTTAGCCACCCATCAGCTATTCCTAAGACTAAATTTCCACGTCGAATACGCTTAAAATCTATTTCATATTCAAGAATTTTGGTTTGTGGAGTTACCATCCCTGATAACTTTACTTCACCTGTTGATATCGCTCTCCCTTTTCCTGGTTCGTTTAGCCAACCAAGAAAAAAACCTGTTAATTGCCACATACCATCCAGTCCGAGACATCCTGGCATAACGGGATCGCCTATAAAGTGACAATTAAAGAACCACATGTCTGGTGTAATGTCAAATTCGGCGCGAACCATTCCTTTATCGTATTTACCTCCAGTTTCACTAATTTGAGTGATTCGATGAATCATCAACATTGGCGGTGCTGGCAATTGCGCATTACCTCTACCAAACATTTCGCCGCGAGCGCAGCTTAGAAGCTCTTCATACGTGTAGCGAGACTTTTGTTCAGCCATTGTTACTCCATTTATTTGCATATATCTTTAATTTCTGCGCTTTTCCCAACCTACTTTTAGAGCAAATTTTAAAGAGAGGGAAATGGTTTTATATCATTTTTAATGACAAAAGCCTTTTTTTATGTATTCTACATAGGTAATTATTTAAAAATGGAATACAAGATTACACCATACTATTCCCATTTTTTTGTATTTTGATCTTATTTAGCAGGAATATATTTGAGTTTGTAATATGTCAGTGAGTGCAGACAATTTAGATATGAATGAAGAGCAACAGTCCACAAAAGAGTGTAGAAAAGTTGTGCAATATTATTCCATTTCTATGTTAGAAAAACGTTTGCGTCAAAATGGTCTGCGTCCAACACGTCAGCGGTTGGAACTTGCACATATGATTTTTTCTCAAGGAAATCGTCATATTACTGCTGAAGAGCTCTATGAGGAAGCGGTGAGGGCAGGTGTACCTGTGTCTTTAGCAACGGTTTATAATACACTTCATCAATTTACGGAAGCGGGATTATTACGGATTATTGCCGTAGAAGGCTCAAAAACTTGGTTTGATACCAATACCTCTGATCACTACCATTTTTATATAGAAGGCGAAAATCGTATTCTTGATATTCCTTATAATTTGGAAGAAGCTCCCATTATTAGAAATTTGCCTAAGCCACCAGAAGGTATGGAAATTTCACATGTTGATTTAATCGTGCGATTGAAACCAAAAAATCAATCTTGTGATAGGCAGTGAGGATATTCAATGAGGAATAAAAATTAAACTTGTTGAGTTTGAGCATTCACCAGCCTTTTACTTTTTCATCAGGATAGATTCCCCATAACTGGGGTTGTTGAAGCCATCCGCGTGTATTATTAATGTTTAGTTCGCACCATTGTCCATCACATTGGCGGATATTACCAATGACGTTAGGTTCTACTTCCGCCACAAGTTCTGCGTTGTCGGTGGGTTTTTTTCGTAGCATCAGCCTTTTTGTTTTATCTTTTTGCCATGGAATAGTTATAGCAGTTCGCTTTCCCGATAAAAGCGATTGATACACCCACCCCTCATCGCCTTCTGCATCACGAATTTTGCGCCATTGATCATATTCTTGGATGATTTCAATAGGTAACCCCTTCTTTTGGTAGGTAAAAATGATAGAATAGTTGCTTCCTGGTCCGACGCGTACATTAACACGGGTAGGTTTAATCGAAGCAAATCGCGGAAGTGGTAAACCACTGGGCCCTAAATTTTGATTAAATGTTTGTGCATGCAACAAATGAGGTGAAACTAATACAATGACTGTTGCTATTAAGATACATGATGCGAGTATTGAAACGCGAAACCAACGAGAACTTTGCACACCGAACTCCTTTATTTCATCATATATTGGAAATTTAAAATCTGAAAGATAAGACTGGAAACTGATAAAAAGTATGACACACTGCTCGTTAAAGAGATCTAAACGATGAAAAAATTGCTACAAAAATATCAAAATAAGGAAAACAAAAGGTTTGTATTTCTTAGTGCTTATCTTGTTTATGAGGGGGTAGATATAAATAAACATTGGATTTTTATGTAGCTGTGCGCGTGATAAAACAGTAAAGTGTACAGGAAATTAGGGCTAAAGTATTGCATCTCTTTTCTAAGTTTGTTTCTCGAAGTAAAAGTGCATGTATGCATATTATGAACAAAGAGCTGTTCAGTAAAGGGATTATTGTGTGGCTTGAAAAGAGTTTTGAATGAACAAAATAATACGGTAAATAAAAACAGTTAAGCGTAAAAATATGAGCAGCATTGTAGAGTAGATTGATATATGAAGGGCTAACAGGATACTTTTTCGTGATAATCCACTTTATAAAATTTGCTACATTATAATTTTATGCCATGATAATGCTTATTCGTATGGTAGATAAGCTGGCTCCATCGTTCTATTTACCAGCTTTCAATGTTATGCAGTTCCTATTATTTATGGTGTTCATAAGAAGCCTTTTTGTTTTTTCTTAAATAGCTTTTATTCTATTTGCATACGAATCCCGCTTATGATGTACAAGAAGATAATCTTGATTGATTCAATATGAGAGGGTGTATGATGAGAGCTTTACGGTATTCATAGTTATTATTTAAATTGTAAAAATATTTTCATAAAAAATGATAAGATAAGGCACATATTCACACATATTAAAATCACAGTGGTTTCTTTGTTTATTGTCAATTTTCTTTTATACTGAGTTAGAGAAAAAGAAAATTAAATGAAATATTCAGGGGAAGGTTTGCTCGATACGCTATGAGGTGAATAACATAATTGATGAGGGGAAGAAATTTATCAAGAAAAACCAAGCTGTAATGCAGTGGTTAAAATTCTTCCCTTTGTAAAGGGATAAAATCAAGAGATATCGAAAATTATGGAATCATTTCGTTATATAAGTGAAGGGAACGAGGATTATGTATTTGATATCATATCTCTACACATACATAATCGCATATTGCAATAGTGATTTGTGCTTTGCAATATAATCTAGAATTTTCGAAAGATACAGAATATTTTAATAGAAAAAAAGAAAACCAGCACGTGAGCGGTACATAAGAAAGAGCTATTTAAGAGATGAAAAACTACAGCAAAATGCCATTACAAAATATCCAGTACTCTCTCCTTAATTTTGTACAGCAATAAGTCGATTTAAAGAACCGAACTGCAGTTTGTTATGCAGTGCTTGAAATGCCGAAGAGTGAAATAAAAATCACTATATTTATAGACCCAAAACACCCATTATGCTCAGATAATTCTAAATACTATAACACACGCCTTATGAGAAAAATTCATTTACAACATCCTATAAGTACAAAATTTCTGATAGCCTATTTACACTACAATTCATGCCATTTTGATAACGCATACACAAAAGCATATTACTTCACCGCAACAGTTCGTCCGTTACTAACAAAACCCTCTCTTTGCGCACGCTTACGAGCGAGCTTACGTGTACGACGAATAGCCTCAGCTTTTTCACGAGCACGCCTCTCAGATGGCTTCTCATAATAACTACGCATTTTCATTTCACGGAAGATACCTTCACGCTGCATCTTTTTCTTCAACGCGCGGAGCGCTTGATCAACATTATTATCACGAACGAGTACTTGCACTATTTATCCTGCTTTTTTCAGTGTCACAAATAATAGGAAAACCTACGTCCTTTTAAAGGCATATCCAAAAGGACAAAAACTTATATCATATAAATAAGACATTTGTCTATATCGCTTTTAAAAATTCTATTTTTTTTGTAATAAAATGCTTTTTATAATGAATGATAGAGTTCATGATTATAAACTCATGAAAGTCCTTGTATTTGATCATTTTCATCAATATGAATTTTTTCAGCCGTGGGATAATGGGGTAGTCCAGGCATGGTCATAACATCTCCGCAAATGACAACGATAAAGCCGGCTCCCGCACAGAGACGAACTTCTCGTACGGGAATTTCAAAATCAACAGGCGCACCATATTGCTTGGGATCAGCAGAAAAAGAATAAGGTGTTTTTGCCATACAAATAGGGTAGGCGCCAAAACCTTCTTTTTCCCAAGATTCAAGTTGTTTGAGAATAGGGGCTGAGATAATGGCGCCACGCCCACCGTATAGCTTTGTTATAATACAATTAATTTTTTGAACGAGGGGAATATCATCTTGATAGAGAATCTTAAAATGAGATTTTTTTTCTTCAATCAAGGTAACGAGTTCTTGTGCAAGTTCTATAGCGCCTTTCCCACCTTGTTCCCAATGCTTACAGATAATAGCTTTGTGTCCAGTTGTTGCAACTATTTTCTGTAATGTTTTTATTTCGGCATCGCGATCGCTGTCAAAATGATTGATAGCCACAACACAAGGAATACCGTAGTGCTTCATATTTTTTATATGTCGTAAAAGATTAGCTGCTCCTTTTTCTAAAGCGGTGATATTTTCTTCTGTCAGGTTATTTTTATCCACACCACCATTCATTTTTAATGCACGAATAGTTGCGACGATCACGGTAGCATTTGGTACAATACCTGCTTGCCGACATTTGATGTCGAAAAACTTTTCTGCTCCAAGATCGGCTCCAAATCCTGCTTCTGTGACAACATAATCAGCGAGTTTTAAAGCAGTTTTTGTTGCTATAACTGAGTTGCAGCCATGAGCAATATTAGCAAAAGGTCCTCCATGAACGAGAACAGGGTTATTTTCAATTGTCTGTACGAGATTGGGTTGTATAGCATCTTTTAGAAGAACTGCCATTGCACCTTCTGCATTAAGATCAGCAACGGTGATGGGCGTTTTATCATAACGATAAGCAACAATAATTTTCTTGAGTCTTTGTGTAAGGTTTTCTAAATTTTCAGAGAGACAAAGAAGCGCCATAATTTCTGATGCAACAGTAATATCAAAACCTGTTTGGCGTGGAAAACCATTTGTTATGCCCCCTAATGAAATGACAATATCGCGCAATGCACGATCATTCATATCAAGAACGCGTTTCCAAACAATGCGACGTGGATCAATGTTTAGAGTATTTCCCCAATAAAGATGATTATCTATCATTGCGGCAAGAAGATTATGAGCAGCTGTAATAGCATGAAAATCACCGGTAAAATGTAAATTAAGGTCATCCATTGGAATGACTTGCGCATAACCACCACCAGCAGCACCGCCTTTTACACCAAAACAGGGACCTAAAGATGGTTCTCTCAAGGTAGCTATTGTTTTTTTACCAATAAGATTAAGAGCATCACTTAGTCCAACTGTTGTTGTTGTTTTGCCTTCTCCGGCAGGTGTGGGATTGATAGCTGTGACAAGGATAAGTTTACCATCTGGATTTTTATTAAGCGATTTTATGTATTCAGAAGAAATTTTAGCTTTATCATGGCCATAGGGAATGAGATTTTCATGTGAGATACCAATTTTTTGTGCAATTTCAATAATATGTTGCTTTTTAGCAGTGCGAGCAATTTCAATATCAGTTTTAGGCATGGAAAAATTCTTTAAATTCAGCTTTTATTAATGTTTGAAATCTGTACCCATGGATTAATTAGAAAAATTCATAGAGAACGGAAAAATATTAAGATATCATAGAAATCGATGATATGCCATGCAAGAGATAATGCTAAAGAAGCACAAGAAGAGTTTTATTGTTTTTTAGGAAAAAGAATCTTTTTGCTTTTAAGCAGTAAAAATACGTTTAATTCAATTAAAAATATTGCGAAAAGAAGCTTTGGTTTGCAACAAATGCTGATGATATTAATGGATACCATAAGTGTTTCATAGTAGTATGTTCGAGAAGTAGTTTATTTATTCTTTCCAACAACACACTGAAAAAGCTTCACATGGTGGTAAACCGGAATTTATGGCGGCACATCTGAAATCCCTCTTAAGATGGGACTGCTAGGAATAAAATATCTAGAAACATTCAGTTATGGAACAATTAGAAATAAGCACGTAAAAATTACCTAACTGAGTAGAGAGTATAATCCGGAAGAGACCAAAAACAAGCGCATAGATTGAAAAAAGAAAACAACAACATACGCTACTCATGTAATCGCTACGATTATAAGCTAATAAAAGCACCTTAGAGCTGAATTGAAGGACTCATAACATTTTATTCTAGCAAAATGGCTAAAGAAACGCCCCACAACAGAATGAAATAACAAAATACAAAATAATAGATCACAAAATAAAGAATTTAAAAAGTCTGACTTTATAAGTAAGATATTGATAGATGATAAGTAAGATATTGATAGATGGCGCACCCGAAGAGATTCGAACTCCTGACCCCCAGATTCGTAGTCTGGTGCTCTATCCAGCTGAGCTACGGGTGCATACATTTCAATTTTTTACATTGTCTAAGACAAAGGGTTCCTAATCGTTTCATTAAAGAAATGCAAGTGAAACTTGAGTCGTCATAAAAAAAATCTCTTTTTTTTATGTATATTTTAAAAAAGGATATAATATATTATGGCTTCAGTTGGTTTTGATATGAACATTTTTTTGTCATGACCATACAAAGCAATATGAACGATAGTTAACTTGACGTTTTAATCTATGAAAGATAGTCAAGCAGAGATGAGATGTGTTTTTTGCGGTGGGGTAAGATATATACACCCGCTGTTGGGTTTTTGTGTAAAACGCCGATATTACTGTTGAAAACTATTTCAGATGAACATGACACAGCAAGGGCGGATGTATGGCGTTATTAAAAAAGATCTTTCCATTAGTGTTTTTAATCGTTGTTTTAACGGTTACTTATTGGGTTGGAAAAAAGAGTGCAGACCAACCCATTTCTATGGTGGATAAAACAAGAGTATCGTATAAAGATTCAAATGGAAAAATGAGAAAACCACCGGTAAAGGTTGTCGTTGATCTTGTAAAAAATCAAGATTTTTATGAACAACTTAACGTTCTAGGGAGTGGACAAGCACTTGCAGAAGTCGAGCTCACCCCTTTATCTCCAGGTGTTATTGATAAGCTTTTTGTGTCAGCTGGTACAAAAGTACAAGTAGGTGATGTGATTGCAAAGCTTGATTCTAAAAAAGAGGAAATAGCGGCTGCAAAAGCAAAAGTACAACGTGATAATAATGCGTTAACGCTTTCGCGCATTCTTAAATTACGTGCTAGCAATACAGCAACAGAAGTTCAAGAAATTACAGCACGCTTAGAGTTGGATAATGCAAATTTAGTTTTGCGTAATGCTGAATTAGATCTCGATCGGCGAACAATTCGTGCACCGATTCCTGGAGTTGTTGGTATTTTGCCTGTTGATGCGGGGAATAACGTGACCCTTAATACTGTAATAGGCCGTATTGAGAATAGAGAACGTATTTTGGTCGACATATGGGCTCCTGAACGATATGTGTCGCGCATTCATAAAGGAGATGAGGTAACGGCAACATTAACTGCGCAGCCAGACAAATCTTTTGTTGGTCATATTTATGCGATTGATAATATCGTTGATCCAGAAAGTCGCACACTTCATGCTCAGGTTGAAATTAATAATGAAAAAGATACGCTTATGTCTGGTATGTCTTTTTCTGTTGCCTTGCAATTTCATAGTGGTTCTTTCCCTGTCGTTAATCCTCTTGCGGTTCAATGGAACAGTAAAGGGTCATTCGTTTGGCGTGTGAGAGAAGGGAAAGTAGAGGCTATACCCGTATCAATTATTCAGCATAAAGCAGATCAAGTTTTCGTAAAAGCACCCCTAGAAAATGGTGATCAAGTTGTCATTCAAGGAGTACAAATGCTTTATCCAGGAAGTAAAGTAACGATTGATGATCCAAAGTCTCATCAACAGCAATTACCAGCAGTTTACGGAACGGATATACAATGAGCCAAGAATTGAGCACAAAACAGCCGATGTCACAGGTCGAGCAAGGTGGTCTCATTACCTTATTTATTCGCAGACCGGTTTTTACTTTTGTTTTAAATGCTATGATCATCATTGCAGGATTTGCAGCATGGTTAAATGTTGATGTAAGAGAATTACCTGATGTTGATACTCCCGTAACAACGATTGTGACGGTGTTTTCTGGTGCGTCGGCAGAAACAATTGATCGTGAAGTTACAAAAATTATAGAAGATGCTGTTTCTCGTGTTTCAGGTGTTAAGACGATTTCTTCAACGTCTTCTTTTGGGCGCTCCCGTGTGCAGATTAATTTTAATGTTGGTGTTGATTTGAATGTTGCAGCATCTGATATTCGTGATGCCCTGTCTCGCATTACGTATACTTTACCGAAAGATGCGGATTCGCCTTTGATTATTAAAGCAGATTCCAATGCTGCTGCCATGATGTATTTGGTTGTGACGTCACCAACAATGAGTGTTGATGATTTAACCACGATTGTAGACGATCAGATTGTTGATGCAATTTCCGCTGTTGATGGTGTTGGTGATGTACAGGTTGATAGCGCTCGCACAAAGATTTTTCAGATTGATATAGATCAAGCAAAACTTGCAAGTTATGGATTAACCGTAGCAGATGTTTCTCGTGTTCTTGCTGATATGACAACGGATGTGCCAGTAGGATCATTACGCAATTCTACGCAAAATTTAGTTGTGCGTGCTACTGCACGTTTAACAACACCAGAATCTTTTGAACAAGTTGTTTTAAAACCTCATGTACATCTTGGTGATGTTGCGCATGTCACTTTATCGCCGGATATAGAAAAGGTTATTCTCCGTATCAATGGAAAGACAGGTATTGGATTAGGAATTGTGCGTAAAGCACAATCCAACACTCTTAATATTTCTGAAGGAGTGAGAACCGTTGTTGATAATCTCAAAAGTATTGTTCCTTCTTCTGTACATATAGACGTTATTAATGACGATGCAGTTTTTATTAAAAGCGCTCTTCATGAGGTTGAAGTTGCGTTGGTTATTGCTATTTTGAGTGTTATCTTGGTCATTTTTCTTTTTCTCAGAGACATTCGTGTAACGCTGATACCTGCTGTATCTCTTCCTGTCGCTTTGATTGGTACCATTGCAGCTATTTATCTTGTAGGATTTTCATTAAATATTCTCACATTTTTAGGACTTGTTTTAGCAACAGGGCTTGTTGTGGATGATGCTATTGTTGTTCTTGAGAATATTGTTCGGTGGCGCAACATGGGTTTAGGGTCTAGGGCTGCGGCGGTGATAGGAACACGTGAAGTATTTTTTGCTGTTTTAGCAACAACATTGACTTTAGTGGCTGTGTTTGTTCCTATTTCCTTTCTTCCTGGGCAAGTTGGAGGTCTTTTTAGAGAATTTGGTTTTGTTTTGGCAATTTCTATTTTGCTTTCTTCAGTTGTTGCCTTAACGCTTTGTCCCATGTTGGCTTCGCGTTTTCTCAAAGAACATATTGAGGAGAAAGAGGAAGAGTCCCATCATTTTGCTTTTTTATATAAATTAGGTACTTTTTTTCATAAGGCATATACTTACAGTTTGCATAAGTGTTTAGAAAAGCCTTGGGCTGTTGTTTTTGCTTCACTTATTTTTGCGGGTCTTTGTGTTGGAGGCTATACGAAGCTACAACAGGAATTAACGCCAGCAGAAGACAGAGCTGTGATCTTTTTGGTTATTAATGGACCACAAGGTATTTCAACACAATATTTGAACGAGCAAGTAGAGCAAATTGAAGCAAGTCTACAGCCATTACGTGATGCAGGGGAGATTGCTAACAGTTACTCTATTGCGGGTGCTGGTGGTTCACCCAATACTGCTTTTTTGATTTTATTGCTTTCGTCTTGGGATAAACGTTTACGGAGTCAGCAAGAAATCGTGAAAGATATTAATGAAAAGGTTAAACAGTTTCCCGCAGTTTTTGTGTTTGCTGCGCAGGGAAATTCTCTGGGTGTGAGAGGAACTGGGCAAGGATTACAATTTGCAATTCTTGGCAATGATTATGCAACATTACAACCCATTGCTGATAAGCTGGTGAGTACTTTACAAGATGATCCGCGTTTTATTCGCCCACGTCTTACTGTTGATGCAACACAACCGCAATTTTTCATTGAAATCAATCGAAAAAAAGCCTCCGATTTAGGGATTGATATCACCAATTTGGGCGATACATTACAAGCAATGTTGGATGGTAAAAAGATTGGTTCCATTAACGTGGATGATCATTCTTACGATGTTAAATTGATGTCGCGTAAAAATTCTATGAAGAGTCCTAGTGATTTAGAAAACATTTTTTTAAAGACCAAAGACAATCGTTATGTTCCTTTATCGGTTATTGCACGTTTACATGAAAAAGCTATCTCGCCCCAATTAAAACGGGAAAAACGCATGAGTGCTGTTATTTTAAGCGCAAATCTTGCTCCAGGTATTGCTTTAGGGGAAGCTTACCAAACGGTACAGAAAATTGCATCTCCTTTGTTATCGAAAGGAACCTATGTAGTTCCCTTAGGGGAAGCTGAAACGCTTAATGAAACATCCTCCGGTTTTATGATTGTTTTTGGCATTGCCTTTTTGATTATTTTATTGATTTTGGCTGCTCAGTTTGAAAGCTTTATTTCAGGATTTATTATCATGGCCACTGTCCCATTAGGGATTGGTTGTGCTGTAATTGCTATGCTATTGAGTGGTGTGAGTCTTAATATTTACAGCCAAATTGGATTAATTTTGTTAATTGGCGTTATGGCGAAAAATGGTATTCTTATTGTTGAATTTGCAGATCAATTACGTGATCAGGGAAGAAGCGTGCGTGAAGCCGTAGAAGAAGCAGCAAACATTCGCCTTCGTCCAGTTTGCATGACAATGATTTGTGCCATTTTAGGAGGTATTCCTTTGGTTTTAGCCAAAGGTGCTGGCGCAGAGGCGCGTATAGCTTTAGGTTGGGTTATCGTTGGTGGTTTAGGTTTAGCAACTATTTTTACGCTTTATGTTACACCGGTTGTTTATCTTTTTTTAGGGCGTTTTATAAGACCAAAAGCAGAAGAAGCTATATTATTAACAAAAGAACTCAATAAAGTTAAATGATGTATCGAGTGGAAAAGATTTAAAAGTTTATTCTTGTAAAAATATCATCTTCAAATCTTATTTTTTACTTTTATATTCCTTAGTTTTTATGTGAACAGTAAAGATAGGGAGCAATAAAGGAGATGCTTTCTGCTTTGTTATTGTTTGGGCATAGATTTCATTGTCAATAACTGTATAGGATAAGCTTATGGGAGATAGCTTTTCGATTCGAAATGAAAAGGCTTTTGAAGCCGCATTAAATGCTTTAAGGAGCCATGCCGCAAAGGATGGGGTCTATGATATTCGTCGACATTTTTTAGCAGATGAACAGCGTTTTTCCCATTTTTCTCTCAGACTTGATGATCTTCTTTTCGATTTTTCAAAATGTGGGGTAACATTTAAAACATTGCAACTTTTAGATGATTTAGCTGTTGCAGCAGATGTGTTAGGACGGCGTGATGCAATGTTTTCTGGTCAAGCGATTAATACAACTGAAAAACGCTCGGTTCTTCATATTGCATTACGTTTACCTGCTGACGAAATTTTCATGTTGGATGGCCATGATCTTATTCGCGATATTCAAGATGTTCTTGAAGACATGGAAAGATTTTCTGAAAAGGTACGTGATGGAAGCTATCAGGGAAGCAATGGAGAGAGAATAAGTGATATTGTAAACATTGGTATTGGTGGATCTGATCTTGGTCCTGCAATGGTTACATATGCTTTAAAACCTTATCATGATGGTCCACGTTGTCATTTTGTTTCTAACGCTGACAGTGCTCATATTTCTGATACTCTCTCTATTTTGAATCCAGCAACAACGCTGTTTGTCATTGCTTCTAAAACTTTTACAACGGCTGAAACAATGGTAAATGCTCAAGTTGCACGTCAGTGGATTTGTTCACATTTAGGAGAAGAAGCCATTTGCACGCATTTTGTTGCTGTTTCGAGTGCGCTTGATAAAGTGGCAGAATTTGGCATAGATTCGACAAGAGTTTTTAAATTTTGGAATTGGGTTGGAGGGCGTTATTCAATTTGGTCAGCCATTGGGCTTGTTGTGATGTTTGCAATAGGTGGTCGAAATTTTCGCCAATTTCTCAATGGTGCTTTGCAAATGGACCAACATTTTAAAACCATGCCTTTGCATAAAAATATTCCTATTCGTTTTGCTCTTTTAGGGTTTTGGCATCGTGTTATTTGTGGTTATTCATCACGCTCTATTATTCCCTATGCGCAGCGTTTAATACATTTTCCAGCTTATTTACAACAGCTTGATATGGAATCAAATGGTAAGCAAGTCTCGCTGGATGGAAAACCATTAAGTTTTTCAAGTGGTCCAATTGTTTGGGGTGATTCAGGCACAAATAGTCAACATGCTTTTTTTCAGCTTCTGCATCAAGGAACAGATGTTATTCCTGTAGAATTTATTTTATTTATAAAAGGGCATGAGAAAAATTTACATTCTATGTATGAGATGTTGCTAGCAAACTGTTTAGCACAGTCAAAAGCCTTGATGAAGGGGCGTAGTATTGAAGATGCTCAGCATATCTTGATAAAAAATGGAGTTGATGAACGTGAAGCAGGTTATTTAGCTCTTCATAGAAGTTTTAAAGGAAACCGTCCCAGCATTACGCTGGTTCAGGATTTATTAACACCTTTTGCACTCGGTCGTCTTATTGCGCTTTATGAACATCGTACTTTTGTTGAAGGGATTTTAATGAATATTAATTCATTTGATCAATGGGGTGTTGAACTTGGTAAAGAATTAGCAAATGAGTTACTACCAATTCTTCGTGGAGAAAGTAAAGCGGATAATCGTGATAGTTCAACATTAGGGTTGCTAGCACATATTCAAGTAAGACGTGCAAAATAAATATAATTTTACAGTAGTTTTTGTACTAACTAAGCAAAAGTAGAATGAGAAAGAAATATGAGATAATTCTTTAATTTTACTATGCGTTCTCTTATTATCTGGATTAGATTTATGTAACAGAAAATCAAAAAAGTGCAAAAATTGTAAAAATGAGAATTTATTCGCAAAAACGATAAAGACCTTTGAGAGGTCTTTGAAGACCCTTTGAGAACACCTTTAAAACTCTTTGAAAAAAAATGAATTGGTACAAAACCTAGTGGCAAAATATACAAAACCCGCTGGCAAGCTACAATCGCTTTATAAACTGTGGCGGAGAGAGAGGGATTTGAACCCCCGATAGAGTTGCCTCTATGCCGCATTTCGAGTGCGGTGCTTTCAACCACTCAGCCATCTCTCCATAATAAAGTGAAACAAAAATCGGTATTATTTGAGTGTATAAGAGGTAGATAACCTTCAATTGTTTTTGGTACAACCTTTTTTTCTTTTTTATGGGACTTTATTGACAGAGAATAGAAATTCCTTCATATATACAAAATATAAGCGTGGGGAAATCTGCGCATATTTGTGTTGAAGAAGGTTTTATCCTTCTTTGAGATCTATTACGACTGATAAAAAGCAGCCTATTTTCCCTTATTTCAAGGCAGAAATTAAATAAGAGCTGGAGTGAACGGAAGGATAAAAAATGTTCGCAGTCATTAAAACTGGTGGTAAGCAATACCGCATTGTTGCTAATCAAGTGGTAAAAGTTGAAAAAGTTAGTGGAAATGCGGGTGATGTAGTTGAATTCAATGACATATTAATGGTTGGGCAAGAAGGTAATGCGGTTATTGGTACCCCTGTCGTTGCTGATGCATTGGTGACAGCTGAGATTTTAGAACAGGCACGTGGGCGCAAGGTTATCGCATTTAAGAAGCGCCGTCGTCAAAATTCTAAACGCACGCGTGGCCATCGTCAAGAGTTTACGAGGCTTCGTGTTTTAGAAATTTTAATGGGTGGTTCAAAACCTAAAAAAGTTGCTGAGAAACCTATAAAAGAAGAAACTACACCAAAAGAAACAAAAGCTTCTGCTTCTGTTGAGAAGACGGCTAAAAAAACGGTTGAAAAAAAGACTGCGTCGCAGAAGAAAGTATCTGTAGCATCAAAGAGTAAGAAAGATTAAAGGAGAGCGTCTATGGCACATAAAAAAGCTGGTGGTTCCTCGCGTAATGGTCGTGATTCAGAATCGAAACGTCTAGGCGTTAAAAAATTTGGTGGTGAAACCGTTATTGCCGGAAATATTATTATTCGCCAGCGTGGTACACGTTGGCATCCTGGAAACAATGTCGGCATTGGAAAAGACCATACGCTTTTTGCATTATCAAATGGAAAGGTTTCTTTTCAACGCAAAGCGGGTAATCGTTCCTATGTTTCAGTCATTCCTATGGTGGAGGCAGCAGAGTAATCTGTAACACTCTCTAGCCATAAACAGGATTTCATTGAATTGTAGTTGTGGTTTTATAAGTATTAAAAGGGAAAGATGAATCTCATCTTTCCCTTTTTGCGTTGGTACTATAATAAATGTAGAAGATAAAAGGTAGAATTGGGGAAATTACTTTTCTCAATGAGGGAAAAAGTTTGTGCGTTGTTATGTTAGTATTTAGTTCTGAACATATTGATATTATGATAGAATTTGTTGATAAGTTTCTGTATAATAATAGTGAGGAGAGATTTTCTTTTTATGTATAAAGAAGTGTCGAGTAATTTCTTATAAGAGAAGCAGTTTGTTTTCAGAAAATTATGAGAAATTTAATGAGAGCATTCTTTATGTAATCATTTTGATAAAGATGGGTCTTTTTATCGGCATTGTGGTATTGATGAGTTGTCATACTGTTTTTAGGTGGTAGTGTGGATAGGTGGGGCTATTCATTTAAAAAGACATAAGGATAAAAAAATCCATAAGAAGGCAGTCAAAACTACTTTGAAAGTGACGTGTATTAAGGAATTTTCGGTAAATCGAGAGTGAAATTATATTTTTAAGGAGGACGGTGTTTAAAGATATAAAAATAACTAACGTGCAATCAGCGCCCTTCAAGAATATTTTTTCTGATTTCACTATTATTGTGTATTGTTGAAAATAAACAAGCATAAAAGCTAGGGTTAAGGCAATAACTGCTTTTCATTTTTTACTTTATTTATCTTATTTGTAGAGTTTTTCTTGATTTTAGTAGTTGGTGATGGTGCTTGAGGGTGTCGTACTTTGCAAATGTGCGACAGAGGGCATTGTGTATTTGCGATATTGATTGAAGTAAAGGTGTAGCTTAAAATATATAAATATTATATATCGAGAGTTTGATATCATAAGATGGGCAGTACGGAATTTTAAAGATGATAAGTTGCATGGAGCAATTTGTAATTATGTAATGAATTTATAAAGAGGGATAATAGGTTAAATAAACTTTGAGGAATCAATTAAAATATTAGCTGAAGTTACGGATGATTGGGAAGGATGCTTTCTTGTAGGGAGAATAATGGAAAGTTATGTTGAATAACTTAGGATAATGAGAACGTTTTGAAAGCATAGTTTTTCAGGTGATTGGTGCTGTAAAAAACGGTTTTTTTGTCTTTGTAAAGTAAAAGAGTAAGAGGCAGACTTGCTTATGATGATTTTAAGCACTTGGCTAGATAATAATATCCAATTGTTTTATCGGTTACATTGAGGTATTTAAGCACCTCACTTAGCTATATTCCGTAAAATATAAATAAAGCTGTGGTGGTATTTATAGCTTGTATTTTGGGAAATGCAGCTTTGAAAAGGAATTTATCAGAGATATTGGTGTTCAAATGTGAGGCAATTTGAATTCATGATGAGATATGAGAAAGCAGAAGCAATGAATGTAGATTTTACTGATGGTGAAATCTTGTCTATAAGATCTGTAAAACTTGCAGCTGCTTTTGATCATAAAAATGATGCAATTTATGCTGCTGCTGAATTGCTTGTGCAGGTTGGTGCCGTTGATAAATGTTATCTGGCAAGTATGCTGGCACGTGAAGAAACAACCAATACTTGGCTTGGAAATGGTATAGCCATTCCTCATGGTATGGCTGAAAATCGTGATTTAATTATCAAGGATGCTGTTGCTGTTATACAGGTTCCTGCTGGTGTTGAGTGGCAGGATGGCAAGAAAGCATATTTGGTTATTGCCATTGCAGCGTGTCCAGATCGCTATAGAGAAATTTGTAAAAAATTGACGTCTCTTTTATTTGATAAAAAACAGCTTGAAGTACTTGCAACAACTATGGACAAACAGCAAATTGTTACAACTTTGTTTGACAAAAATATGAAGATAGAAAAAACTTTTATTGGTGACCTTTCGGTGTGTCAGGAATGGATTTTAGATTATCCAAGTGGTCTTCATGCACGACCAGCTTCTCTTTGGGTTGATTTTGCGAAAAAGGCTCAAAGCTCTATCAGAGTTCGCCATGGTCAATATACCGTTGAAATGAAAAATTTAGTTGGTTTATTGCAATTAGGAGCAAAAAACGGTGATGTTCTGATTTTTTCTACAGATGCTGCAGAAGGAGCACAACTTCTCAATGATGCCATTGCTATTGCAAAAAAAGTGAGTATTAGCGAAAAATGTCTGATGAGAGCAATGGAATCTCAAACAAAGGCTTTTCATGGTTGGTATCCACGCTCTATGCAAAAAGGCATTTCTGGTGTTGGAGCGAGTTCAGGATTAGCATTTGGTAAGATTTTTGTTTTAAAGCAAAATGATATTTCCATAATAGATCAGCCAATTGATTTTGCAGCTGGTGCAGCATGTCTTGAAAATGCTCTTACAAAAACAAAACATAAAATGGCATCTGTGATTTCTGATATTACAGTGCGTATGGGAGCAGATTCTGCTGCGATTTTTTCTGCGCAAATGGTTTTGCTTGAAGATGAAAATTTAATAGCTCAAGCTTGTCGTTTTATAGCGGAAGGTCATGGTGTCGCTTGGTCTTGGGATAGAGCGGTTCATCAATTTTCAGATATGTTTTTTAAGGTAGATAATCCTTTGTTAGCAGCACGTGCTGTTAATTTAGTTGATGTTGGTCGACGTGTTTTAGGTGAAATCAATCCATCCTATAGATCGTTCTTTTTAAATGATATTCCACATGGTGTAATTCTGGTTACAAATGACCTTTCTCCTTCTGATGTAGCACAACTTGATTGTACAAGGGTAAAAGGATTAGCAACAGCATGGGGAGGTCCGTTATCTCATACAGCTATTTTGGCGCGTACTCTTGGTATTCCAATGGTTGTTGCTGCAGGTGATGATATTTTAGCAATTCAGTCTGATATTCAGGCTATTATTGATGGCGATAACGGGTTTATTTACCTTGATCCTACGCTTGAAGACGTTGAAGATGCTCAAAGGCATATTGATACTGTTGCGCAAAAACGTGTCAGTGAAATAAGTGCGTGTAGATTACCAGCGCAAACGACAGATGGTCAAAGAATTCGTATCATGGCTAATGTCAACTACGCAAATCAGGTTCCTGTTGCGCTTGATTTGGGGGCTGAAGGTGTTGGACTTATGCGCACGGAATTTTTGTTTTTAGAGAATCCATATATTCCGGATGAAGAGCTACAATTTAATATATATCGGGCGATGATTACAGCTGTAGGAGATAAGCCATTAATTATTCGTGCACTTGATATTGGTGGAGATAAACAGGTTACGCATTTACATTTATCTAAAGAGGACAATCCTTTTTTAGGTGTTCGAGGAACGCGGCTTTTGTTACGTCGACGTGATCTTTTGGTGCCTCAATTACGTGCTTTATATCGAGCAGCAAAAGAGGGTGGAGATCTATGGATTGTGTTTCCGATGGTCATGTCTGTTTCAGAGATTGTTGCTCTAAAAAAGATTGCAGAGGAAATCCGCAACGATATTGATGCACCAAAATTAAAACTTGGTATTATGATCGAAGTTCCAGCAGCGGCCATTATGGCAGATGTATTGAGCGCCCATGTTGATTTTTTTTCAATTGGAACCAATGACCTAACACAGTATACAATGGCTGTTGATCGGCAAAATCCGTACCTTGTGTCTGAAGCTGATAGCCTTGATCCAGCAGTTTTGCGTATGATTTATCAGACTATTCAGGGAGCTGCACAAAATAAGTGTTGGGTTAGTGTATGTGGTGGTATGGCTGGAGATCCTTTTGGTGCAATGATTTTGACTGGATTGGGAATTAATGAGCTTTCTATGATATCTTGCGATATTTCTCCAGTAAAGGCGTATTTACAGACTCATAGTTTTGAAGATATGAAAATTTTAGCACAAAAAGCATTACAATGTGAAACTGCACGAGCTGTACGTGCTCTAAGCAAGGATATAAGGTGATAAAGAACATTAAGGGGAAAGAACGAGCTCATTTTGCAGACTAATCAGATTTTTAGTGCTGTAAAACATTATCCTTTAGGACGATTATAGGCAGCATATTAATTTATAATGGTAATTTATCGTTTTACATAATGAGAACCCTGAATATTGTAGGGTTTTCTCGTTTTAAATTTCTCTATATTAAATTAATAAAAATTATTCTTTTATACATTACAAAGAGGAGTAATGTATAGATAAAAACACTCTAAGAAAGAATAAATTCCTTTTATGCATTCTCTCAAATAGCAATAGATATTGTAACATTAGGCGATAAATAGCGTGATGTTACTTGGCTTTTCCTTTTTATTTAAGGAAAGATGATGCTATCCAATAGATTTTATACCATTCATAGACACCGTATGAGTTAGATGTGACAAGCTTTAAGAGATGTTTTTTAACAAACGTGTGGATGAGAAAGAAAATAGTATTTTTAGAGTATTCTGTTTTGTGATGAGACCATATCACTCTTAAAGAATGCGATAATTAAAAGTATGAAGTAATACGTAACCTCTTTTAAATAATTGAGATTACTTTAGATATTTTGAAAACTGTAAAGCTGAATTTAAAAGTATATGGTAAAAATGAAAACAGGTTTGCATTTTTATGATTTTGTATTTGATCAAAACGAGACTATTTTTTCATTTTAGAAAATAAGATATATTCATACATATTAAATTAAAAATGCAAAGTTTTTTGTCTGAATTTTATTTTCTTTAGTATCAACTAAATATAGAAGTGTGAAATTGAGTAGAGGATTTAGAGTAGGGCTTATTATGGATCCTATGAAAGAGAAAACTGATACCGTCACACTATTTTACAGCTCTCAATGTTGCAAAAATTCGTGCTATTTAAGAAAATGCATAAGAGCCACTTATCCTCTCTTAAAATGTTCTCCCCCCACATACCATCCCTTCCTATTAAGCAAGTGATTTTAATTAATTCAATATGAAAGGGGTTATGGTGAGAAAAAATTACGATATTCGAGGTTTTTATGATGTGTAAACGATGGTTCATCATTATAAATCAATATGTTATATATTGTCTGAAACATAAAAGTGATTAGCTGGTAGATCTCATTTCAAGAGAGAGTTGTTTGTAATCAAAGTTATAGTGATTAAGGATTTTCATCCTTGGAGGCAAGAAGGAGGTCGAGAATGATTTTATTGAAATGAAATTTATTATCTGAATAAACAATTTTAATATTAGGGATATAAGAAGTTCATATCGTTATTATTCTATTTATTATTAGGGTAATCAATGCTGTGAAGCGAGAAATATTTAATTATTTGGTTGCGTAAAACCATGGACTGTATGCCAATTTTAAGAGAAGTATTTTTTTGTGAAGCAGAAAGTGCGTAAATGAGCATGAAAGTTTATAACTGGTGACAATCTTTTTATTCCCATTATTGTATTCTACAAACCTATCCACGAAAAAAGTTTTTTCTTAAAAAGAAGAGATGTGCTTGTTATTCAACAGATAAAAGCTCTTATTTTAATAAATGAATTTGTTTTTTGGGTTTTGAATGTATAGTTTAGACTTGCACGTTATTTCTTTCTGGGTATAGTGCAAACTTCTGGAGAGGTGGCCGAGTGGTTGAAGGCGCACGCCTGGAACGCGTGTATATGGGAAACCATATCGAGGGTTCGAATCCCTCTCTCTCCGCCATTAATTTAAAACGAACTTTCATATGCTTGATATGACATAGTTTAAAAAGCTCAGCATTTGCAGGATTTTTTATTGTTTGAAATTGACTAGTTCGCGCCGATCTATGCCTGTCATTATGTACACTTAGAAATTACTATTGAATTTTCATCAATTTTATAATTTCTAAGCTCCTCTTCTCTCGATCTTTAGATAACCTGATCTAGCATAAACGATCTCTTCAAATATCATTAAAGGATTTTTGCCATTATCACTAACTTCTGGTAGAGCTTTTAGAATTAATGGTGATCATAGTGCTATTTGCAATTTTGTTGATTAACGGGCTAAATGCGTTTTATCCACATCAGAGATAACGAATACCTCAGCTTTTTTCACGCAATGTGCTCATTTAAAATTAATGTCATGAATATTTGTACAAAATTTTTATCTATACGATAATCAAAAAAAGGCTGACGTAATATAATAATTGAACATCATTCATGCGGCACTTTCTTTTATCTCTAAGCTTTGTATGTAAATAGATAGTCCGTGCAAAATAAATAAAGGGGCGCAAAAGCCTATAAATACACACAGGACGTATAATATAGAAAATGAAAAAAATTTTCCTGCATATAAAAGCACAATAGAGAATAAAGCTGTTATAATGCGCACACTGGCATCGCCTGCTAAAATAACCTCGGCTAAATTTTCACTAGGTGTGATAGCTTGTCCAATTGTTATTCCCGATACCCTAAAATAAAATTGCCCAATACCTAATAAAAACCCCATAATATAAAGGGAATATTGAGTAAAATTTAAATATAAAACAAAAGAGATTGCGATCACGGCAAAAGCCGGTGCCCCCCATACAAAAAAACGAATTAAAGATGGAAATTTCCGTAAATAATAAGATGAGATAAGACCATTGATCACAAAACCCAGTGCTGACAAAGCAAAAATAGAATTTTGAATAGCTGTAAATTTTATGTTATCTGATGTTATAGAAGCAAGAGCAAGTGGCAATAAAACAATAGGCCCCGTATAGAGAGAATTATTCAAAATACGATTAATCGTTAAAAACCGCAACGCAGAAATCCGCCAAAGGCATCTAAAACCAACTCCATAAGCCTTTTGAGATGGCTTTTTTAATAGCTCTTTTACTCTGTTTAGGTGTTGTATAGACTTTATACGAAACCATAAGCTGGCATTCAAAAGATAGATAAATACAATAAAGGCTATGGCTATTTTGTGCCCCAAATGCGCAATTATAAAATATATAAGCAACGGGGATATAATAACAAAAAACTGACAGCAACTAGTATAAAATGCAAAAATTCCAGCTTTTTGTTTGGGAGCTGGAACCAGCAGATTCAAGGCACTATTGTTATTTGGATTATCAGCCCCCATCAAGAGAGAAAGTAAAAAAAATACAAATAAAATAAGTACCGGATTGTTCATAAATAATAAGAAAGACAATAAACAAGCGCAAATAATTTGACTATAAAACCCAATTATAAAGCCTTGATAGTGCGCCAACACATTTCCCAAACATAAACCAGCAATTCCAATTGCGATTAAATTAACGACATTTAAAGTAGCAGACGCTTTTCCCGTTGTATCTTGGAATTGTAACAAAGAAAGGCCAATAGATAATACACCACTAGCACAAAAACTCGTCAAACAACCAATCACAATCATAAGAAAAACAGAATTACGCAATAGCCTCTTCCCTCTTAAATAGAGACTCAAGCCATTTTACGATTTTCTCCATTATCGAATATGGTTCGGGACTAAATTCCAGTTTTTCGTAAAATTTTAGTCTAAATGCGTTATAGACACTTATTTTTCGCAAGTCATCTGTCAGCATGAATTCTATACTTGGTAACGTTGTACGCATAGATTGAGACAAATAATAGGAAATTACTTTCCAATACATATAGGTACGCTCTCTTGCCAAATAATTTTCCAAGGCATATTTCAAGTGACAACCACTTAAAATATATTTCGGACAATGGTGCAACGGATAATAAATACAAATAGCACCGGCTTCATGTACGGTACAAGAAGAAATATTAATATTTTATCATTTCATAATATTATAAAAATATTCAGTGAGCAGATCTTCCAAATTTAGTCTAGTCACAACAAGATTGGTTGCTAATTTTTGAGCAACATGAGACAAAACCAATCTTACTGTTAAAGTTCCAATAACCTTTAAGTCAGATTCTGAATAAGCTTTTTTAAAATTCTCCACCTCTATGTTTCTGTGACATATAATAACGAGCTCATCTCGTCTGAATGAACAAGATGTAATTCTAAACCAATATTATCACAAAGTTTTGAGCTCTTGAATTCTCCGTATCCTAATCTGGTATTCTTAAATCATTATAGGAACTGAGAATTTTTAAGTATTCCAACTTTTATTAAACTTTGTAACAATCTATAGGAATCTTCCCTTCACTGAATTCAACAATTATTTTCTCACCACTACAAGAACAAAAAATTATCTTTGAATTTGCTTACTTTTAGAAAGAAAAATGAGCAATACTCTTCCTTAACTAAAAGAAACACGCTCTATACCTTTTTCTTTATGATTATCAAAAAACTATTCCGTTACAATTAACCATCAATCATTAGGATAAATATTCTGCGTTTAGCCTAATAAACTGTTATAATCAATGTTTCTCTCTGTTCTAAAAATCAGCGCTTTTCATTCTAGAGATACTCGTAATTGCTGTAAAATCTTTCCAAAAAAAGCCCCCTTAAACATTGCTATTAACACGATCATCCTGAGAAGTTTTATACATACACACTACATTATACGGAATGCTATGTATTTTAAAACTTACTCAACTAACCAATATTTTCTAATGGGCAAAATAAATCACGAAATTTGTGTGCTGTCACAATTAGAAAAACAATCATATATCTCCCTCTATAATTCAAGAGAATTTCATCGACCTTGTGAATATGTCAATCGCGTATTTTTTTGGAAAATCCCTTTGTATCTTTATAGAGCCTTGTTTTGGCAGCATAATTTTTAATATATCATAAATATTTTTATTTAATTTAATTTTAGAAAACTTAGTCATTATCGTGTTTCATTAAATGATATGAGTAAGGTAGGGATTCAATAGTGTTGTTTTGCAGAAAATATTGCGTCCATTCTCTATTTTGGGGTTCGCCATATTTTCCTAAAAAAGGAGATTTTGTGATAATATCAAAAGGTTCAAGCTTTTTTCCTATAACGAGAATGCATTTTGTTCTGTAGAGAGAAGATCAGAAAAAACACTTAAGCTGGAAAGTTAACATAAATATAGAACTTACTTAATTCTGTTTATATAAGACGGGGTATTGCAAACTATGAATATAGGTTCGCTATGAAAGCAGAACTCCCATAGACGATTGTACATATTTTTTGTATATACTTAGGTCATTCTCGGTTGTCAAAATCTCGCAAATTTTTAAGCATAGATCAGAATTTTTCTCTATAAACTTCGATACTTTGTATGGGGCTGGCTCCTCGAATGCAATAAAAGATGTGTTCTTTCCAAAACTTTTATAATTATCGCAATAAGTTATCAGGTCTTCCATCATATTTTTTGAGGTTAGCTTGTTGTAGAACCCAAATCTAAGCATATTTTTTGAGTATCCATTTACACCAAATAGGCAGAAAAGGCCTAATTGTGTTATTCATGGTTGCATTGAATTCTTTAAAAATGACTTGCTTCCATTTTTAATATTTGTCTATATTTTCAATTATTTGCGCTTCTGAATCCATGTTTTCCTCCCCATTGCTGTATTTTATAGAAATTGCTACGAATGATCCTCTCCAAAGCTGATAATTCATCATCACTGTGTCCCCAAATTGCTATAATAGCTGGGCAGGTATTTAAATCGATGGTTAGGGGGAGGGGCTCGTTTTCTTTAAAAAAGAGCATAAAATGAACCACATTTTCCCAGGAATAAAGCTTTTGCCGCCATACGTTAACATCTTTTATAATATGACCGTCGATCTCGTTGATAAGGAAGATAATACGCCCTTTTTTCTTAAAGCGACTTGGTGTTTGCGAAAACACGCCTGCAATAAGGTTAACGGAGCTTTCAAGTAAACCATCTTCATAGCAATGCGCGAACAAGGTGGGTGCAATTCCTCCGTGGAGGCGGGCTCCTACTTCGATCATCACTGGACCACGAGCTGTTTGCATGATTTCCATATGCGCAGGTCCATATTCAATCCCCAGCGCGCGAATGCATTGTTTTGCATAAGAGATAAGAGGGGCATAAGAGGGATCTTGAGAATCAAGCACATCAAGTGTTTCATAAACAAAAGTACTTCCATTATGAATACCTTTTTTATATCGTGACAAACTACATATTTTTATAGCCTCTCCCTTTACAACGGCATCGACGATGTATTCTTCTCCCTCCAATCTTTCTTGGAGCAAATAGGCCTCGTTAGGTGCGCCAAAAATATTTTTTTTCTTCCAGTCTATTTCAGAGGTCCACATTACTACTTCCTCAAGATTAGAGAAAAATAAAACACCATCACTCCCTGCAGAATCATTTGGCTTTACCACATAGCCGCTGTGGCTTTCAAAACCATCGAAAGTACAATCGTTTTTTGTAAGAATCTTTGATCGGATGTAAGATAAACCATTTTCACAAAGGCGTTTTTGCATCGCTGCTTTTTTCCGTCGCCAATCGGTAGTCAAGGGGTTATTCCCAAGACAACCATAATAAGCCGCCAATTGCTCTGCACAATAGATACCTCTTTCGGCACCCGCTATTACAGCCTCTATCGTGCCGATAGGAAAGCGTTTCTTTATCTCATCTACACTATGAAGCTTCGTTTCTGCCATGCCCTTTCCCTGATAAGAAAGCATAAAGTGTGAAAAAGATGCTGCTTGAGAGACAACACCATAACAAGCATAGCCTAATTTTTGCAAAGCAGGGCCATAGAGGGCACCTGTGGAGAAAGGGTCGACAATAAGAATAGGTTTTCTCATACTTTGTTCCGCTGTGATAAAAGGAAAAGAACATAAATAAAGATTATCAATCCTATAAGGGGCAGAAGATAAACAGCTGCTTGAGGACCCATAAGGGCAGAGCTTGTAAGAAGACCAAGGATAACATAACCTGCCGACTGGGAGAGAGTATAAAGCATGCCGCTATAGCTTCCCACCAGCTCTGCTTGAGCCTCTGTTTTGGTGGCTTCAATCGTATGTTTGCGGGCATTAATTCGCATGGTATTCATTGAAAAACCAATAAAAAAGCAAAAGGCCACAGCTAAATAGGGCGATTGTGTGGTGCTAAAAATAAGATCAGCTACGCTCAACATAAGGGCTGGGAGAATAAATTCAAAACGAGGGATTTTGATAAAAGCAGCCAAAAAAGCGCCCATGCCCGCAACCGCACTGCAAAGCCCATAGTATTCAGAGCCAAAATTTTTCACACTCTGAAAAAGAATGGTTGCCAGCGTATTATAAGCGCAAATATGAAAGCCAATAAGTCCTATGCAGACGCATAAAAGTTTAAGCTCACGGGAGAGTCCATCCGCTTGCGGTGTAGGTGCTGGCTTCTTACCTGTTGCAAGTGCTGTGGTATCTGTAGCGTTGTATTCATCGCAAAATATAATATATCCGGCTATAAGGCTTATAATGATGTCAAACACACAAAGTGTCACAATCAAACCATTATAACCGATTTCAGCCGCTGCCCCTCGAGGGCTGGTCGCTTCTAAGAGATAACCACTTAGTGCTGCTCCCAAAAAAGCGCCAATTTGCACCACTGTTTGCATAATTCGGGAAGCCTTTTGGGCGCTAATATAACCACTAAGTGCTAGTTTAGTATTATAAGTCTCGAGTGTGCTTAAGGTAATCAAAGAGAGATAGCCGATAGAGATAGAGACAGCGATAAAACCAAAGGGGGAATCAGCGTAATGGAAAAGAGCAATCAATAAAAGAAGGCTATAGATAATGATCCGCCTTTTGTATAAATCGATCAACCGCAGTGAGGCTTTAATGTGCACAAGTCCGCTTTTTTTCAAAAGATAGGGCATAAGGGTGCCTAAAGCCATGGTTACGCCTAGGAAAACCGATGAGGATGTTATGCGATAAGCATTCCAAAGATTACTTAAAAATAAAACCATATCAGAAAGATACAGCAGGACAACAAGCCCATAAAACCGAAACATCAGTTGTTTGTGCACATTATCCCCCCCATTTCAGAATCTCTTCAAAACACACAGTATTATAAATCAGCATACATGTTCAAAAGCTATAAACGTGTACATGTATTGCTGTGCATGTCAAGTTTTTTCGGTAGGAAAAATTGAACGCTGATGTTTATGGTAGAGATAGCTTATTTTCAGGAGAATGAGTAGGATGGAGGCTGGTATTTTTACTGTGTTTCTTGGCAGGGGGCTTGCCAATAAGGGACTATGTCCTAGAGATATATTTTGCACTTTCAAGTTGATTTTGTTTATACTCAAGGTTGAGGTTTTTCTATTGACCGTTGTTAGATGTTGTTGTGACGAATAAACTTCGTTATCTATCAGAAACATTTATGGCATTAGCGCTAAGGTATTGTATTAAAACCTTTACATAGTAGTCTTTTTATAGAGAGAAGGTATTATTGGTTCAGTTTTAGGAGGCTTTATTACGGCTGATTTTGGCGTCGTCGTTGTTTGAGGGCTTATTATAATATTCTTAGTTTCAGTTTATGAATATAGCGAAAATATAGTGAAACATTTGATTCAAAAGCTTTTGCTAGGCATATTTCAATATCTCAGCGATGTTTTCCAAGAATTGCTCTGCTGCTTTTTAACGGAATCGGATATCAAATGCTTATAGCGAGGGAAGTGGTTTGAGAAAAGATAGAGTTGATTTCATTAGATTCCTATGTAGCGGAATCTACTACCAGCTCTTAGGGACAATAAATACTGAGATCGAACTCATTTCTCTACACTTACACGACGCTATAGGAGTAATCCTCGGAAACTCTACTAGAATTCGTTAAAAAATGGCAGGTTATGGAGTGTGATCAAAAAATATATTTTTTACAAATACTTAATCTCATTTTAAGTTGTCTAAAATATAACCTTATCTTAAAACTAAGTCGATATACCGCCATTTATCATAAAGTTAATAAGTTATACAAAATGCGGGAGTATTGTGTTTTTCTGTTTAGAGACGAGTAAAAAAAACACCTTATTAAACATTAAGAGATTTCAGACATAAAACAATTTAACTTATGGAAAGTATATAGACAAAATGTATTTTGATAAAAAAGTTTATAATTCCATGTGGTCTTCAAAGAAATTTCTCGCCATTACTCAACAGAAAAACATATAATACAAACTTTTCAACCCAGTTATTGGTATAGAAATAATCCAGAAATTAGAGATTACTTAGATAATGGAAAAGCAATTGATCCGTTGCTTTTAGCACTCTTATCAGCGACAGATAGACGCAAACATACGCTTGAAATTATTGAACCTTCCTTAACGTCATCGTAAAATTTATTAATTAGGATCGATATGTTTATTCTAGTCTTGCTTATTTTTATGCTCGAGAGCTTTCTGTTGAAAGTGCCTTTAAATTAAATCAATCTATTCTAAGACCTCATATTACATTTTATCTTCATTTACCGCCCATTACTATACTGGAACGGTTGCAGAAAAGGGATGGTTTAAACTTAAAATACGAAGAAAAACTCTCTTTTATTGAAAAAATTTATTTGGAAAGCTAACTGTAATGGGCTTGTTTTAAAAGATTTAGAGAAGAGGAATAGAAAAGTTATCAATATTTATCGTGAGGATAATAGTGTGTTTATTCTTTTAGAGCCAAAGTGTGATGATAGAAGAACGACATGGAGGAGTATACTCGAGCATATTTTAATGCACGGAATAATAAGGGCAATGATGTGAGTGCAGCTTCCATACCGTAAAATTGTTTCACATATGTATAAAGGTGTAGCTTCTGAATAAAACGCACATAAAATATTAAATTTGTTTTTGTCCATAAATGTTCTGTTTTCATAGAAGAATTAATCATACAACAGCACAAAGATTGTAAAAGCCTCAAAAAAGAAATTTTGCTTTCTTAAATTTAATGATCTAAAATGAAAATCGTAAGAATGCCTGTTTTTAAACAGGATGTATCATGCATATCGACTGAGATTCATTTTAGAGGATAATTTATGTTCACTTCAAATTTGAAGGAACGCATTGCTTTATTTGAAAATAGAACTTTTCTCTATTTTACTTTGAGTGGCTTATTTGCTACATTTGGAAGTGGACTAAATTATATTACATTGTCGTGGCTCGCTTACAATCAGACGGGCTCAATCCGTGGTGTAGCGTTGATGATGCTTTTTCTTTGGACGCCTGGCATTATTTTTGCGCCTATTTTTGGCATATTGGCAGATAAATATAACCGTAAAACGCAGATTATTATTTCAAATCTTGTGAGAGGTTTGGTAATCGTAAGCTGGGTAATGCTTTGGCATTTTGGTATAAAAATTGAATTGATGGTCTTATCTGCTCTTTTGGGTATTTTTATCCCTTTTTATATGCCATCAGCTATTTCTTTAATTCAAAGTATTGTGCTGAAGGAACAGCTCATCAATGCAAATGCAACCATCGATATGGTTTATGAACTTGGCACTATCGTAGGTATGGGCTTAAGTGGATTTATACTATCCTATGCAGGAACAAAAGGAACTCTTCTAATAGGTGGTATATTCTTTATCATTGCTGGTTTATTTAATTTTGTAATGAAGGTACCTAAAAACCGAAGATCTAAAAAACAAAACCAGCAAAATTGGTGGGAAAATTATACAGCGTCCCTTCATTATTTTAAACAGAATCCGGCTCTTTTTGTACCTTATATAAGCCAGATGATTATTATGACTCTTTTGATGACCATTCCTGTTATTCTCGTTCCTTATATACAAGAGGTTTTACATGCTGATAACAGGACCTTTGCAATATTTGAGGTGCTTTATTCTATGGGCGTATTGACAGGTGCGTTTTTTTCACCACTTCTTTGTAAAGTTTTATCGATAAGGAAAACATTAGCCATTTTATTAGCTTTTATGGCTATTGGCCTCGCTATTTTATCTGTTAATACACACAATTTTGTTGTTTTTCCTGTTTACTTTATGATTGGATTTGGACTTTCGAGTTGGGCTCTTTCGATTTCTTTATCACAACTCTCTTGTGATCCTGAATACCAAGGAAGATTGCAGGCAAGTTTTAATGGTATCTCTGGATGCTTGATCCTCGGATTCTATCTCATTATGGCAAGCGATAACAGTAGCATATCACCTCAATCGATATATTTTTTTCAAAGCATTGTTGCGTTTGTTGGAATTCTCATTGTACTGTTTTATAAACATGAAAAACAATAAATTGGCTTTAAGTGTGGTAAAATACGCTATTTTATAAATATTTACGCTGCAGCACATTTCACATTTTGTTTTTAAAGGGGTGGTGAGCAAATGGAAAGTTGGTGCTTAATAAATAAAGCATAAATTGATGTATGCTAGAGAATACCCTTCACTTTTTGATAATGATCCAAAAGAATTGATGCGTTTCTTTAATTCACCTCAGTGCTGTTAAGAAGACGAAAACGTAACACTTTAAATCTTCTTGAAAGTTTTTTGTCTAAGCGTAGCAGAAAGTAAAGCGATGAGGTAATATCTTATCATACGAGGAGAGTATTGCATTATTTTTGTTTTTCAAAATCCATATGAAAAATTGTATCAATTTCATCTTCATTGGAATGGGTGTTTCTACGACGATGCAAGGTTTGCACAATCTCTTTTTTTAAAACAGCATCTGTTTCACTTAAACGGTGAATACTGAGTTCCAATTCAAGAGATAATGCTAAATCCACGCACAGTTTAAGCTCTTCTCCAATGTCGAAACCGCGTTGATAGTCGTCATAAAGACCAACCAGTGTATCAGATAATTCTTTATCGCATAAAGAGGTCATGCTTAATTCCTCAACGTTGCGGGTTTCCATGCAGCTTTTTTAAGTATCACTCCACTATCATCACTTAAAATTGCCATGTATACGAACCTCATGGTTTTGTCAATTTTCTGCAAAATACGCGCTTTTAAATCAAAGCCTATTAAAGATTTTATTACTCCAAGATTTTGAAGCGCCCAATTGTAAATATGGATGGCAATGTGTTTACTATAGAATTTATAGCATTTAAAATACATTGCCAAAAGGCTTTTAATATGCGTAGAGGAAGAGTATTCTGACGATAAACCAAAAAACCTGAAATCTCTATTGCCAGTTACAGCTAAATCAGTGCCATTAATATATAAAATAAGCAAACAGGGTTTGTAAACGTCTAACTTTTTAATAACGAGTGATAATCTCATTTTTTGTAGAATACCAATTATTTTGCCTATTTTATATTGATTTTTAGACATTGATAAACTTTTTACCTTATAAAACCTATGGGAAATGCATTAGCATATTTTTGTAATAAAATTTCAGTGGTATATTGCACAGCATGAAATGAAGAGAATCGTATTAGGCTTTTTGCTTTTGAAAGAATATGACTGCAACTTTTGAGAAAGCAGTTGGCAAGAATTGGCTTGGCATGCAAACTGATAGAGTTGGCATTGGCGCATTTAGTTTTTTCATTGGCCTGTGTCCAAATGTTTTTGACTCTGGAAAATAGCCTCTGATAGGCTTGAGTTTTTCCAAGGTTATATTACAGGGGCGCAGCTCAGAAAAATACCACGGCGATTGCATTTTTTGTAATTGTCATAATTTTCGCTCCTGCTTAAATGGATACTGTAACATCCGTTTTTGTGGGGTTATGTATGTGATAACTGCTCTTCTTAAGGGGCAGTAACGAGAGGTATAGTGCAAATATTGAATTAAGTCAACGCAATATTTGTATTATTATGTAATTTGGCAAAAAAAGAGATTGAACCCAAAACAGAACAAGCGAAGCGATTACGTTTGATACGAGAAAGTTTGCTATTTAGTAGGCACCAAATAGCAAGCCGTTTAGGTATTAATAAAGCCATTTATGATCACGCTGAAAGAGGCACGACCTTTCCCAATGTAGAATTTTTGGCTGTTTTATCACAGAAATTAAAAGTCAATTTAAACTGGCTTGTAACGGGTGATGGTGAGATGTTTTCAGATGTGGCAAAGGCGAAAGCAGCTGGTTTTAAACCGCAGGCGATTCCTGCTGGGCTGATGAAAAAGCTTGGACATTTAGTTTATACGACCTATCATGATGCAAAAATAACACTTTCTCCTGAAGATGTTGCGGAATTAGCAGCAGAGCTTTATGGAAGATTGCAAGAGCTTATTCAAAACCTCAATGATATAGAAGAAATCGAAGCCACTTTGCCGCTTTTAAAATTACATTTAAGACGTAAAATCGAAGCTGAAAAAACACCTCTAGAAATTTCATAAGATATGAACGAACAGCTCTTTTAAAAAATGGAGCTTTTTTGATTTTCTACTATATAACCAAGTTTGGAATGTAAAAATCTCACAATTTTTGAGTCTTTTATTCAACCTGAATAATAATAAATTATCATTATAAATCAATACATTGCTCTAATACAGATAAAAAATGACGAGTAGTGATATAAAAAAACTCTTTCAAAGGTGTGCATCATATATTGAAACAGATTACTTCGCAGCAAAGAGTGATGTTATCATGATAATTGTCATTATTACATTATGCTATAAGTTAAAAAATCATAAATTTGTGCTTATAAGAACAGCTATTTTATTGAGAAGTATTTTTATAAATTTATAAAAAATTATTTTTACACTCTTGCCATTCTTTTAATGCGCTTTATTTGAAAAATAGAATTGCTCTTTAGTGAAACTATTTTTGTTAAGAGATAAATCGCAGTATTTTTGAATGGAGAGAACGGTATATTTTCAAAGTTTTGTGTTTTTATTTATTTTTTAGCTTGAATCCCTCTAGCTAAAAGGGTTGGGGACTTTTCTAGATTCGATGTTGTTGCAAAGATTTTAGGGCGATGCCGTAAAAATAGCGGTATCGTAGGGGGAGGGTTTTGTCTTGATTTATTGGTTTTTGAAGTGCGCAAACTGAGGGTTTTGCCATGAGTGTTTCCGCGCGTTGTAATGATGTTGAACTCTGTTGGAGGAGGTTCTTATGAAAAAAAAATATTCCACACCAAATTTAATTAAAGTTGTCTCTCTTAGTACGGTAATGGCGACACTCTTATCGAGTGTTTCTCCTGTTTTCGCTGCCGGTCTTTCCATTAGAGGAGCGACTGTTCAGAGTTCGAATCTTGGTGATGTTCCTTACATATATGGTAGTCATGGAAGTATTGTTTTTGCTGGTGATGATGACTTCTGTGGTGCGGATAATGTTAAGGGACGTGGTGGCAAGCAACAAGAAGGAGTTTCTGATAATCAACGAATAACTGCAGAAGAACAATATGAAAGATTTGTTGGTGAGAAAACTTTTGGAGGTCGTAGTCCTTATGGTACGACTACAGAAAAGGCTGTTTGGGTTGGTGACGGAGTTACAAGTAATAATGGTGCTTATATGGGGGCGCCAACTTTTGGTAGTGTTAATGCTATACCTGAGGCTTTTGGTATTTATTCTTTTGCAACTGGATGTGGTTCTTCTGCAACGGGGAATTATTCAACAGCGTTTGGTGCTGGCGCAACTACAAAGGCAGGGGGTGCACAAGCCTTTGGTGTTTCCGCACTTGCAAGTGGTATAGCAAGTGTTGCTATGGGTGTTGGTTCAGAGGCATCGGGGAAATCTGCTGTTGCTATTGGAGGACTTGCAACTGCTTCTGGTGACAGTAGTATTGCTTTAGGTACAAAGGTGAAGGCAGAAAGTAATTATACGATTGCTATAGGTACAGATGCTGAAGCTCAAGCTTCAGGAGCTATTGCAATAGGGGGTAGGCGCTCTGACAGAACTGAAGAAAATAATCCTAACAGAAAAGTAATCGCGAAGGCAGAAAATGCCATTGCTATAGGTACACAAGCTTATGCTGAAACAGAAGATTCGGTTGCCATTGGTGTAAATTCACAGGTGCTTGTTAAGGATGGTGTTGCTGTAGGTGGAGGATCTATCTCTGATAGAAAAAAGGGGACTGTTGGTTATGACCCTAGCTCGAATGGTAATTCGACAAAAACCGATATAGCATGGAAAAGCACTACAGGCGCTTTCAGCGTTGGTGAAGTTGGTGGTACTGGTAATGGTACGCTAACACGACAAATTACAGGGGTCGCTGCTGGAAGTGAAGATACCGATGCGGTAAACGTGGCGCAACTAAAAGCCATGAAAGATTTAGTTTCAGGAGCTTGGAAACTTTCTGCTAATGATGCAAATCCTACAGACGTGAATCCAGGTAGTACGATAGATTTTTCAGTGAAAGATACAAGAGTAGGAAAAGATAACTTAAAGATTAAAAGAGAAACTGCAGATAATAAGCATAAAATTGAATTTACTTTGAGTGATACTCTTAAATTGACAAAAGTCACTACAGGACAAAGCTCTATGAGTGACGATGGTTTTATAATTACTAATGGGGCAAAAATAACTATAGATGGTATTGATGCTGGCAATCAACAGATTACCGGAGTCGCAGACGCAACTGAAGATGACGAGGCAGTGAATTATAAACAGCTGAAGGAAGTAAAAGATGGTTTTAAAACAAGTTGGCAACTTTCTGTTAATGGTGAAGATGCTACGCATATTGGTCCAAACGGTGCGGTAAATTTACAATCAGCTGGTCGCGAAAGTAACCCGAATATCCAAATTACCAAAAACAGTGACAACACTGTGGAATTTGGTTTGTCTGATAATATTAGTGTAAAGAGTGTTACAGCAGGAAAAAGCGTAATGACTGCTGATGGCTTTATGTTTACTGATGGTAATGGACCAAGCATAACTGTTAATGGTATTGATGCTGGCAATCAAAAGATTACAAAAGTGGCAAGGGGAACTGAAGATGCCGATGCAGTAAATTTTGCACAACTGAACGAAATCAAAAATGAAATGGCAGGAAATAGTCTTGTTAAATGGGACGAAGAGAAGAAATTTATCACCATTGGTAAGGAAAAAGATGGCACGAAAATTGATATTACAGGCAGTGAAGGAGACAGAACTATCTCGGGTGTAAAAGCAGCAGTGGAGGATAATGATGCCGTTAATAAAAAGCAACTCGAAGACACTATAAGAGAGACAGCTGAAAGTATTAAACTTAACATTCTTGTGAAACAAGATGGGGAGAATGCTCCTATTACTGTGGGTAAAGAAAGAGGTGGCACAACAATTAATATTGCAAATAAATCGGGTGATGCTCGGACAATTTCTGGTGTAAAAGCAGCGGTAAGCCCTGATGAAGCTGTTAATAAAGAACAACTTGATGGTCAGATTGCAGATATTACTGATATTGTTAACAATATTAAGATAGACAGTGCTTTTGCAGTTCGTTATGATAAGAATGAAGATGGCAGTATTAATTATAACAGTGTAACTTTGGGTGGAGATAAGAGTGATGGTTCCGTTGCTCTTTTGAATGTCAAAGATGGTAAAATTGCTGATAATTCGCATGATGCAATCAATGGCAGCCAAATTAATAAGATCTCTCAAGATGTAGCGAAATTTTTTGGTGGAGATGCAGCGTTTGAAGGCGGTGCTTTTAAAGGACCAAAATATAGTTTATCTGTTATTGTTGAAGATGGTACGATAGAAAATGCTAATTATCGTGATGTTGGTTCTGCATTGAAAGGACTTGATGGGAATGTCAAAAGTGTGAATAATCGTTTGACGAATGTTACTAATGAATTTACTCAGAGATTTGATACTCTCTCTCAAGATGCGTTACTTTGGAGTGAAGAAGAACAAGCGTTTGTTGCACGGCATGGTGGGGAGGGTAATAAAACAAAAAGTAAGATTAGCTATCTTATGAATGGGGAAATTCACGAAGAATCAACAGATGCAATTAATGGCAGCCAAATTAATAAAATATCTGGAGATATCGCGAGTTTCTTTGGTGGTGGTACTTCATTTGAAAATGGTGTTTTTATTGGACCGCAGTATAATTTATCTACCGTTTCTGCAGATGGTAAGGTAAAACAGAAAACTTTTGAAAATGTTGGTGATGCTTTGACAGGAATTGATGCAAATGTCAAAAATGTGAATAGTCGACTAACATATGTAGACAATAAATTTGATAAATTTTCTCAGGATGCCTTATTGTGGGATGAAGGTAAGCAAGCGTTTGTTGCACGCCATGAAAAGGACGGGCGTAAGACAGACAGTAAGATTACCTATCTTTTGAATGGCGACATTACTGAAGACTCCACTGATGCTGTAAATGGTTCTCAGCTTCATTCGATGGGTGATCATATTGCTAATTATTTTGGCGGTGGTGCTAAATATGAGAATGGAGAATGGACGGGGCCTAAATTCAAAGTTTCTCAGCACAATGCTGATGGTAATATTGTTGAGAAGAGGTATAAGGATGTTGCCAATGCTTTTGAAGGAGTCGATGCTTCTATCACGGATATTTATAATCAAATTAACAATGTGACAGAAAATAGTCTTGTTAAGCAAGAAGAAGAGAATGGTTCTATCACCATTGGTGCGAAAACAGGTGGTAGTGTAATCAGTATCATAAATAATGAAGGTAGTGTTCGTATTATTTCTGGTGTTTCAGGTGGGAAGATTACTGAAGATTCAACTGAGGCGGTGAATGGTGCTCAGCTTTTTGAGACCAATGGTGCAATCCAAGATCTCTATGATAATTTTGATAATATAAGTACGAATATATCAAATTATTTTGGTGGTAATGCGGATGTGGTTAACGGTATAGCACCAACTTATACAATTCAGGGCAATACACATAATGATGTTGGTTCTGCTTTTAATGCTGTTGATGCTTCTATTACGGATATTTATAGTCAGATTACCAATGTAACAGAAAATAGTCTTGTGAAACAAGAAGGAGGTTCTGAAGGTCTTATTACCGTTGGTAAGGCGACAGGTGGTACTGAAATCAGCCTTGTAAATAAAGATAATCAAGAAAGAACACTTTCCGGTGTGAAAGATGGAGAACTTTCTCAAACATCAACGCAAGCGGTAAATGGTTCACAGCTTTTTGCTACTAATCAAAATGTTAACGATGTAACAGGTAATTTAAAAAAGGTTGCTCAAAATACATCGAAATATTTTGGTGGTAGTACGGATGTGCTTGCAGGTATAGAACCAGCTTTCCTTATTCAGGATAAGGTATATAATAATGTTACAGAGGCATTTACGGGTGTGAATGTTTCTATTACAAATCTTGATAATAAGATTATTGAAATGAAAGAAAATAATCTTGTCCAACAAGACAAAGCGTCAAATATTATCACTATCGGTGCTAAAACGGCTGGTACTGAGATCAATATTGCGGGATATGCTGGTGTAGCGCGTTCTATTTCTGGTGTTAAGGCAGCAGAGAAGGGCGATGAAGCTGTTAACAAAGACCAACTGGATAAAAGCATAAAGGATATTACGAAAGATATTGAGACAGTAACTGCTACTGCGGTTCTTTATGATAAGAATGACGATAATAGTGTTAATTACGGTAGTGTAACTTTGGGCGGCGATAAGAACAACGGACCAGTTGCTCTTCGTAACGTGAAAAATGGTAGCATTTCTGAAAATTCCAACGATGCAATCAATGGTAGTCAGATTAATAAAATATCAGCAGATATTGCAAAGTTTTTTGGCGGTGGTGCAAAGTTTATTAACGGTGCTTTTGAAGGGCTGAAATATACTTTATCCGCTATTGTAGGTGGTGAAGTAGGGAAGGCTAATTTTTACAATGTTGGTGATGCTTTAACAGGTCTTGATAAAAATGTTCAAGATGTGAATCAACGCTTAACGAATGTATCCAATGAGTTTAATCAGAAAATTGAAGATTTCTCTAAAGATGCTTTACTGTGGGATGATGATGAAGAAGCATTTGTTGCACGTCATGAAAAAGATGGGCAGAAAACAAAGAGCAAATTGAAATATCTTTTGGATGGTGAGATTGCCGAAGGTTCAACGGATGCCATTACAGGGAACCAGCTTTATCTCATGAGCAACAAGCTTGCTAATTATTTTGGTGGCGGTGCCAAATATGAGAATGGCAAATGGACAGATCCTACTTTTAAGATTGTTCAAGTCAATGCTGATGGTACAACTGTTGAGAAAGAGCACCATAATGTTGCTGAGGCGATTGGTGGTGTTAATGGCGGTATGGTAAACATAAATAACCGTATTAATGATGTCATCAACAAGGTTGATTCAGATGTTTTACACTGGAATAAGGAGAAAGGAGCCTATGACGCTAACCATGATGGTCAACCAAGTAAGATTATCAATGTAGCCGATGGTAAAGTTGAAAAAGGTTCGAAAGATGCGGTTAATGGTGGACAACTTTGGGAAACCAATGAACGTATCACTGGTGTTGAAAAAGATGTTCAGCATCTTACCAACAGAGTTGATAACATTTCCAATACGATTGCTGATATTGGTGATACAGTTATCAATATTGATGCCAAAGTTGATAACATCAATAATAGAGTTGACAACATTGAAGAGGATGCTGTTCGTTATGATAGAGATGAAAACGGCAAAAAAACCAATAAAATCACATTAGCGGGGGGGGATGCCAGTGAACCTGTTCTGATTGATAATGTCTCTGATGGTAAAATTGAAAAAGGTTCGAAAGAGGCTGTAAATGGTGGTCAACTCCATGATTATACTCAAGAACAGATGAAGATTATTCTTGATCAATCCAAGCAGTATACAGATCAACGGGTTAATAATATTAAGATTGATGCGATTGATGATGCTGTTGATCGGGCTAAACAATATACAGATATGAGGTTTGACGTTTTAAACTACAGCATTGAGAATGTGAAAAAAGAGGCTAGACAAGCAGCGGCTATTGGGCTAGCGGTTTCTAACTTGCGCTACAATGATACACCTGGAAAATTAAGCGTTGGATTTGGTACTGGTTTATGGCGTAGTCAGTCTGCATTTGCCTTTGGTGCAGGTTACACCTCGGAAAATGGAAAATACCGTTCTAACATATCCGCAACAACTTCTGGAGGTCACTGGGGTGTAGGTGCGGGATTCAATATGACATTGAATTGATAATAAACAAAATATATAAAAATTCCTTTTCACCCCTGTCTCATGAGGCAGGGGTGAATTGTTGTTACGTATGTAAAAATACATGTATACAAATTGATAAGCGCTATAATAATAAATACAGGTTTAAAAAACAGAAAAAAACCTATACACTTTCAACAAAATGAACTTCTTATTTCAAAATAAGATAATGAGTTCTTTCATAAATTATAAGTTCATTATTTTCTTTTTTAATTTTTAAATCTAAAAAATCTGTAGCACTCTACAGATAAAAAACTTTTGCTCTCTACAAATCTATTAAAAAGTTTTCTACTAAGATAAAATTATACATTCAAATGTATTCCAACTTTACTGGAAGAAGTTATAAAACAATACGCTAAATTAACTCTACCCCTTGCAAAAAACAACCAATAAGTTTAAAGGTTAAAAAACCAGTCACCAAAAATTTACTTTCTTAGAAAATGTAAAAGAGCAAAACGTATTAATCTTAAAAAACAACTTCTTTATCTTTTCAGTCAGGTACTAAATTTTTTGAATACGTTTAGAAAAAACAACTTTAAAAGACTGTATAGCGTTTAAATGTGTCTTTTTTGTGTTTATAGTTATTTCTTTCATTGGGGAGTTCACTATGAAAAAATTATATACAAAATTAGCAGGGAGCGATTTAAAATTTTCTCGTTTTTCTTTTGTTAAAGTTCTTTCGTTGGCTACAGCGGCTACATTCTTATCGAATGTTACACCTGTTTTTTCAGCAAATCCTGATTTTAGAAACACGTTTCTTGAAGGTGTAAAAAGTGCCGGCGTGTCTTATCTACAAAGCATTCTCTCTGTTGCTGGTTTGAATAATTCTGAAGACTATGCAAATTTTTTAACTAAAACTCTTACTGGTGTAAGTGATTATAGTCCTATAGTGAATGTTTTGCCAGAAGCCAGCGATTCGATACGTTCAATTGATATGAATGCTGGAAGTAAAAAAATAACAAGAGCAGATTTAACTCCAAGAGTTGTAAAGGGAGATCAGATAACTAGCAAGCAGGATTTGGGTAATCCTCTTGTTTATGGTGAACGAGCTCAGGGAGAAGCGCATGATGCTATTGTTTTCGGGCAGGTAGCGCAGACGAAGGCTGACCAAGGGATTGCTATCGGCTTAACTGCTTTAGCTGGTAGTAGTAGAAATACTAAAAATAGCATTGCAATCGGCTCTTCTCTAACCGATAGTTCTGATGAAAAAGAGAGAACAGTTTCATTTGGTGATTTTTCAATAGCCTTCGGTAGTAAAGCACATAGTTATGCAAATGAAGCGATTGCTATGGGATACAATGCATACGCAAAGGAGCGGGCGCCGCAGGGAGTTGCTATAGGCGCTAGATCTAATGTGACGGTTGCGGGAGGTGTTGCTCTAGGAAGCGATTCTATATCCGATAGGGCTGCTGGTGAGTTTGGCTACACTTCTTTGTTACAGGGGCCTGCAACAAACATCGAGGCGCAATGGAAAAGTACGCGGGGCTCAGTTAGTGTTGGTGATTATAGTAAGGGTATAACCAGACAAATTACAGGCGTAGCTGCTGGTTCTAATATTACCGATGCAGTGAACCTTAGACAGTTGCAGGACTTAGAAAAAGTTGTAAGACAAAACGGTTGGAAACTCTCTGTTGGAGATAAAAATGCTACCACTGTTCTCATGAATAGCGGAGTAGATTTTTCTGCTGGAAGTAGCAACCTAAATATTACAAAGGGCGGAGATGACAATAATATAAAATTTGATCTAGCTAAGGATATTGCACTGGAGAGCGTAAAGATAGGTAAAAATACCTTCGATGCCACGGGCTTAGTAATTGCTGATGGTCCGAAAATAACCACCGGTGGTATTGATGCTGGAAATAAAAAGGTAACGGGTGTTACATCTGGTGATCTTAGCACAAGTTCGACAGATGCTGTTAATGGTAGTCAGATTCATACAATCACTGAGGATTTATCAAAAATTTTAGGTGGAAATGTATCCTTTGATGGAAAAAACTTTAAAGTACCAGAGTATAAATTATCGAATATTGATGAAAAAGGTGTTGTAACAGATAAACCGCATAGCGATGTTGGTTCTGCTTTTAAAGGGCTTGATGAGAATATCAAAAATGTTAACGCTCGCATTAAGGAGATCTCAGAGGGAGTTGCACAAGATTCTTTATCTTGGAGCGTTGATGAAAAAGCTTTTGTCGCTCTGCATGGGGAAGGTGATGACAGAAAAGCAAGCAAGATCACATCACTTGCTGCTGGCTCTATAGTATCAGGCTCGAGTGATGCGGTTAATGGCGGGCAGATTTATGATCTGAATCAGTCGCTAGCAAAGTATTTTGGTGGTGATGCTAAGTATGATGGTGATGGCTGGGTTCTTCCAGGTTTCAAGATAATGACTTTTCAAGAAGATGGAAGCTTTGTAGAGGAAGATTATGATAGCATTGCAGCCGCGTTTTCCGGTGTAAATAAGGTTTTCAAGAATCTTCATAATGAGATTTCAGACAACATTGAGCAAAATGCGTTGTTGTGGAGTGATGATGCAGGTGCGTTTGTAGCACAGCATGAAGAAGAAGGTAAAAAGGAAAACAGCAAGATCACGTTCCTTGCGAAAGGAAAGATATCAGAAGATTCTACGGATGCGATTAATGGTGGTCAGATTTATACTCTTCAACAGACATTTGCCTCATATTTTGGTGGAGGATCTGGTTATGATAAGGAAGGAAACTGGCAAGGACCAAAATTCTACGTTCAGGTCTTTAATAAGGATGGTACGAAAGGTGATAAAGAGGAGCGTAATAGTGTCTCTGAAGCATTTGATGTTGTTAATGACAGCATGAGCAATATCAACGATCGTATAAAAGAAGTTGAAAAGGATACCTCTTCGAATAGTCTGAATTGGAATAAAGAAAAAGGAAGCTATGATGCATCTCATGTTGATTCTCAGGGTGTTAAGAGTCCAAGTAAGATTATCAATGTAGCGAATGGTAAGGTAGACAGAGATTCAAAAGAAGCAGTGAATGGAGGACAGCTTTGGGAAACTCAGCAGATGATTACAGATCAGGTAAAGGATATTGAAAATAAAGTTACGGAGGGATCTGTACAATATGATAAAGATAAAAAAACGGGCAAAAAGACCAATAAAGTTACATTAGTTGGTGTAGATGACAGTTCTCCAGTATTAATAGACAATGTAGCCGATGGAAAGATTAAAAAAGATTCGAAAGAAGCGGTTAATGGCGGTCAATTAAAAGATAAGATGGATTTTGTGCTTGAAAGTGCCAATAAGTATACGGATGAGCAAATTTCTCATCTTGTAAAAGATGGCGTTAGTGGGGCTAATTCATATACGGATATGAAGGTTTCGACATTAAGTTATGTTGTTGAGGATGTTCGAAAAGAGGCAAGACAGGCAGCAGCTGTTGGTTTAGCGGTATCTAGTTTACGCTATAGTGATATCCCTGGAAAATTAACTATCGCATTTGGTAGTGGTTTATGGCGTAGTCAATCTGCTTTTGCTTTTGGTACAGGTTATACTTCAGAGAACGGTTATATTGGTTCCAACTTGTCAATTACTACTTCTGGAGGTCACTGGGGTATAAGTGCAGGAGTTAATGTGATACTCAACTAATAAACGACTAAATCCATAAAATTGATTTGCCTTTTTCTTATTTAAGAAAAGGGCAATTTTTTTACTTTTTTCCAGAGCTCTCTAAAGCTATTCTAAATGTATAAAACACCCGTAATTATATAAAATCCGAATATAAAAAGCCTATGACAACTTTTGTTGAGAATAAAAGACCTTAGTGGTAAAGATTCAAAAAATTGATTGCTATTATTTTTATTTGTTAAAATGCTTCACGCAATGTAAATACGAATATACCCTTTATAAAATGAGACAGTTTTAGCTTTTATTTTCGTATAGTTTTAAACGTATGCTTTATAATGAAACGATCTACAGATATGCAACGTACTCCAAACATAAGTATTGCTTTAGATAGTGGAGCGCAAACGGAAAAAGAATGGAGCGTTGCTGTATGCAATATGGCTCACGCTTTAGAGAAAAGCAGATCGCAATAGGTGGTGAATATAATAAGAAGAGCGAATACGGGGAAAATGATTATACAACTTGCGAAGAGTGATTATTCAACAGTAGTGGGAACTGTTTCTAAAACTTTAGAATATGGTTCGATTTCACTTGGTCACCCGTGTATATGCATTTGCTCAAGAAGCTATTTCTATGGGTTTCTATTCAAAAGCAAATGGGGTTGGAAGTATCGCTTTAGATTCCTATTCTAAAGTGACGGTTGATGGGGGCTATTGGAGACAACTCTGTGTCCGGTAGGGCTGATGGCGTTTTTGGGTATACGTCTCTTCTGCAAGGACCGGCTAAAAACACTGAATCTCAATGGAAAAGTATGAAAGTTGCAATAAGTATTGGTGTTCCTAGTAAGAACATAACGCGAAAAATTATAGGTGTAGCAGCTGGTAGCAAACCTGCCGATGCAATGAACCTTAGACAATTGCAGGATTTAGAAGAAGTCGTAAGAAAAAAGGTTGGAAACTGTCTATTTCTGGTGAGGAAGCTAAAGATATGGGTGCTAGATAGTACAATAAATTTTTCATCTGGAGGAAGTAACTTCACGGTTAAAAGAGATGAGGACGATGAAAATAAGCTCATATTTGGTTTGGCTAATGATATATCATTGAAAAGCATAACATTAGGAGAGAAAACAAAAGTCGATGCAACAGGCTTAGTAATTACTGATGGCCTGCAAATAACCACCGGTAATATTAATGCGGCAAGTAAAAAATGTTGTAGAAGGAACTAGCAATACTGATGCAGTGAATTTTTCACAACTGAAGGGAATAAAAGAACAAGTAGCAGTGAGTATTTTTGTAAAACAGGATACAGCAACGAGATACATTACCATTAGTAAGAATATAAATGGTGCATTTTAGTAAAAAGCTTTCATAAATCCTCTAATGAAATAAAAAAATCTTATTCACGAAAAATAAACTGATGCCTAAGCGGATGATCAATAGGCACAAAAATTATATCTCTTTCAAAGAGATCAAAGCTAAAAAACGATACACAACCTTTGATAGAAAAAACGAAAGCTATTCTAATATTAAGTATTTTTTTACCTTCCTTAAATTGACTTTCATGAACCTACCCCTAATTACTCTTTAAAGTCGCTGCAGAAACAAAAGCTTACGTCTTAATTTTATTGATGTCCTAAAACACGCTGTAAAAGTAGGAACACGCAAGGGAAATAGGAAAGCTTTAGAGCTCTAGATCATACCTTTTTTGTGTTTTTAATCTATTATTATGAAGGGGGGTATTATGAAAAAATTATATACTACACAAAATCTGCGTGATTTGAGTTTTTCTCGCTCACATCGTCAATCATCATTGTTTAAAGTAGCTTCGTTGGGAACTGCGGTTGCCTTGTTTTTATCGAATGCTGCTCCTGTTTTTTCAGCAAATTTCGATTTAACAAAAGCATCTCTTGAAAATGTGAAGAATGCTGCCGTGGTTTATCCGCAAAGCATTATCTCTGCGTATGATTACTATAATGGTGATAAGGAAAATTATTTAACAGCATTGAATGTAGCAATGATGCCAAAAGTTAACGCTTCCGATAACTATGTAAATTTTTTAACCAAAACCCTTTCTGCTATAAGTAATGATGATCCTATTGTGAATGTTTTGAGGGCAGATGGTAAAAATTCATCTGAAAGGACATTAGATGCAGGCTGGCAATATAAAAAATCGATTATCAGTGTACAGAATGGTGAGAATACAGCGATTATTGATGCATTGAATCCTTTGCGTAATGACTCTATGACTAGAATGCAGCGCGATACCGGACTGCAACGTGACGTAGAGGGTACTAATGTCATATTTGGTAATGATATAACAAAGGCTGAAAAACTCCATGGAAAGAGTGATATTGTTGCTCTTGGTGCCAAGATAATAGTAAACGCTCCAGATTCGGTTGCTGTTGGTTATGGCGCGCAGGTGGATAATAGCTTTACTGTTGCTGTAGGTCATTTGGCGTACGCTGTAGGTAAAAAAAGTATCGCAATAGGTGGTGAAGGTAGAAGTGGTAGTAAGCCGATTCCTACTGAGGGCCGTACAATAGCGACGGGCGAAGAATCAATTGCTATTGGACATCGTGCTAAGGCGGACAGTGAGGAATCTATAGCTTTTGGTGCTTATTCAAAAACGACGATAAATTTAGGCGTTGCTCTTGGGAGCGAGTCTGTGGCTGATGTTGCTGCGGGCGCTATCGGTTATAATTCTTTAACTAAAGGCCCTTCAGATTCTGACGACATGATATGGGCGAGTACACTAGGTGCAGTAAGTGTTGGTGATGCTAAATCAGAAAAAACGCGCCAGATTGTAGGAGTGGCAGCTGGTAGTGGCGACACTGATGCCGTTAATGTTGCACAGTTAAAATCATTGCAAAAATACGTAGACCAAGGTTGGACACTATCTGTTGGGGGTAAAAATGCTAAAGCTGTTGGTGTACAAGATACTGTAGATTTGTCGGCTGCAAGTGACAATCTTAAGATTACAAAAGGTGAGGAAAACAATAATGTAACATTTGATCTAGCTAATAATATTACAGTGGAACGAGTTACCGCTGGGAGAAGCTCTATCAGTGATGATGGCATTTTGTTTGCTGATGGGGCTAAAATAACTGTGGATGGCATTGATGCTGGCAATAAGCAGATTACAGGAGTGGCAGCTGGGGAAGAACCTGATGATGCAGTGAATTTTGCTCAGTTGGAGCAGGTTAATCGCGACGTTGCAGGTGTAAGTCAAAATATATCACAATATTTTGGTGGTGGTGCAGATGTATCTAATGGTAAAGTACCAACTTACACAATTCAGGGTAATTCTCATAATGATGTTGGTTCTGCTTTTAATGCTGTTGATACTTCTATCACGAATAT
>NZ_JBHIQN010000002.1:333972-335475 GCF_042196525.1 Bartonella sp. AC62GZZY
TTATTCGGTCCGCTCTATCATTTGTCGCGCATTTCTGAAGATGGCGTAGCAGTATCTAAAGACCATAATAATGTTGGTGACGCTTTGATAGGGCTTGATGACAATATCAACAATGTGAATAGTCGCTTAACACATGTAGCCAATGAATTTACTCAGAAAATAGAGGGTGTTTCTAAAGATTCTCTATTGTGGAGTAATGATGAGCAGGCATTTGTGGCACAGCATGGAGAGGGAAAAGCCAATAGCAAAATTAAATTTCTTGCCAATGGAGATATTACTGAAGATTCAACCGATGCAGTAAATGGTTCGCAACTTTATCTTATGAGCAACCAATTGGCTGCGTATTTTGGTGGTGGCGCTGGCTATAATAATGGAGAATGGACTGCTCCTACTTTCAAGATAGCACAATTCAAGGCTGACGGGAGCTCTAGTGAAAAGAAGGATTATCATGACGTTGTCAGTGCTTTTGACGGCGTAAGTGAGAGTATGTCTAAGATAAACGACCGCATTCAAAATGTTGAAAACAATGTCTCGTCCAATGGTTTAAATTGGAATGAGCAGAAAAAAGCTTATGACGCTAGCCATGATGGTCAACCAAGTAAGATTATCAATGTAGCAGATGGTAAAATTGCAGAAGGTTCAAAAGATGCAGTCAATGGTGGACAGCTTTGGGAGACCAACGAACGTATCACTGGCGTTGAAAAAGATATTAAACATATTGAAAACAGAGTCGACAATATTTCCACTACGGTTACGAATATTGGTGAAACGGTTTTCAATATTGAAGACAGAGTTGATAATATTGAGAACACGGTTAATAATCTTGCTGATGGGGCAGTTAACTATGATAAAGATGCTGATGGTAAAAAGGCCAATAAGATCACTCTACAAGGTGGGAATGAAAGTGAACCTGTTATGATTGATAATGTTGCCAATGGTCGCATTGAACAAGGTTCGAAAGAAGCTGTTAATGGCGGTCAGCTCCATGACTATACCCAAGAACAGATGAAAATTGTTCTCGATGAATCGAAGCACTACACAGATCAACGGATAAATAATATCAGGATTGATGCTATTGATGGTGCTGTTGATCGGGCTAACCAATATACAGATATGAAGTTTAATATTTTAAGTTATGATATTAAGAGCGTACGCAAAGAGGCAAGGCAAGCAGCCGCCGTTGGTCTAGCAGTATCCAACCTACGTTACTTCGACGAGCCAGGATCTTTGAGTGTCTCATTTGGTAGCGGCGCATGGCGTGGACAATCCGCATTTGCTCTTGGTGCTGGTTATACATCTGAAAACGGGAAAATCCGCTCTAATCTCTCTGCCACGAGTGCTGGTGGTCATTGGGGAATAGGTGGTGCAATTACTCTGAAAATAAAATAATACGAACAACGAAAACAGAACAAAATATCCACCCTTATTTATTAAAATGAGGGTGGATATTTTTTTACAGATTCACAGTATTTATCTAGAGATAAGCATAATATTTGATGACAC
>NZ_JBHIQN010000003.1:0-334251 GCF_042196525.1 Bartonella sp. AC62GZZY
TCTTCCCATGATCAACGTGACCAATCGTACCAATATTAACATGCGGTTTTGTTCGTTCAAACTTGCTCTTCGCCATTGCTATTAATCTCTTGTTTTATTCCCTATTTTTATTAGCACCTAGGGACAGTTCTGCAAAACTTAAGTCTGACCAGACTGTAAACAGCCCAATCACCACAACTCTTAGACGGAAAACCCCACCAAATCTATAAATGGAATATCCTCCATCATACCTATTTGCCCAATCATCAACAACCATTTGGAGCGGGTAGCGGGAATCGAACCCGCATATTCAGCTTGGAAGGCTGCTGCTCTACCATTGAGCTATACCCGCATGACCCACGTACTAACTCTCCTTCGATGAATGGTGGAGGGGGTTGGATTCGAACCAACGTAGCATACGCAACGGATTTACAGTCCGCCCCCTTTAACCACTCGGGCACCCCTCCATTACACCGATAAAGTCGCGCAATGAGACATCACGACAACCATCTTGAATACCCATTCAATTCAATCTGATTGCGAAGTGGTTATGACGATTACTATTGTATCTGTCAACAGAATAAATACAATTCTGTACAAATTTCCTGCTCATAATTTTAAATCATAGATTTTTTCTCTCTATTTTTCTTATTAACACGTTATAAAGAAGCTATGAAAGAAAAAACATCACAAAATTCTCATTATGCTCGTTTGCGTCGCCGATATCGCGATACAAAAGGCTCTCCTTCTCGATCTTTTACACACCCAAAGAAGAAAGCTGCTTCTTTACAGCAAGAGATCATCCATCTTTATGGCATTCATTCTGTTCAGGCTGCTTTAGAAAACCCAAAAAGAATTTTAAAATGTCTTTACGTTACACAAAATGCCTTAAAACGATTAAATATATCCGAATCAGATTATCCTTGCTCTGTTACATTATGCACACCCAAATATCTTGATTCGCTTGTTGGAAGTGAAGCAGTTCATCAAGGTGTTGTGTTGGAAACTCTCCCCCTCAAACCATGCAAACTGTCGGAACTAACCAATACTGATCTGGTCATTGTCATGGATCAAATTACCGATCCACATAATGTTGGCGCTATTATGCGCTCTGCAGTCGCATTGAAAGCTAAAGCACTTATTACAACTTGCCGTCACTCTCCCCACGAAAGCGGTGTTCTTGCGAAAGCAGCATCTGGAGCTCTGGAAATGATTCATTATATTACCGTACGAAACCTTGCTGAAGCTCTTCAAGAACTCCATCAAACAGGTTTCACAAGCTTTGGTCTCGATTCAGAAGGTGAACAACCTCTAGAAACAGCATTAAAAGGAAATAAAATTGCTCTTGTTTTAGGAGCAGAAGGTAAAGGCTTGCGTAAAAAAACACGCGAAACCGTTTGCGCTTTAACACGCCTTGATATGCCTGGACATATTAAATCATTAAATGTTTCAAATGCAGCAACAATAGCTCTTTATGTGGCACATCAATATCTTAGATTCTAGTTTTTAATTTTTTGTGAAACATCAAAAAAACCAACCAACAAAAAACCCGCAAGAAATCCGCCAATATGAGCTTCCCATGCTATTGAGATGCCATTTTCTTCAAACAAAATAGAAGAAATACCTATGATAAAATCAGTCGTCAGCCATACACTCATATAAACAAGAACTCCCTTAGAACACAGAGCTTTTTTGACAGACAATAAAGGTCCCAAAAGTTTTTCGTTCTGCGCATTGACAGCTAGATTACCACTAGGAAAACCGTAACGTGCAATAGCACCCATCATTCCAGATACGGCACCTGACGCCCCAATAAGTGATATGGTACTTTCTTGATGAAATGTAAAATAAGTCAAAACAGAAATAACTGCCGTTAACACCCAAAAAATTAAAAAACGTAAAACACCAAAATGCCTTGCTAAAGGAGAGCCGAAAACCAAAAGCCAAACCATATTAAGAGCAACATGTTTAAAACTACTATGCATAAATGAATAACTTACCATGGTATAACAAAATGCTACAGGATGCCTCTTAAACAATGCTGGTATAAATGAAAAAAACTCAAGGCTTTCAACATAAACATGATGAGAAAAAAAATACTGAGAAATGCAATAAAGACAAAAACAAAATGCTATCAAAACAACTATAATAAATGGAACATTCAATAAGGGTTCTTTAGGTTGTTTCGGCAATCGGGAAACATCATTATGTTGGTGACTAGAAACTTTCATTGTATAAAATCTCGTATTTTTTAGAAAATGGGTTATTCTTTATACAAAATAAATATACCATTCCCAGTGATGCAGAATCTTCTCAACGCCTCCGAAGCCCCTTTTTAAATTTTCAATAGCTCTACATGAAAACACGTGTATTTTATACAAAAGATTTTAAAAAGTATGGATATCAAGAATATGATTTACAAACTTAGTGGTATCCTGCTTACTTAAATGTGAAATTACCATGCAATATACAAGAACTTACGAATAGACAAACTCACTTATGAGGTGGTGTATAATAAAAATATATAAACATTCTTTTCTTACTAGAAATATATTGATTATTGCATTTCTTAAACAAGCTATACCTCGATTGATAAACTTTAAAGAATCTTAAATCTCAATTTTTCCATTAATATGGCCTGCATTGCTTCTACGCTTTGAACGAAAAACGACATCTCTATGAGAAAAAATACCAATACAGCGTTCTCTAGATATAATAATTGGTGTTTCATGATGAATTACTTACTTGATAGTCTGTTTCCCTCATACATGCAAAAGCGTCAGTTCATCTCTTTAACAAATATAAACAAGCCTTTCATTTCAACCTTTAACAGATATAATTCAAGAACTATCTCTTATGAAACACTGAAAAAACATGTTGATTCTAATGATGCATCTTTGAATTTAAACAGTTCATGACGGAATTTTTTATTCCTTTCTCAGACAGTCTTATTGACACATCCGCCACTTGTAACGCGCAAGAGAATAGTTTGGATTATTTAATATAAAAAATTAAATGAGGTAATCATAGGAATTTGCTATTAAGTTGTAAAATGATAAAGGACTATTATAAATCAATGTATTATAAATAGATAACACACTAATTATTGAAGAGAACGATCTTGAGAACTCTGCTTGCAATCCTTTAACCACACATCATAAATAGGATGCTCAACAGCGTTCAAACCAGGACTATCTGCAAACATCCATCCTGTAAAAATACGCCGTATTTTTTTATCTAATGTTACTTCATTGACTTCAACAAAACCAGTTGTACGCGTGGGTTCATCTTTAGAACTCGTATAACATGCACGTGGTGTTACCTGTAATGCGCCGTACTGATAAATTTTACCAAGAGTAACTTCAAAACGTGTGGTCCGTCCCGTGATTTTGTCAAGACCTGCAAAAACAGCAATTCCATTGCTAATACGCTCAGCCCGCACTCCATTATTTAAGGATAAAAACACTAAAATTCCCATAAAAAAAATATATATAAAATGCTTCACCCCTAACAATAAAAAAAATCTCATCATATCAAAATCAATCGCACCTTAAAAAATAATTCTTTTCATAACATAGAGTCAAATAAGACAAAAATACACACGTACATTAAAAAACATGTTATTTTTTAGGTGACCAAGCATCATAATCTTCATGCACACAAGAATGCTCTCCATTGAAAGTGATAGCCCCCTTTGGTCGATAGCCCTCACTTGTTCCTGTCATATTTGCAACATGAGGCTTTTCCCATTCATAAGGATGATAATCCTCTTGTGTTGGTGGACACTCACAGCGATGATGAATCCAGCCGTGCCAACCTGGTGGAATAGTAGAGGCCTCAGAATAGTCTTTATAGATAACCCAACGATGCGGATAACCATCCTTATGAAGTCCTCCTTCATAATATATATTTCCAAACTGATCTTCCCCTATCCGCTTACCTTTGCGCCATGTGAAAAAACGCGTACCAATGGTATTGCCATTCCACCATGTGAAGATTTGCTTTAAAAAACGAGCCATCTGCTATTCCATTCATTTAGTGCGCTCATGAAATTAATCGTTTGAATAAAATTATTAACGATTGAAATTATCGAAAAAGTTACTAGTAAATTCAACTACAATTCCAATTGATAGGTTAACGTGCTATCCTTTAATTTCAAGAAGATATCATATGTATGGCTTCTTCTCCACCCCATAAAATTTAATCTATGCCAAGTTTCATCTTAACCAATTCATTAACAGCTTGGGGATTTGCCTTACCACCTGTTGCTTTCATTACCTGTCCAACAAACCAACTAGCTAAAGCAGGTTTGTGCTTTGCTTGCGCAACTTTATCAGAATTATTGGCAACGATCTCATCAACAGCTCTTTCAATAGCCATTGTATCCGTTACCTGCTTCATATTTCGCTCTTCTACAATTTGGCGTGCATCTCCCCCCTCATTCCAAATAATCTCAAAAAGATCTTTGGCAATTTTTCCAGAAATAACTCCTTCTTTTATAAGATCAATAATGCTTCCTAATTGATTTGGCGATACTGGTGACTCTTCAATCTCACGATTATTTTTATTTAAAGCCCCTAAAAGGTCGTTAATCACCCAATTGGCAACTATTTTTCCATCACGCCCACGCGCTACTTCTTCAAAATAATCAGCAATAGCCTTTTCTGTCACAAGAATGGAAGCATCATACACTGTCAATCCCATTTCCTTAACAAAACGTGCTTTTATAGCGTCAGGTAACTCTGGTAAGTCTGCTGCCAAAGCATCTACAAATGCTTGATCAAATTCTAATGGTAAAAGATCAGGATCAGGAAAATAACGATAGTCATGCGCTTCTTCCTTTGAGCGCATAGAGCGCGTTTCACCTTTAGCGGCATCAAAAAGCCGAGTCTCTTGATCTATGACGCCTCCATCTTCTAAAATTGCGATCTGACGACGCGCTTCATACTCAATTGCTTGGCCAATAAAGCGAATAGAATTAACATTTTTGATTTCACAACGCGTTCCAAACTTTTCACCAGGACGACGAACGGATACATTGACATCCGCACGCATAGAACCTTCATCCATATTACCATCGCAGGTGCCCAAATAACGAACAATTGTACGCAATTTTGTCATATAGGCTTTGGCTTCATCTGATGAGCGCATATCAGGCTTGGAAACAATTTCCATAAGAGCAACACCAGAACGATTAAGATCCACAAAAGACATCGTTGGATGTTGGTCGTGCATCGATTTTCCAGCATCCTGTTCAAGATGCAACCTCTCAATTCCCACTTCTATATCCTCAAATTGGCCATTCGAATCTGGACCAACAGATATGATAATCTTCCCCTCTCCTACAATGGGATAGTGAAACTGAGAAATCTGATATCCCTGCGGTAAATCTGGATAAAAATAATTTTTGCGATCAAAAACAGATTTTAAATTAATACGTGCCTTTAATCCTAACCCCGTTCGAATCGCTTGACGAACACACTCTTGATTAAGAACAGGCAACATACCTGGCATAGCTGCATCAATAAGGGATACATGATTGTTTGGCTCTGCTCCAAATTTGGTGGATGCTCCTGAAAAAAGTTTCGAATTTGATATGATTTGCGCATGAACCTCCATGCCAATTATGACTTCCCAATCACCTGTAACTCCAGAAATAAAACGCTTAGAATCAGGAATACGCGTATCAATGATGCTCATTGCCAATCCATTACCAATATTTAAAATTCACTCATGGCTTATCTAAAACCATTCTCAGTGCAATCCTAGGATATAAATCTTACAACACAAGCCCGATTTTATCGGGCTTGTGTTGTTTGCATAAATATTAAGCTTTTTTAGGAGCCTTTTTCTTAGCTGATGTTTTCTCTGCGGACTTTTCCTTCACTGCAGATTTTTTCTTTGCTGGCTTTTTTTCAATAACATCTGATTCGTCATATTCTTTCATCAACTCTTCAACCGTCACTTCTTTATCTATGACTTTTATCTGTGCCAATAAATGATCAATGACCTTTTCTTCAAAAATCGGAGCACGCAGATTTTCAACAGCTTCTGGCGTCTTACGGAAAAAATCCATAATTTCTTTCTCTTGTCCAGGATACTGGCGAACCTGATCAAAAACAGCTGCCTTTAGCTCATCCTCACTAACTTTAACACCAACCTTTACTCCAATTTCAGAAAGCACTAAACCAAGTCGAACACGACGCTGTGCAAGGACACGATATTCCTCCCTTGCCTTTTCTTCTGTAATACCTTCATCTTCAAAACTGCGCCCAGCCTTTTTCAAATCATCATTAACCTGAGCCCATATATTGCTAAACTCAATTTCTAAAAGCTCTTCAGGAATCTCAAAATTATAATCAGCATCTAAAGCATCAAGAATTTGACGCTTAATTTTTTGACGTGTCATTGAACCATATTGGCTTTCAATCTGTTCACGAATGACCTCACGTAAACGATCTAGAGATTCTAAACCAACTTTTTGCGCTGCTTCATCATCAACTTTTAATTCATCTGGTTTAAAAACAGCTTTAACAGTAATATCAAACTCTGCTTCTCTTCCCGCCAAATGTGCCGCACTGTAATTATCAGGAAATTTAACAGAAATCGTTTTTGCATCCCCAGCCTTCACACCGACCAATTGCTCTTCAAAGCCAGGAATAAATTGTTTTGACCCAAGAATCAGTTGTGAATCACTATCTGTCCCACCTTCAAATGGAACGCCTTCAAGCTTACCTTGATAATCTATGGTAATACGATCACCTTCTTCAGAAGCCCCCTCTTTTAGGGAATAATTACGTGTAGAAGAAAGGACGCGTTTGACTTGATCATCAATCTCCTGTTCAGGGATAGTTGCAATTTCACGGATAACTTCAATATGTTTAAAATCTTTAATGTCAATTTTTGGTAAAACTTCATACTTTAAACTAAAAGTAAAATCAGCCTTGCCATCTAGAATTTTTTCATCTTCATCTATGTCAATTTTTGGCTGCATCGCTGCACGTTCATTACGGTCCGCTAAAATAGAACGAGGCGCCTCACTGAGTATCTCATTGAGAATCTCCGCCATAAAGGATTTACCATACATTTTTCGCAAATGCCCACTAGGCACTTTACCCGGACGAAAACCATTAAGCTTGATTTTTCCCTTGGTATCATCCAACCGTTCATTCAACTTTTCTTCTAAATCTTTCGCTGGAACCACGATCTTAATTTCGCGCTTCAGTCCTTCATTAAGCGTCTCGGTAACCTGCATTAAACACCTTCATTTTTCTAAGGAGAGGGATATGCCCACTCTAATAATCATTACATTCTAACACTTCGAGTGTTACATTACCATGAAGCGGAATTCCAGACACGTAGAAATCCGTAGCACTTAAGGGATTGCTTTGGTGCGGATGGAGGGACTCGAACCCCCACGGTCTCCCGCCAGAACCTAAATCTGGTGCGTCTACCAATTTCGCCACATCCGCCAAACTGACAAGCTAATAACCTTATACAAGCGGCGTCTCTATACCATTAATTACAGAAAAAAAGCAAACAAATATATTAAAAAAAACAAAATCTACGCTTTTCATACACGGTTGCTTACGCTAAAAGTCGATTATGTTAAAAACATTTGATACTCCAATCCATATCATAGGTGGCGGCCTTGCAGGGTGTGAAGCAAGCTGGCAAATCGCTCAGTCAGGAATTTCTGTTATTTTGCATGAAATGCGACCCCTAAAAAAATCAGATGCCCATAAAACCGATCATTTAGCAGAACTAGTTTGTTCAAATTCATTTCGTTGCGATGATTCATCAACAAATGCCGTAGGACTTCTCCATGCTGAAATGCGATTAGCGAAATCATTAATTATGAAAGCTGCTGATACCAATAAAGTCCCTGCAGGGAGTGCTCTTGCCGTTGACCGTGATGGATTTTCAAAAACCGTCACAACAGCACTAGAAAACCACCCTCTTATAACAATCAAACGTGAAGAAGTTCAAAAAATTCCTAAAGCTTGGAAACATGTTATCATCGCAACAGGTCCCCTTACCTCATCTGCACTTGCTCAAGAATTACAAGCAATCACCGGAACAGAATCGCTCTCTTTTTTTGATGCTATTGCACCTATTATCCATACCGATAGTATTGATATGAATATTTGTTGGTATCAATCTCGCTATGATAAAATTGGTCCTGAAGGAACAGGAAAAGATTACCTTAATTGTCCCTTAAATAAAGAACAGTATGAAACATTCGTTCAAGCGTTAAAAAATGCCGACAAAACAGAGTTTCGTGACTTTGAAAAAACACCCTATTTTGATGGATGCCTACCCATTGAAATTATGGCTGAACGCGGACTTGAAACTTTAAGACATGGACCTATGAAACCTATGGGCTTAACCAATGCCCATAACCCTACAGTTAAACCTTATGCTGTTGTTCAATTACGCCAAGATAATAAACTTGGAACGCTTTATAATATGGTCGGCTTTCAAACAAAACTGAAATATGGTGAACAAATTCGCATTTTTAGAACGATTCCCGGTCTTGAAAAAGCAGAGTTTGCGCGTCTTGGTGGTCTTCACCGCAATACCTACCTCAACTCGCCAATCATTCTTGATCAAACCCTTCGTTTAAAACAAAAAAAACGACTACGCTTTGCAGGGCAAATTACCGGATGTGAAGGTTATGTAGAATCAGCGGCAATAGGGCTTCTTGCTGGACGTTTTGCTGCTGCCGAATATCATCATAACTGTCCTTGCCTACCCCCACAAACTACAGCATTCGGAGCCCTATTGAATCATATTACAGGGGGACACATCATAGATGAAAAAGTAGAAACACAATCTTTTCAGCCAATGAATATCAATTTCGGACTCTTTCCCCCTATTGCTTCTATTAAACATTCAGGAAAACGCTTGCCAAGTAAAGAAAAAAAATTAGTAAAAAAACAAGCCATAACAGCGAGAGCTCTCAATGATTGTACTCAATGGTTAGCAGATAAAGAATCAAAGAGCTTCTGTTTATAAAAAACATACGATTCGCCTCTCACCTACTGAATAGATCTTTATGACTCTCGTGAAAAAATCATTCTAAAGCCTTTTAAAGACTGTCTCCCCCAATCAATAAATACTACCCTACGTTTCATCATTTATTCAATTTTGCAGGTGCTGTAAAATAACTTTTTGCTATAAAAAAACTTTACTGCTATCAACAATTTAATATGATTTAATGACTAAAAACAAAATAATCATATAAATATATTATGAATAATCAAAAAAATAAATAGATGGAAAATACACAATTAATACTCTATTATCTTTACTAATAGTTTTTATATTATGTAATGTATATTATTTGATAACAGAAGTTTTCTGTTTTGTAACTTCCTCCCTCAAAATTTGTGATATTCTCTCATTTTAACTCCTGTATGATGAAGAAAAAACGCTCGCCTGCATATCACAAGTAAAATAAAGACAGGAAGAAAAAATATTTTAAGACAGAGCCCAATCTCTCTTTCATTTCAAGCACCAAGAAAAATCACAATATTAAAAACGAAAAAGAATGATGATGCTACTTTATCAATTTACAATGAATTGATTTATAATAATAATTTGTATCTTTCTATATTGCATGAAAAACCTGAATATCGTAAAATTCTTTTATTTCAAACTCATCTTATAGTAAAACAATGAAAATCATCCGCTTGGTGCTTCACAAGCGAAGTTAGTGTGTAAATAAAGAACTATGAAAAAATGAATAAAACTACTCCTTGTGAATCCATCTCAAATACTGAAAGCTCGTCACAATAGTATAGGAACTGAAAATAGCATGACGACACCAACCTTACTCTTTTATTAAGCGTAAAAATGGTGCTATATAATAGTTTTTATACACTTCATAGAGCTTTGTGTCTTACTCTATTTACAGGTCTTTATTTTTAAATAAAGACCAAGCACTTTAAGGTATAATAAAAGCTCCCATCACATTTTATAAACGATACAGTACTCTATTCCATTAAAAATGGCTAAAAACAATCCACTCCAAATCTACGGTATTTTACGCAATATTTAAAATCATTTAAAAATACCAAAATATATAAATAAGAAAAATGCCGCAAAGATTCAGAATTTTTATATGAAAAGCGAGCATAACACATGTGTTAAAAAAACCCGCTTATAAATAAATCGGGTTTTTTTAATGTAGCCTAAATTATTTTTTATTAACTGCTTCTTTAAGGCTTTTTCCTGCAGAAAACTTGGGTACAGAACGTGCTGGAATATCGATTTCAGCACCCGTTGAAGGATTACGCCCCTTTGTTGCCGCACGATGAGAAACTTCAAAAGTGCCAAAACCTGGAAGACGAACATCTCCCCCTGAAGCTAAAGCTTCTGTTACAGAAGCCATAAAAGCATCCACAACAGCACCAGCTTGCGCTTTCGAAACACCTGCCTTTTCAGCAACGGAGCTAACCAATTCACTTTTATTCATAAAATATTTCCTTTCCCTATATTACCTGACAACATGACTTAATCATGTTATTGCTCAGTTTATTGAAAAGTACAGCAAACAGAAGTCTTATTTTTATCCAAAACATTGTTTTTTTAGCAATAATCATAGTTATTCACGGAATTTTTCACTTTTTCCAACAAAAAACAGAATAATAACCTCAAAAACACCTTCTACCACCTAAAAAATGCCATTATAAATGAGATAAGTGAATCAGTGTGCAATCTGTATTCCTTCACTATCGCTGCCCTCTGATCTGATGGGGACAGCCACTGCAGAAGGCTCCTTCCATTCAATAGTATCAGGAAAATGAACCAAAGCGTGTTTCAAAACTTCACTCACATGACTTACCGGAATAATTTCCATGTTATTTTTGACATCATCAGGAATGTCAACCAAATCTTTTGCGTTTTCTTCAGGAATAAGGACTTTTTTTATCCCTCCTCGAAGAGCTGCTAAGAGTTTTTCTTTTAATCCACCAATTGGTAAAACACGTCCACGTAAAGTAATTTCACCAGTCATTGCAATATCTTTATGCACCGCTATCCCTGTAAGTACAGAAACAATTGCTGTCACCATTGCAATCCCAGCAGATGGGCCATCTTTGGGTGTCGCCCCCTCTGGAACATGAACATGGATATCGCGTTTTTCAAAAAGTGGAGGTTCAATACCAAAATCAACAGCACGAGAACGTACATAAGATGCTGCTGCTGAAATGGACTCTTTCATAATGTCACGTAAATTTCCAGTTACAGTCATCTTGCCTTTTCCAGGCATCATGACCCCTTCAATGGTCAATAACTCTCCACCAACTTCTGTCCACGCAAGGCCTGTCACAACACCAATTTGATTTTCTCCTTCAATCTGATTATAGTGGTAACGTTTAACACCCAAAAAATCATTGATATTATTTTCTGTAACTTTTACAGATTTTTGATTTGTTTTGAGAATTTTTGTAACAGATTTACGGGCAACTTTCATGAGTTCACGCTCAAGGTTACGAACTCCTGCTTCACGTGTGTAAAACTGAATAATCGACCTGAGCGCTCCATCAGAAATGCTGAGTTCTTTTTTAGACAAACAGTGATCTTTTAGTGCCTTTGGTAAAAGATGCTGTTTAACAATTTCCATTTTCTCACATTCAGTATAACCCGCAATACGAATAATTTCCATTCGATCCATTAATGGACCTGGAATATTAAGCGTATTTGCCGTCGTGATAAACATGACATCAGAAAGATCATATTCAACTTCCAAATAATGATCAATGAATGTACCATTTTGTTCAGGATCAAGAACCTCTAATAAAGCGGATGAAGGATCGCCACGAAAATCTTGGCCCATCTTATCAATTTCATCAAGCAAGAAAAGTGGATTAGATTTTTTTGCTTTTTTCATAGACTGGATAATTTTTCCAGGCATCGATCCAATATATGTTCGGCGATGTCCACGAATTTCTGCTTCATCTCGGACACCTCCCAATGAGATACGAACATACTCACGTCCCGTTGCCTTTGCAATAGAGCGCGCTAATGATGTTTTCCCCACACCAGGAGGACCTAACAAACAAATAATGGGACCTTTTATCTTTGATGCGCGACTTTGTACAGCCAAATACTCAATAATTCGCTCTTTAACTTTTTCAAGACCGAAATGTTCATTATTCATGACCTTTTCAGCAAAATCTAAATTGTTTTTAATCTTAGATTTTTTACCCCAAGGCATTGCTAATAACCAATCAAGATAATTACGTACAACTGTCGCTTCTGCAGACATAGGAGACATATTCCGTAATTTTCTCAATTCTGCTCCAGCTTTTTCCTGTGCTTCCTTGGATAGTTTTGTATTCTTGATACGTTCTTCTAATTCAGAGAGTTCATCTCGGCTATCATCACCTGCTCCTAACTCTTTTTGAATAGCCTTCATCTGCTCATTGAGATAATATTCTCGTTGGTTTTTTTCCATTTGCCGTTTAACATGCGAACGAATACGTTTTTCAACCTGCAAAACAGAAATTTCTCCTTCCATGAAGGACAAAACACGTTCAAGACGGGCCCGCACAGGTAAGAGCTCTAATATCTCCTGTTTTTCTGCAAGTTTAATCATCAAATGAGAAGCAATCGTATCGGCAAGCTTAGAAGGATTATCAAGCTGGCCAATCGCATTCACAACTTCAGGAGAGATTTTTTTATTAAGCTTTACATAGTTTTCAAAATAAGCAATCACTGACCTTGAAAGAGCTTCAATCTCAACATCACTCTCTCTAGGTTCTTCTGTAACAGTCGCAAAAGCCTGATGATAACCTTCACTTAAAGCAAATTGACTAATTTTTGCACGTGCAGTTCCTTCAACCAAAACCTTTACAGTACCATCAGGAAGCTTTAAAAGTTGAAGAATATTAGCAAATGTACCAATATGATAAATATCCTCTGATTTTGGATCGTCATCAGAAGCATTTTTTTGTGTCACCAAGAGTATTTGCTTATCAACCGCCATCGTTTCTTCAAGAGCACGAATTGATTTTTCGCGACCCACAAAAAGTGGAACAATCATATGGGGGAAGACAACAATATCACGAAGAGGTAAAACAGCATAAACCCCATCTCTTACTTCATCTGTCTTTTCATCAATATATTGCATAACTCTCCTTTCTGGAGCCTATGAGCTATCTACAACAATTAGCCCACCTGTAGAAAATCTCAGCTCTTCACTGTACATGAAGTGGTAATTACTCATACATAAATCAAGCATTATAATGATATTATTAGAAATACCTATCAAATACCGTTCATTACCACCTTTTATATTGCGCATCGCACAATGTCATGCTGATACATTTTCTTTATCTTCTGCACGTTCTGAGTAAATATAAAGAGGACGCGCTTTCCCATCAACGACATCACTCGAAATAACCACTTTTTGAACGCCTTCAAGAGCCGGTAGCTCAAACATCGTCTCAAGAAGGATCTTCTCCATAATAGAACGTAAACCACGAGCACCAGTTTTACGTTCAATTGCTTTCTTTGCAATAACACGTAAAGCATCTTCATGAAATGCTAACTCAACATTCTCCATTTCAAAAAGACGCTGATATTGCTTTACTAACGCATTTTTAGGTTGGGATAAAATTTGCATGAGGGCGTTAACATCTAAATCCTCTAAGGTGGCGACTATAGGAAGCCGCCCAATAAACTCTGGTATTAAACCAAATTTTATAAGATCTTCAGGCTCTAAATCACGAAAAATTTCACCGACACAACGCTCATCCGGAGCCTTAACAGTCGCAGAAAAACCAATAGAAGTTTTTTCACCACGCCCTGAAATAATCCGTTCTAAACCTGCAAAAGCTCCCCCACAAATGAATAAGATGTTTGTGGTATCAACCTGAAGAAACTCTTGTTGCGGATGTTTACGTCCACCTTGTGGAGGAACAGAAGCAATCGTTCCTTCCATAATCTTTAATAACGCTTGCTGAACTCCTTCTCCCGAAACATCTCTTGTAATAGAAGGATTATCTGCTTTACGAGAAATCTTATCAACCTCATCAATATAAACAATACCACGCTGCGCACGTTCAACATTATAATCTGCTGCTTGAAGAAGCTTCAAAATAATATTTTCAACATCTTCTCCCACATAACCCGCTTCAGTCAAAGTGGTCGCATCCGCCATCGTAAAAGGCACATCAATAATACGTGCTAATGTTTGTGCAAGATAAGTTTTACCACAACCCGTTGGACCAACAAGAAGAATATTTGATTTAGTTAACTCAATATCATTGCTTTTAGACTGATGCGCCAACCGTTTATAATGATTATGAACAGCAACAGAAAGAACACGCTTTGCATGCTGCTGACCAATAACATAATCATCAAGAACTGTTATAATTTCCTGTGGCGTAGGAACACCATCACGCACCTTAACCCCAGAAGACTTATTTTCTTCCCGAATAATATCCATGCAAAGCTCTACACATTCATCACAGATAAATACAGTAGGCCCCGCAATGAGCTTACGCACCTCATGCTGACTCTTGCCGCAGAACGAGCAATAGAGAGTATTTTTTGATTCGTTCCCGCTATTGCTAATTTTGCTCATTTTTCTTTCCTTTCACCACGATATATGAACACTTCGCCTTTTCAAAGGAAGCTTTTCATCATGAAAACTAAAAGACATATAGAAAACCATGCATGTCTCAATATTTTTAGGTGTTTCTCTAAACTTTGCGATATTTTTATAAAACTCTTTATTTTAAAGTAGCTATTTTTTCTATAAAAATTCTTAATCTTTTTCTTCTTTTTCAGTTTCTGCACGATATTGTATAACATCATCAACTAAGCCAAACGCTTTAGCTTCTTCTGCTGTCATAAAATGATCGCGATCGAGAGTTTTTTCAATGACCTCATAATCTTGACCTGTATGTTGAACATAAATTTCATTTAAGCGCCGTTTCATCTTTATAATATCTTGTGCATGTCGCTCAATATCTGAAGCCTGGCCTTGAAAACCACCAGATGGCTGATGCACCATAATACGCGCATTTGGCAATGTAAAACGATGCCCCTTTGCTCCAGCTGTTAACAATAAAGACCCCATAGATGCCGCCTGCCCCATGCACAGCGTAGAAACAGGAGGACGAATAAACTGCATAGTATCATAAATAGCCATACCAGATGTCACAACACCACCTGGAGAATTAATATAAAGACTAATTTCTTTTTTAGGATTTTCCGCTTCCAAGAAAAGCAATTGTGCACAAACAAGCATTGCCATACCATCTTCAACAGGACCATTAATAAAAATAATCCGCTCCTTTAAAAGACGGGAAAAAATATCATAGGCCCGTTCACCACGATTGGTTTGTTCAATAACCATAGGAACAAGGCTTAATGTCGTTTTCATTAGATCACTCATATTTTTACTTTCCGTTCATATAACAATCGCTCTTTACACATTCAATGTTTTTATCCATTTGTTAACATTACTCTCTTGTGCAAGCTACAATCAAAAGCCGTTTAGGATAGATTAAAATCCCAATTATTAAAATAGCAATAATAACTCTACCTAAAAAAATCATGAATATCAGGAATGCGAGATACCGCCCAATGGTAAAAACTTCCTTCCTGAGGTTTTTGCGTCGTCTTTATCTTTCTGTGAATATGAAATCCTATCAAGCGTGAATCGGTGAGCGGTTTTACGCCAAAAGCTGGTTCAAAGATATATTCAGACTTTCGCCCAGTCCAATAATAAAAAGTTTCCTTTTCCTTTGCTTCATGAAAAAAACCATATCTTTTTGCTAATCGTGAAATACCATCATTACCAAATATCGTAACGCCAAAATTTCCCGGTAAAATCGGCATTTTTTCCTCTTTAACCAGAACGGTCTCCAAACACGACGCTTAAACCCAAGCCAATGAGGAATAATTTCTGCGCCTGCCCAATAATCTTCAAATACTTTTATAATAGGGTTATCGGGCGGAAAATAAAGTGCAGAAACGCCCACTCTTATATTATTTTCTCTTGCCAACCAAACCTTCTCCGTATCTGGCTGAAATTGTTTAACAAGGTAAACATCTGTATCTAACCAAACACCTTGTTGATATTTCATCAGCATAACACGAAAAAAATCCGAGAACTGAACAATTGTACACCATAGTTTATCATCAGAAAAATCGGGGTCAAGGCGATAAATTGCTGAGCGTGGTAAAATTGATTCGGCTTCATGCAGCTCAACACCAGCAGGAAGATTATCTATTTTTTATCATAACTAAAAAGCTTAACGCGCTGTCCAGTTTTAACCATTGAGGACAAACAAAGCCTATCCACCAATCTTAATTGTCCACTATACCAAAAAGTACAAATATCCATAGATAATATATCAAAAATATTCTAAACTTACGCGAAAGAGTTGTTCAACATCACGAACGAACTCAGCAAGAGCAAAAATCACTATTCTATCACCAGATAAAATACGCGTATCTGCCGAAAGCTGTATTATTGTCTTATTGCGATAAATTGCACCAATTCTCAAACCATCTGATAAATTGAGCTCTGATAATGACTTACCAACCAATGAAGATGTTTGCATCACTTCAGCTTCAATAATTTCTGCTCGGCCATTAAAAACTGAATGAACAGAACGAATACGCCCACGGCGCATTTGTTGCAAAATTCTCGATATTGTAACGCTATGGGGATTAAGATATGCATCCACACCAACAGCACGACTAAATTCTTGATAGGCAACATTATTAATCAATACCATATTGGCTTTGCAGCCCAATCTTTTAGCAATAATAGCGCTTAAGAGATTAACCTGATCTTGATTGGTTAATGTAATCATTAAATCGGACTGATCAATTCCCGCATCTTGAAGAATCACTGGATCTAACACATTACCGTATAAAACTGTTGTTTTTTCAAGCTGATCAGCAATTGTGAGGGCTCTTTCTCTATGCGCTTCTATAATCTTCAATTTTAATTTATGGAAACGCTTTTCAATAGCCTGTGCAACATAAAGGCCAATGTGACCACCCCCTGCAATAATCATGCGGTGGGCATCTTGTTCTTTATGACCAAAAAGCCCAACAGCACGACGCATCTGTTCACGAGCAACAACAAGATAGGTTATATCACCGACACGTAATTGCGTTTCTGAATGTGCAATCAATAATTCCGAGCCACGTTTAATAGCGGTAACCGTTGTTTGAAGATCTGGAAAAAGCTCTGTTAATTGACGCAAAGGTGTATTAATAACGGGGCAATCTTCCATGCATTCCAAGGCTAACGCAACAATATCATCATTACAAAAATAAAGAACATCTATTGCACCAGGTAAAGCAATACGACGCAAAACCATTTCCCCAACTTCAACTTCTGGCGAAATAACCACATCAATAGGAATATTTTCTCTAGAAAAAAGCGTCTTATAACGTGGTTCTAAATAAGATTGTGAGCGAATACGAGCAATTTTTGTGGGCACATTAAATAATGAATGTGCTACTTGGCAAGCTACCATATTAACTTCATCAAACAAAGTGACAGCAATCAACATATCAGCTTTGTCTGCATCTGCAGCCAAAAGAACTTCAGGCCGTGAACCGTGACCAACAAAACCTCTCACATCCAATGTATCGCGAATCTTTTCAATTAATCTTGTTTCAATATCAATAACAGTAACATCGTGATTTTCAGCAGCAAGACGCTCTGCTATCCCATAACCAACCTGTCCTGCTCCACAAATAATAATACGCATCGCTTTAAGAAACTCCAAGCGCTTTAAGTTTACGGTGCAAAGCTGAACGCTCCATGCCTATAAATTCAGCAGTACGCGATATATTTCCACCCAAACGTCCAATCTGCGCCACTAAATATCTCTTTTCAAACAATTCTCGTGCTTCACGCAACGGTAAATCCATTATACTCTCATCCGAATCCATTTGAAGACGTGGCAAAGAATCATTCACTTCACTGGGAAGAAAATCCGCTGTTATAGGACCATCCCCATCCCGCACAAGAATAAGAAGACGCTCAATATTATTACGTAATTGTCTTACATTACCCGGCCAAGCATGCGTTTGCAAAATAGCAATCACATCATCACTGATTTCACGTGGCTTAATCCCAACCTGTTGTGATATTGTTTTTACAAAATGATGGACAAGTTCTGGAATATCTTCACGACGAGCAGAAAGGGGCGGAACAGTAATGGGAACAACGGAAAGACGGTGGAAAAGATCTTCTCTAAAGCGCCCGTCAGAAATAAGGTTTTCAAGATTTTGCGCTGTCGAAGAAATGATACGAACATCTACTTTAACACGTTTTGTACCGCCAACTCTCTCAAATGTTTGCCCCGTTAACACCCTAAGAATCTTACCTTGAGTCTCACGTGGCATATCAGCAATTTCATCAAGATAAAGTATTCCGCCATGGGCTTCCTCTAAGGCACCGATTTTACGCTCTCTTCCCTCCATTTCGCTGCCAAACAGCTCTATTTCCATTCTTTCCGGAGTAATCGTTGCAGCATTTATTGTAACAAATGGCCCATTCGAACGCGTGGAGAGCGCATGAATAGTTCGTGCAACAGTCTCTTTTCCTGCCCCTGAAGGACCTGTTATCATGATGCGACTATTGGTTGGTGCTACTTTTTCTATGATTTGACGCAAATTTTTTATAACTGTCGATTTTCCGAGCAACTCTAATGTCTCGTTCGAACGTTTTCGCAATTCTAAAAGCTCACGTTTTAAATTTGAATTTTCAAGTGTTCTCTCTGCAACCAATACAAGTCTATCAGCTTTAAAAGGTTTTTCAATGAAATCATAGGCTCCTCGCTTTATAGCGGAAACAGCCGTCTCAATATTACCATGACCAGAGATCATAACGACCGGAAGAGCTGGATAGTGTGTTTTAATTTCATCAAGCAGTGCTAAACCATCGAGGCGACTCCCCTGTAACCAAATATCTAAAAAAATGAGCTTTGGAATACGTTCACTAATTTGAGCTAATGCTTCATCAGAGTTACAAGCAACACGCGTTTCATAGCCTTCATCATCCAAAATACCAGCAACAAGTTCACGAATATCCGCTTCATCATCAACAATCAAGATATCTGATACCATACTATTCCCCTATCTTATGATTTATAGCTTGTATAATACTACCCTGCTTACCCCCAACCGTCGGAAACATCAAACGGATCATCGCACCACGACCTTCATAAAAACTCTCCGGTGCATCATGAAGCTCCATGGAACCACCGTGATCTTCAATAACTTTGCGCACAATGGCCAGCCCGAGTCCTGTTCCTTTCTCCCGTGTTGTTATATAAGGTTCTAATAACTTTTGTCTTTGCTCTTTAGGAAGTCCTTTTCCGTTATCAACAACATCCACAACCACCCATTCTTCTTGATGATAAGAACGGACAAGAATATGACCGTGAATATTTTCCTCTCGCATAACTGAATCTATGGATTCGCTCGCGTTTTTGATCACATTGCAAAAAGCCTGTACAATGAGACGGTTATCAAATGCACCCATAAGTGGTAGAGTTCCTAAATCTTGCTCAAAATGAATATCATGTCGCGTCACTTCTATCAAGAAACATGCTTCGCGCAACAATTCTCGTATATCTAAAATATGCATTTTGGGTTTGGGCATACGTGCAAAAGAGGAAAACTCATCAACCATACGCCCAATATCTCCAACCTGCCGAATAATTGTGTCAATACACCGCTCAAAGACCTCTCTATCTTGTGTAATAGCTTTGTTATAACGTTTACGAATGCGTTCAGCGGATAACTGAATAGGTGTAAGAGGATTTTTAATTTCGTGTGCAATACGTCGCGCAATATCCGCCCACGCCGCTGTACGTTGCGCTGCAACAAGGTCTGTAATATCATCAATTGTTAGAACCCAAGATTGCCCCTGTCCATCATCCTCCTCCATCGTAACTTGAACATTACAGACACGCTCTTTTCCTGCAACGTTTAAAGTGACCTGCTCACGATGGTTTTTCCGATCCAATGAACGCACAAACTGAAAAACCTGCCAAATTTCAGCACTTAAAGATAAAAGACTTTTTCCAACAACGTGCTCAGAGCGAATATCAAACATCGCTTCAATAGATCGATTGATAATGGTGATATCACCATTATCATCTATCCCTGCTACTCCCGCTGTTACACCCGATAATACAGCTTCAGAAAAACGCCGTCTTTCATCAATTTGATCACGCACTGCAATCAATTCATTACGCCGACTTTTCAATTCACTGACCATGTAATTAAAAGTTTTGGATAATTGCCCAATATCGCCATCTTTTGCTCGTACTGGCACGAAAATTTCCATATTTCCAGAAGCAACATCATCGGCAGCACTAATGAGAAGACGAATAGGACGTACTAAGCGATCAGCAACAGCAATAGCAGCCCAAATGGCTGATAAGAATAAACTAAAAAAAAGACACAAATAAAGCATACCAAATGCAATCTGTGTCAGCAGGCGATTTTCATTTAAATCACGATAACGATCTGTATTAACTTCTGTCAAACGCAAAGCAGATAAAACACCTTTATCAACGTCACGCACCAAATATAAAAATGTGTTTGGAATATTGGTAAACTTTAAAATAATACCAAAATAATCATGAACGCCTGGTTGAAAAGAAAAAGGTCTCGCACTGGTTGCACGTTCAATAAGATTGGAAGGAGGAATTGGCAGTTTATCTTCATCACCAAGAGCGCTCGATACAAAAATAGCTCCGCTAGAACTTAACAAAAATGCACCACGCAAATTGCGTCCTAGAGCATGACGCGTCAATTGCATCCTATATTCAGCTGGATTACGTTCTAAGAGTTTTTTGTTATCAAGTGCAAATGCCATCGCGTAGGATAAATTTTTTAAATTTTGAAGCATTTCATCTGCATAAGCATTTGCTAAATCAATAGAAGAGCCCACAATTTGCCGCGTTGTTGTATCAAACCATCGATCAAGTCCCAAATTCAGTGCTGGCCCTGACACAAGAGCTACAGCAACAGCTGGCATTGTTGCAACAAGTGCAAACAATGAAATAAGGCGTACATGAAGACGTGAGCCTGCACGCCTTGAACGCCAAGCACGAATGATCGGAATCATCTCATAAAAAACGATGACAATAAGCCCTAAAACCCAAAAACTATTAATTCCTATAAGAATAAGGGTTACTGTTCTACTGGGAACAACAGGAGTTAAGCCAATAAGAATAATGAACGAAACAGAGGCCGTAAGTAAAGCCAATACAATAATTGTAATCCCTAAAAAAATATATACCTTACTTAAACGATACAACTCATCGTTATAAGTATTTTTATCTATGTCTTGAAGATTCGTCACAGATGTTATATTCGTCATGAGCTTACATACCCTTATCTCATTATTATCATATAACCTTTTGTAGCAAAAATTGACAATACTAATACTACATTTACAATAGGGCAAATATAGTCAACGAGAAAAAACTTCTACATTTTGCAAAATATCTTTAAAATAGACTGTGTTCGACAATACTTTACGAAGGAAATGAGATGCGATTAACAAAACAAACAAATTATGCTCTTCGAATGCTCATGTATTGTGCAGATAATCAGGGAACTCTCAGTCGTGTTCCAGAAATTGCTAAAGCATATGCCGTTTCAGAGCTTTTTTTATTTAAAATCCTTCAGCTGCTTGTTCAAGCAGGTTTTATCCAAACAGTGCGTGGACGCAATGGTGGAGTTAGATTGGCTAAACCCGCAGCAGAGATTTCAGTCGCGGATGTTGTGAAAGTAACAGAAGACAACTTTTCCCTCGCAGAATGTTTCGATACTGCAGAACCAACTTGCCCCTTGTTTGATTTTTGTGGTTTAAATACCGCACTTCAAAAAGCATTAAATGCTTTTTTTGAGGTATTATCAGTGATATCCTTGGCTGATCTACAACGATCACCCTTTCAAAATCATTTTAAAATTAATGATAAAAGAGTAAACTGAGGTTATAATAATATAAGGAGATTAAGTATTTCTATTGCAGCAATAATATTAGCCGCTGGACGCGGTGAAAGAGCAGGATCTCCCCATAAAATTCCAAAACAATATCGGCTTCTAGGACAAAAGCCGATTATTTGTCATACCGTGCATTGTTTTTTGCAGCATCCAGCCATCACAACGATTATTCTCGTTATCCATCCAGAAGATCGTCAAATCTGTGAACAAGCTGTCGCCGACTTTAAAGAAAGCCTTATTATCGTTGAAGGAGGAAATACACGTCAAATCTCTACCTTACATGGTCTTCAAGCTCTTAGAAAATTTAATCCACAATATGTTCATATTCATGATGGTGCTCGCCCCTTTATCAAAAATGAGCTCCTTGATCACATTCATACCACCGTTACTCCTCAAGAAGGTGTTCTTCCTGTTCTGCCCATCTCGGATACCCTTAAACGTGTAAATAATCAGCATGTTTTAGAAACAATTCCACGCACCCATCTTTATAGTGCACAAACCCCACAATGTTTTCCCTTCAAAAATATCTTAGCTGCCCATCAACAAGCAAAAAAAGCTTGTAAAGAAGACTTCACTGATGATTGCGCAATTGCCGAATGGTTTGGACTTCCTATGCTTACTGTTCCAGGTGATCCTAACAACATAAAAATTACATGGCATGAAGATTTTGATACCGCCCATTTATATCTCCAGAAAAAAATGCAAATGTTTCCTGATATCCGTACTGGTAATGGTTATGATGTTCATTCTTTTGAAGAAGGAGATTTTCTTATATTATGTGGTATCAAAATCCCTTTTTATAAAAAATTAAATGGACACTCCGATGCGGATGTCGCTCTTCATGCATTAACAGATGCCCTTCTTGCAACTCAAGGTGCAGGAGATATCGGTACTTATTTTCCTCCCTCTGATCTTCAATGGAAAAATGTATCATCAGAAATTTTTCTCCGTCATGCTCTTGAGATTCTAAAACAAGCAGGTGGTCGCATTGCCAATGTTGATATCACAATTATCGCTGAAAATCCTAAAATTGGTCCTTATCGTCATGCCATGACAGAAAATCTTATGACAATACTTGCAATTACGCCTGATCGAATCTCTATCAAAGCAACAACAAATGAAAAGCTCGGATTTATTGGTCGTGGTGAAGGGATTGCTGCTCTTGCAACAGCGTGCGTTCTTTATCCAGGAGAAATTCCCCAATGACATATTTTTGTGAAAAACAAGCGCGTAAAGTCCTTAATACCTGTTGCCAAAAAGGTTTGCTGTTAACAACTGTAGAGTCTTGTACAGGAGGGCTCATTGCTGCAAACCTCACAAATATTGCGGGATCGTCAGATGTTCTGGATTGTGGATTTGTTGTTTATTCAAATGAATCCAAAACACGCCTTGTTGGCGTATGTGCTAAACTTATAAAAACCTATGGTGCCGTTTCAAAAGAAGTTGCTCTTGCAATGGCTGAAGGCGGATTAAAACATTCACAAGCTGATATTGCAGTTTCTGTAACAGGCGTTGCAGGACCAGGAGGCGCAAGTCTCAATAAACCTATAGGACTTGTGCATTGCGCAGTTGCTTACAAAAATCACTCCTTCCTACACAAAGAAATGCACTTTGGTCATCTTAATCGCAATGCTATCCGCCATGCAACAGTTGAAAATGCTTTTAAAATGATTCTGGAATTGCTTCACTGAATTCTCCCCACCAATTTTAAAACTCTCTATTCCACGTTGAGTCTATAATCATCAACCTCTTGAAAAAATAATTTATTGTATCATAAGTTGAAAATAGAAGATCTGAATAGCGTAAAGTTATCTCACTTTAGTCCTGTGTAGATTGAATTAATCAAATTTATTCACTTGCACGCCACAAGAGAAAAAACTGTATAAATAAAATAATTAAAGAAAGAGACACTTGTACTTCTCTCAAGTGCTAAGAGCTGGCATAACATCTTGAGAGATGGCAAATAAATGGTGCAGACTGACTTCTTCATAAGTGTACAAATGTAGATTTTATATACTTTTACGAGAATCTATCCTATTTATTATGAGCACTATTATGAAATGGATATGATGCAAGCATGCTCTATTTGGGCGTTTTGTTTAACAAATGTGCATCCATTAAAAAAGAGAGAAACAAAAGCGTGAAGCTGTGCATCATCTTCATCATTTAAAATGATATTCCTTCAATATGCTTTTGAAAGCTGAATTAAAAACAAATAGTAAAGATGAAAACCCGTTTTCACCTTCACGCTGTTTAAGCAATACGTATTGTTAAAAAATAACAGAATAGACTATGTTACCGTAGAGCCATAAATCTGATGCGCACGCTTCTCAAAAGCCTCGGTAAATTTACGAAACGCAATATCAAACATTGAACCCATCACTAATCCAAGCGTTTTACTTTTAAATTCATAATCAATAAAAAACTCTACATTACATGCATTGGTATTTTCAATATCATGAAAAGCCCAACGATTTTCAAGATATTTGAATGGACCATCAATATATTTAACTTCTATAAGACTTTTTTCCGGCTGAAGAAATACTTGAGTCGTAAAAGTTTCACGAATAATCTTATAACCAACGGTCATATCCGCAAGAAGCAATATTTTTTTTCCATATTCTTTTCGAGAACGTATTATTAAAGACTCACACATTGGTAAAAATTCAGGATAACGCTCAATATCTGAAACCAGATCAAACATTTCACTGGCACTATGGGTGATCTGCCGATGTATTGTAAAAATCGGCATAATTATCTCTGTAAGGAAAATTTTTCATCACGCGCTTTTTGCAAAATGGCAAAATCATCTCCAGCATGATGAGATGAACGCGTTAGAGGATTGGAGGCCATATGTAAAAATCCTTTTACTTTACCAATCTTGGCAAAAGACTCAAATTCTTCAGGAGGCACAAAACGAACAACTGGATGATGTTTTCGTGTAGGCTGCAAATATTGTCCAATTGTCATAAAGTCAACATCAGCAGCGCGCAAATCATCCATCAATTGCAAAACTTCATTTCGCTCCTCCCCAAGGCCAACCATAATTCCCGATTTTGTAAAAATTGTTGGGTCAAGTTCTTTAACACGTTGTAATAAACGAATTGAATGAAAATAACGTGCCCCTGGACGGACCTTCAAATATTTAGAAGGAACTGTTTCTAAGTTATGATTAAAAACATCAGGCTTAGCAGCAACAACAACTTCTAAAGCGCCATCCTTATGACGAAAATCAGGTGTAAGAACTTCAATTGTTGTTTTAGGAGTTTTTTGACGAATCGCATAAATAACTTTTGCAAAATGCTCAGCACCACCATCAGCAAGATCATCACGATCAACAGATGTAATGACAACATGTTTTAGTGCCATCTGTGCAACAGCATCAGCGACACGTTCTGGCTCATTATGATCAACGGCAAGTGGAATACCTGTTGCAACGTTACAAAAAGCACAAGCACGCGTACATATTTCACCTAAAATCATAAAGCTAGCATGCCTCTGGCTCCAACATTCGCCAATATTAGGGCAACCAGCTTCTTCACATACAGTCACTAACTTATGCGTACGTACAATACCATGTGTTTCCTTATAAATTGGTGATGTTGGCGCTTTTACACGAATCCAATCCGGCTTTTTTTGAACGCTTGTATCCGGACGATGCGCCTTTTCAGGATGGCGCAAACGTCTATTCGTAACTCTATCAACAACCGTAACCATTTAAGCCTTTGCCTTATAAATACGAAGGAGCAATGAAAAATTTAAAATCTTTCATACAATCTAATCATCAAGCGTTTAAAACTTGATCATAAGCATCCAATACACTTTCTTTCATCATTTCCGATAAAGTCGGATGTGGAAAAACAGTATGCATTAATTCTTCCTCTGTTGTTTCAAGATTCATGGCAATGACAAAACCCTGTATTAGTTCTGTTACCTCAGCTCCTACCATATGGGCCCCAAGAAGCTGTCCTGTTTTTTTATCAAAAATTGTTTTTACTAACCCTTGATCTTCACCCAGAGCAATCGCTTTGCCATTCGCGGAAAAAGAATAACGACCAATACGTATATCATACCCTGCTTCTTTTGCTGTCGCTTCTGAAAGCCCTACAGAAGCAACTTGCGGTGTGCAATAGGTGCATCCTGGAATTTTTTTCTTATCAAGCGGATGAACATTCTTTAAACCAGCAAGATGTTCAATACATATTACGCCTTCTTCTTCTGCTTTATGGGCTAACATAGGAGGACCAGCCACATCACCGATAGCATAAATACCCGAAACTCCTGTCCAACTCCATTCATCAGTTACAATACACCCACGATCGGTTTTTATTCCCAAAGCTTCTAATCCAAGATTCTCAATATTACCCTGCACCCCAACAGCAGAAATCAACCGATCAACAGTCATTGTCTCTTTTTTACCTTGAATATCAATATGTACAGTTACAGAATCGGAAGATTTTTCAACCCTTGTTACTTTTGCTTGACGAAGAACACGTAAACCTTTTTTCTCTAATTGTTTACAAGCAAATGTTGAAATTTCAATATCTTCAGCAGGCATGATGTGGGGCATTATTTCAACAACAGTGACTGTCGCTCCCATACCATGATAAAAAGAGGCAAATTCAATGCCTATAGCCCCAGACCCTATGACCAAAAGCGATTTTGGCATTTCTGGCGGTATCATAGCTTCAAAATAAGTCCAAATGAGATTTCCATCTGGCTCAATACCAGGAAGGACACGAGGACGTGCACCCGTTGCAATAATGATATGCTTTGCTTGGTAAGTTCCCTCTCCCAAGGTCCCTTTAGGGACTGGATTTTGTGGTTGCATAACCGGTTTGGAGGATGAAGAAACCATAATTTCCGCAAGCTGGCTTCCCTTTGCTTCTTTAGTAAGCTTTGCTTCACCCCAGATAATATCAATTTTATTTTTTTTCATTAAAAAAGCAACACCAGCATTTAAACGTGCTGAAACACGGCGTGAACGTGCCACAACATTTTTGATGTTTGCCTCAATTGAACCATTAATTTTTAGTCCATAATCTTTTGCATGTTCAGCAAAATGTTTCATTTCCGCTGAACGTAAAAGAGCCTTTGTTGGAATACATCCCCAATTTAAACAAATCCCTCCCAAATGTTCACGTTCAACAATCGCAGTCTTAAAGCCACATTGCGCTGCACGAATTGCGGTTACATACCCGCCTGGACCTGATCCAATCACAATTACATCATAAAGATTTGCCACAGTAATTCCTCCATGGATATATATAAAATGGATATGCATTTTTTGAACTTAAAAATGAAAATGAACATAAAAGAATTATCTTATGTCTTTATACTCTAAGCTTTCTATAAATGCTTTACCCAAACTAGAAACAGCAATACCTCTGCTCTTCAAACTCTTTAAATTTGTTTTTATTCTCTTAAATACACTCTCTCACAATTTACGTGAAGAACTGTTAAACAGTTCAAACCAACATTGCTAATGGATTTTCAATCATCTTCTTAAAAGTCCGCGCGAGCTCTGCTGCTAAAGCACCATCGACAGCACGATGATCCGCAGAAATTGTAACTGACATAACTGTCGCAATGGCTAAAGCACCATTTTTAACAACAGCACGTTGCTCCCCTGCACCAATCGCAAAAATTGTCGCATGCGGTGGATTAAGAATAGCAGAAAAACTTTTCACACCATACATCCCCATATTGGATACAGCTGTTGTTCCACCCTGATATTCTTCCATTTTTAACTTGCCCTCACGCGCACGCTTTGCAAAATCCTTCATCTCTTTGGAAATAAGCGATAACGGCTTTTCCTCTGCATGGCGAATAATCGGCGTAATTAATCCATTGGGAATAGAAACAGCAACCCCAACATCACAATGTTTATGATGAAGCATTCCACCTTCAAGCCAAGAGACATTCGCATCAGGAACCGCTTTCAAAGAAAGTGCAACAGCTTTGATCACCATATCATTAACAGAAATCTTATAAGTAGGCTTAGCTTCTTCCTGCATCTTAACCATTGGTGCAGCAACATTCAATTGTGTACGCAGCGCTAATAGCGCATCAAGTTCACAATCTACCGTTACATAAAAATGTGGGACTTTCTGTTTTGATTCCACCAAACGTGTCGCGATTGTTTTACGCATATTATTATGGGGTGTGAAGACATATTCATCCTCTTTGAAGAGTTTCAATATCTGTTTCTCAGAAGCACCTGCGGCTACTGGCTCTCCTGTCTGTGACGAATAAGAAATCTTAGAAATATCACCGCTCATAACTTTTTCTACATCACGCTTAATAATACGCCCATGCGGCCCACTCCCAGAAATAAGGGATAAATCAAGACCTGCCTGAGATGCTAATCGCCGCGCTAAGGGAGAAGCAAAAAGACGAGCTCCCTTTTTATCTTGCTGTATTAATTGCCCAGTTGATGATTCATGAGACATTTTTATTCCCTTTGAGTCCGTCTGTTTCAGAGAATCTGTCTGTTTGATACCCTCTAGTTTTTGTCTTGTAGAAGAAGAGATTTCTTCTGTAACTTTTGCAGCTTCAGCTAAATCTTCACCTTCTTCTGCTAAAACAACAATTAAAGCATTTACTTTAACGCCTTGTGTTCCAGCAGGAACAACAATTTTAGCAACCCTACCTTCATCAACAGCTTCGACTTCCATCGTCGCTTTATCCGTCTCAATCTCAGCAATAACATCACCAGAGGAAACCTTATCTCCCTCCTTAATATTCCATTTTGTTAAATTTCCCTCTTCCATCGTAGGGGAAAGCGCTGGCATTGTAATTTTAATGGGCATTATGCTTTCCTCCGTTATGCTCTGTATGTCACAGCCTTAACGGCCTCAATAATTTCAGCAGTATTAGGCAAAGCCAACTTCTCAAGATTAGCGGCATAAGGCATCGGAACATCTTTGCCAGAAATCGTAGCAATTGGCGCATCAAGATAGTCAAAAGCCTGCTGCATAACACGCGTTGCTATTTCAGTTCCCACGGATGACTGAGGAAATCCCTCTTCAATTGTTACCAAACGACCTGTTTTTTTAACTGAAGAAAGAATTGTTGGAAGATCCATCGGGCGAATGGTTCGTAAATCAATCAATTCAACATCAATACCAAGTTTTTCAATTTCTGGTAATGCTTCAACCGCGTAATGCATTCCAATCCCACATGCAACAATTGTCACATCTTGTCCAGACTTATGAATACGCGCCTTACCAATAGGTAAAACAAAATCATCGAGTTGAGGAACATCAAATTGATGCCCGTACAAAATCTCATTTTCAAGGAAAACAACAGGATTATCATCACGAATAGCAGCTTTCAGCAAACCTTTTGCATCTGCAGCGCTATAAGGCATAACAACTTTCAGACCTGGTATATGACTATACCATGCTGCATAACATTGAGAATGTTGAGCACCAACACGGGCAGCCGCACCATTGGGACCTCGGAAAACCATAGGAGCGGTCATTTGTCCACCAGACATATAACGTGTCTTGGCTGCTGAGTTAATAATTTGGTCCATCGCCTGCATCGCAAAATTAAAGGTCATAAACTCGACAATAGGACGTAACCCACCAAAAGCAGCCCCGACAGCCAGCCCAGCAAAGCCGTGCTCTGTAATTGGGGTATCAATAACTCGGCGTTCTCCGAATTCTTCCAACAAACCTTGACTAACCTTATAGGCACCTTGATATTGCGCAACTTCTTCCCCCATAAGAAAAACTGTTTCATCACGCCGCATTTCTTCAGCCAAAGCCTGATTAAGCGCTTCACGAACTGTCATTGTAACCATTTGTGTTCCCGCTGGAATATCAAAATTAAGAGATGTATCAAAAGTAGGAGCAGCCTGCGGAACTGACAAAGGCAGAGAAAGAGAAGATTCCTTAGGTTTTTGTGCTGTATCAGTAGGTTGCGAAATATCCTCAGCACGCTCACCTTCTTCTAACAAAATTGCGATAACAGTGTTAACCTTTACGCCTTCTGAACCTTCAGGCACAAAAATTTTACCAAGAGTACCTTCATCAACGGACTCTACTTCCATTGTAGCCTTATCCGTTTCAATTTCAGCAATAACATCGCCAGAGCTAACCTTATCACCTTCTTTCTTGAGCCATTTAGACAGTTTACCTTCTTCCATAGTTGGTGAAAGCGCCGGCATCAAAATATCAATAGACATACTTGCTTCCCTCGCATCAAACTAAAATATCAGTATAGAGCTCAGAAGCATCTGGCTCTTGATCACTTTGTGCAAAATCTACCGCATCAGCAACAATTGCACGGACCTCTTTCTCAATAGATTTTAAATCGTCCTCGCTCGCCCAATTTTTTTTAAGAATCCGACTTTTTACTTGATCAATCGGATCGTGTTCCTCTTTTATTTTTTGGACTTCTTCCTTTGAACGATATTTCGCTGGATCAGACATGGAATGACCACGATAGCGATAGGTTTGCATATCAAGAATGATCGGCCCTTTACCTGAGCGTGCCCAAGAAATTGCTTCATCAGCAGCTCCTTTTACTGATCGAACATCCATACCGTCAACAACAATACCTGGAATTTCAAAAGAAAGACCACGACGGGAAAAATCAGTTTCTGCAGATGCACGTGAAACGGACGTTCCCATAGCATACTGATTATTTTCAATAATATAAACAACAGGCAGCTTCCAAAGTGAAGCCATATTAAAACTCTCGTAAACCTGCCCCTGATTTGCAGCACCATCACCAAAATAAACCAATGTCACATTATCTTTATCAAGATATTGATTCGAAAATGCCAAGCCTGAACCAATGGGAACCTGTGCCCCAACAATACCATGTCCCCCATAAAAGTTTTTTTCTTTAGAGAACATATGCATCGAGCCACCTTTCCCTTTGGAAAAGCCCCCTTGGCGCCCCGTTAATTCTGCCATAACACCACGCGGACTCATCCCAACCGCTAACATATGTCCATGATCACGGTAAGACGTAATAACCTGATCACCTTCTTTTGCCGCTTTCAATGTTCCAACAACAACGGCTTCCTGTCCAATATAAAGATGACAAAACCCCCCAATAAGCCCCATACCGTAAAGTTGTCCTGCTTTTTCTTCAAAACGGCGAATTAAAAGCATTTCACGATAGGCAACAATTTCTTCCTCTTTTGTAAAAGAGGCTATTGGTGCTTTCTTTGTAGTGCTTGATAATACAGTGTGCGCTACCGACGCAGAATTTTTTTTAAGTCGTTCTGCCATATTAAACTCCCTTTTATGATTATCTAGGAATAACCTTTACGAACAAAAGTTACAAGCCTTATCAATCGGCTTAAACAATATCATTGCTGATTGTTGTCTAAATTAAGCGATTTTTCATTTACCTTTAGTATCAATTTCAAGGTATTAAGATTGTCAGTTCATTTGGCTTAGAGAAGTTCAAATTCTTTCGGACATACTCATCCAACATATCTTTTTCTATATGCCCGTTGCGTAAAAGAGAAATACGCTTTTCCATGAATATCCGCTCAGCTTCTATTTTATGAAGCTCCTTTTCTAATTCACTAATATGCTGATTAACTTCACTGCGTGAATACAATCCATACTCACCATGATAAATGTGATAACTGAAATAGCTTAAGACTCCCACCGTCATAAGAGGTAGTACAAAGCGTACTTTGATTGATCGACGTTTCTGCTTTGTCCACATAAAATAGCACAGTCTTTACAGCACAAATTCCTCAATACTCAGCCCAACTATGCACGATTTTGATTAACACCTCATTACTCAATCTACACATGCAAACAATTTGTTACCACCAAAGTCCCCCCCCTTAATACAATTAAAGTAAGCTGAATAACCCACTTTTTATATTATAAATATTGGATATCCTCTAAGTTGTGATTTTACACCCATCTTTGTCCTTAAAACTTCCTGTTAAAATGACTATAAAATCAATCAATACCCAAGGTGTAATTATCAAAAAAATTCCTATAAGCCCTACCGGCATAAATATTACACTTATTATACTTATTACACTTATTATATTTATAAGAAGTATTGCAATGCCAGTTCCAACTTTACCAACCATAAAACGATGAATTCCTAGTCCACCTAGAAAAAAACAAACGACCGCTAACGTCACTTTTGATTGCTGTGACTGACCTTCAGTCAAGATAGGGAAAATAGATTTAATGGTATCCCCTTCACACACAAAATCAACTACGTCACCAATTTTCGGCGGCGTTTTTCCTGACCAATCCCAATTCGCAAATTGATAGCGCTTACCATCAGCCCCTGAAATAAAATAATCTCCTTGATCATGACCAATAATTTTACCTTTCATCTTCACCACCTATAAAATTGTTATTCATAAAGAAGCTTTTCTTCTAATATGATAATATATTGGATAAACCTCACAGCATGAATACAATCTGTATTCACCGTGATATATGACAATTTAAAAAGCTTAAAATCCCCCAACAACTTAAAATTCCCGCAATTATAAGTGGTAAGTACGCTGTTCGATTTGCACTTTTGCTTTTTTCATATGAAATAGTACAATCTTTTTCAATAGTTTTATTTAAATATTCATAATTTTCTTTAATATTTCACATTTAAAGACATAGCCTAAAATAATTTACATTATTAAATTAATATATTGACAACATTAAAAGTAAAGAAAGTTTCTAGCTCTTTACATTTTATATTATTCTAAAATTTCTACCAATTTATAATTTTATCCCCATTTTCATCCCTAAAATATCCGGATAAAATAACTATAAAATCAATGAATGTCCACGGTATAGTAACGAGCAATCCTACACCTGTTATCGTTATAAGAAGCATTACAATGCCTGTCCCAACTTTACCAGCCATAAAGCGATGAATTCCCAATAAACCAAAAAACCAACAAACAAGTGCTATCGCCAATCTTGATTTTTCTGACTGCGATTTACTCAAAAGAGGGAGAACAGATTTAACAACATTATCTTCATATACAAAATCAACGGTATCCCCTACCTTTGGTGTTTTTTTTCCTAACCAATCCCAACTCGTAAATTGATAGCGCTTACCGTCAGCTCCTGAAACGAAATAATCTCCTTGATCTTGACCAATAATTTTACCCTTCATCCTTGCCCACCTATAAAGCTACTCCTCATGTGTTATTCATAAAGAGATTATTTCTAATTCGATAATATGCGGATTAACCTCACGGTATAAATAAAACGCATAAAAACCATGATCAACGTGTAATTGGAATAGTCTTGCCCCCCCAAATAACTAATGTTTTCCCTGCTATAAGCAGCAACCTAAAGTACGCTGTAATTGATTTGCGCTTTTGTTTTACCTATATAAAATAGCACAGTTTTTTCAATATTTTTGTTCAACTGGGCATAGCCTTTTAATATTTTACATTAAAGACATGTAATACAATAACGCAGAGCTATTATGAACTTAATATATTGATAAAAATAAAAAGCGGGCTAGATTACCTCCTTTTTATTATAAGATTTTTAAAAATCTGTAATTTGATTCCCATTTTTATCCGTAAATTTTCCTCCAAGAATGACTATAAAATCAACAACTGCCCAAATTCCGGTAATTATCAATCCAAACAATGATAAAGATAGAACCAGCATTAAAGCACCTGTCCTAACTTTACCAACCATAAAGCGATGGACACCAAAGATACCTGCACACCAACAAAGGAGTGCGAACATCATCTTTGTGTTCTCTGTACCTGTTCTCAACAATGGAAAAACAGAACTGACAACGCCCCCTTCATACACAAAATCAACAGTATCACCGATCCTTGGTGGTTTCTTTCCCAACCAATCCCAAGTCGCAAACTGATAACGCTTACCATCATCACCCGAAACGAGATACATTCCTTGATCTTGAGTAATAATTATACCTCTCATCTTAATCCCTATAAATTTAAATACCTATAAAATTACTGCGCATATGTCTTTGATAAGAAATCTCAATTTCATAATCTAAATAATATCATACTCTCACACTTTGTGCTCACAACTATCAACGATATACATCACCAGCATAACGCGCTTGGGTTCCTAGCATTTCTTCAATACGAATAAGTTGATTGTATTTTGCTAATCTATCCGAACGTGCAAGAGAACCTGTTTTAATTTGTCCACAATTCGTTGCAACCGCAAGATCTGCAATAAAAGAATCCTCTGTTTCGCCTGAACGATGAGATATAATAGTACGATAACCTGCTTTATGTGCCACTTCTACAGCATCAAGTGTCTCACTTAATGTACCAATTTGATTCACTTTTATGAGGATAGAATTGCCTACCCCCATTTTGATACCATCACGCAAACGTGCTGAATTCGTTACAAACAAATCATCACCAACAAGCTGACATCTTTCTCCAATTGTATCCGTGAGCAGCTTCCAACCTTCCCAATCATCCTCTGCCATTCCATCTTCAATTGTAATAATAGGATAATTTTTCACAAGCTGCGCTAAATACTCTACCTGCTCTTGGGTGTCACGGCATTTTCCCTCACCTTTATAAAAATACGAGCCATTTTTATAAAATTCGGTTGAAGCACAGTCTAAACCAATGGCAATTTGTTCACCTGGTTTATAACCACATATCATGATAGATTCCATAATAAAATCAATTGCTTGATCAGCGCTTTTAAATTGAGGTGCAAAACCACCTTCATCACCAACATTGGTATTATAACCTGCACCCTTTAAACGCTTTTTCAACGCATGAAAAATTTCAGCACCATAACGAATTGCTTCTCGAACAGTAGGCGCTCCTATAGGAATAATCATAAACTCTTGAAAATCAATCAAGTTATCAGCATGAACACCACCATTAATAATGTTCATCATAGGTGTTGGAAGAATATGCGCTTGTGTACCCCCAATATAACGATACAAAGGTAAATTTAATGAAGCCGCAGCTGCTTTTGCAACAGCTAATGAAACACCAAGAAGTGCATTGGCACCAAGACGGGCTTTGTTTGGCGTTCCATCCAAAGCAATCATGGCTTGATCAATAGCGATTTGATTTGTTGCATCCCGACCACCAAGTTCTTCAAGAATTTCGCCATTGACTGCAGCAACTGCTTTTTCAACACCTTTTCCTTGATAGCGCAAACCACCATCACGAAGTTCTATAGCCTCGTGTGCTCCCGTTGAAGCTCCCGAAGGAACCATAGCACGACCAAACGCACCATTTTCCAAATGAACATCAACTTCTACCGTTGGATTACCACGGCTATCAAGAACTTCACGTCCAATGATATCGACAATTATAGTCATATGTATTTCCTTATCCGATAAAAGTCGCGATTCATTTCTAACAACCTATTAATGAAATACTTTTTCTTCTCAATTCAGTTTCTTTGACAGATAATCGAATTCCATTAAAGTCTCAAGCAATCTTTGTAAATCATCAACTTTAATCATATTGGGTCCATCAGAAGGCGCATTATCTGGATCTTGATGCGTTTCTAAAAAAATACCTGCGACCCCAACAGAAACAGCCGCACGCGCTAAAATTTCAACAAATTGACGCTGTCCACCAGATGAAGAACCATGACCACCCGGCTCTTGAACAGAATGTGTTGCATCAAAAATAACAGGAGCACCCAATGAACGCAAAATAGGCAACGAACGCATATCAGAAATAAGTCGGTTGTAACCAAATGACGTGCCTCGCTCACAAAGCATAACATTCGGATTACCACTGTAAACAACCTTTTTTAAAACATTCTCCATGTCCCACGGCGCTAAAAACTGACCTTTTTTAATGTTAATAACACATTCTGTTTTAGCGGCTGCTACCAAAAGATCTGTTTGACGACATAAAAAAGCCGGTATTTGTAAAATATCAACTGTAGAAGAAACAATTGTACATTGCTCTTCTGTATGCACATCAGTTAATATGGGACAATCAAACTCTTTTTTTAAATCAGAAAAAATAGCCATTGCTTTTTCAAGACCAATGCCGCGTGCCGCACTCAAAGAGGTTCTGTTGGCTTTATCGTAACTTGATTTATAAACAAACCTGATACCAAGCTGATCGGTAATTGTTTTAATGCGACCAGCCATTTCAAAAGCATGATCTCGACTTTCCATCTGACACGGACCCGCAATTAATGAAAGAGGCATTTCATTTGAAAAAATCATATTTCCAACTTTCACACGGGCATTTGGTTTAGTCATTTTATCCCTCAAAAGCAAAGTAACCAAATTTATGCATTAAACTAATCGACTTTGTTCTACAGCGGCTTCAATAAAAGAAGAAAAAAGCGGATGTGGATCAAAAGGACGAGATTTTAATTCTGGATGATATTGAACACCAATAAACCATGGATGATCTACATATTCTATCGTTTCTGGTAAAATACCATCAGGAGACATCCCAGAAAAAATCAAACCACACTGTTCTAACTTATCCTTATAATCAATATTGACCTCATAACGATGACGATGTCGCTCGACAATCTTGGTCATCCCATAAATTTGAGCAATATGACTCTCTTCCTTTAATTCAGCAGCAAAAGCACCAAGGCGCATTGAACCGCCGAGATCACCATTTCTTGTACGTTTTTCAAGAACGTCTCCTTTAAGCCATTCTGTCATTAAACCTACAATTGGATTGTCTGTTTCGCAAAATTCACTTGATGAAGCATTCTCAATCTGTGCAATATTGCGTGCAGCTTCTATACAAGCTAATTGCATTCCAAAACAAATTCCTAAAAATGGAACTTTACGCTCTCGTGCAAATTGAATTGCTCGAATCTTCCCTTCAGACCCTCGTGCCCCAAAAGCACCTGGAACCAAAATTCCATGGGCTTTTTGTAAAGCTGAAACAGAATCTTCTTTTTCAAAAAGTTCCGAATCAATCCACTCAATATTAACCTTCACTTTATTCGCTAAACCACCATGCGCAATCGCTTCGATAAGGGATTTATAAGCATCCTTTAAGCCCGTATATTTTCCTACAACAGCAATCGTAACTTCTCCTTCAGGATGGTGAATGCGATGCGTAATATCTTCCCAACGATCCATCTTGGGGGAAGGAGCCGAATCGATTCCAAAAGCGCAAAGAACTTCAGAGTCCAAACCCTCCTTATGGTATGCCATAGGAACATCATAAATTGTTGGCATATCTAATGCCTGAATGACTGCATTGGAGCGAACATTGCAAAAAAGTGATAATTTGCATCGTTCTGTTTCTGGAATAGATCGATCTGCACGTACAAGCAAAATATCAGGAGAAATACCAACTGCTTGCAATTCTTTGACAGAATGTTGTGTTGGTTTCGTTTTTAATTCACCTGCCGAAGGAATATAAGGCATTAATGTGAGATGGACATAAACGACATTTTGTCTCGGTAGCTCATTGCGAAGCTGACGAATCGCTTCTAGAAAAGGCATTGCTTCAATATCACCAACCGTTCCACCTATCTCACACAAAACAAAATCAAATTCTTCATTTCCCATCGTAATGAATCTCTTAATTTCATCTGTAACATGAGGAATAACTTGGACTGTTGCCCCCAAATAATCACCACGCCGCTCTCGTTCAATGATATTGCGATAAATACGCCCTGTTGTAATATTATCTTGGCTATTTGCAGAACGCCCAGTAAAACGCTCATAATGACCAAGATCAAGATCCGTTTCTGCACCATCATCGGTCACAAATACTTCACCATGTTGATAAGGTGACATCGTACCTGGATCAACATTTAAATAAGGATCAAGTTTGCGAAGACGTACGCGATAGCCACGAGCCTGTAATAACGCTGCTAACGCCGCTGCTGCGATGCCTTTTCCAAGGGAAGAAACCACACCACCAGTAATAAAAACATAACGTGCCATGGGCTTATGGTGATAAGCAATTTATAATGATTTTTCCAGCAAAAAATGCAAAAAGAAACAATTTTTCTTCTAAAATAAAAAAGGTGAAAAAATCACCTTTTTAAAAAGTCTATATTTTCTTAAAAAACTATTTTGTACTGTTATCCGGAACTGTATTTTCAAGAACCGGTGGAACTGGGCTTTCTGCTTCAGGATTTGTGGACTGTTTCTGCTCCTGCGGAGAATTCGAAGGACCTCCTAGCTGCTCAAGAATAGAAGGGGAAGACTCACCATCTGATGATGGGACTGATCCTGAGCCTTTATTGGTAGAATTCTGCTCTGAATTAACCGGTATACGCTTTAAAATATCAGAACTAGAATTTGATATATTACTCACCACGGTAAGTCCAATAGACACAACAAAAAAACAACAGGCTAAAATAGCAGTCAAACGTGTTAAAGGGTTTCGAGATCCACGAGTTTTCATCAACCCTGAGCTATTACTCACACCGAGCCCACCACCTTCTGAAGGTTGAATTAATATAATACCAACCAAAGTAATCACAATCAAAAAATGAATAACAATAAGTACTGTTTGCATAAACCCTGCTCTTCAAATAACTCTTTCGTGGTTATTTACACATAAATAACACACAATCCAAGGGGTAACTCAAATTTCTCCGCTATAATTTACGATAAACATCGCAAATAGTTAAAAAATCAGTCGCTTTTAAACTTGCTCCACCTATCAAAGCACCATTAACATGAGCAATGCTTAAAAGCTCAAATGAATTGGAGGGTTTTACTGATCCACCATAAAGAAGGCGCATATTATTCCCTTCATCCCCAAAACGAGAGCACATCTCATCACGAATGAAATGATGCACTTTTGCAATATCTTCTACAGTTGCTGTATTGCCGGTGCCTATCGCCCAAACAGGTTCATAAGCGATAATGATATTCTCTGCTGTTGCATCATCTGGTAAAGATCCCTCAAGCTGCTGTGCGAGAACATCCAGCACTTTATTATTGTTGCGTTCTTCCAATGTTTCACCAATACATACAAGAGCCACAAGCCCTGCTCGCCACGCTGCTTGCACTTTGGCGCAGACAATAGCATCATTTTCCTGATACACTGTACGACGTTCTGAATGCCCGATAATAACATGACTTGCTCCCGCTTCTTTAAGCATAAAAGCTGAAATATCTCCAGTATAAGGGCCATAGTCATCAAAGTGACAATTTTGTCCTCCTAAAAGGAGATTTTCACCATCCAGCGTATCAGAAGCACGCGATAAAAGCGTTGCTGGAACACAAATTAAAGCTTCAAACAAATGACCTAGATCAGAGCTAACGCCTGTAGCAATAGCACGCAACTCTCCAAGCGATTCACTCGTTCCATTCATTTTCCAATTTCCAGCAAGAAAAGGCCGAATATTTGGAGACATATTTTCACCTCAAGAGCTATTATAATATATTATTTATCTGTAAGTACCAAATTATAAAGTGAAAGCAAGTCTTTAAAGCTTGCATCTTTCGTGTCTTTGTTGCAAATTCCGTTACTGCTTTGATAATAACTCATGTTAAAAGTGGAATTAAACAATGCTTGACATCGTAAGAAATGCTGCAAATTCTTGGATTGCCAGAATTTTCCTTGCTATTTTACTCTTATGCTTCATTCTTTTATGGGGGATACCACAGTTACACACCAAAAATGAAAGAGGCCTTATTACTTCTGGAAAATCCACAGTAACTGTCGATGATTATCGTCTCGCTCTTGCCGATCAAAGCGCACGTTTAGCACATGCCGCTCATCTTGGACGAATGTTTACGCCAAATGAAATGCAGCAATACCAAATTCCCGCTTTTGTGTTTAATCAATTACAACAAAATACACTGCTTGATGAACAAGCCCGTAAAATGAAAATAAGTCTTTCAAAAGATACAATAGCGCGTATGATTGGAACTGATAATATGTTCCAAATAAATGGCACTTTTGATAAAAATTTATTTTATAACTATCTTCAGCATTTACGTATCAGTGAAAGTGCTTTTCTTAATTATTACACCAGAAAAGAAAAGCGTAACCAAATTATTTCAGCTTTATTCTCTGATATGAAAGCACCAGATCTCTTCTATAAAGCACTTGCTCTTTATCAAGGAGAAATGCGTATCGCAGATTATCTCATGATTGATCTAAAAGAAAAGGAAATAACAGCTGATCCTGATGACGAAACACTGCAAAAATGGTTTGAAACACATCAAAATGAATTTCGTACTCCAGAATACCGCACTGTCTCTTTATTATCTATGGAACTTAATGATTTCGTAAAACCTAAAGATATCCCAACAGATGAGGCAAAAGCTTATTATACCCAAAATGCTTCACGTTTTGTAACCCCTGAAAAGCGTACATTCGAAGAACTGCGATTCCCCTCACGCGAAGAAGCCGATAATGCAGCAAAAAAAATAGCCGATGGATTGAGTTTTGATGAACTGGTAAAAGCTGAAAAAAAGACTCTTAATGACATACAAAAAGGGCCTCTCGCAGAAAATGAACTTCCTAGCCATCTAGCATCCGAAATTTTTGAACTCCAACAAGGGCAAGTCAGTGCTGTAATCAATGACTTACAGGGACCTGTTATCATTCGCATCATACATATTGAACCCTCAAGCTCTCTTCCTTTTGAAAGTGTAGAAGAAAATATTCGCCAAATACTTGCCAAAAATCGTGCTACGGATGATATTCGTAATAATTATGTAGCTATTGAAAATGCTCGTTTTGAGGGTGCTTCTCTCAAAGAGTTAGCTGACCAATACAAGTTATCTTTGCGCACAATTACCATTGATAAAACGGGGAAAACGCTTGAAGGTGCAATACTCACGGATTTACCTCAAAAAGATATTTTACTGAATGCCATCTATCAATCAAACGAAGGTGTCGATCTTGATCCTCTCTCTTTTCAAAATGGTGGGTATCTCTGGTATAAGGTCGATAAAATTATTCCTGCCCGCGATAAGACACTTGAAGAAGCTAAGCTAGATGTTCTTTCTCAATGGAAAAATGAGGAAATCCAACGTCTTCTTGATGAAAAAGCCCAAAATGCTCTCAAACAGCTCACGGAAGGAAAAAGTCTTGTTGCTCTTGCTCATACCCTTGGTGTTACAAAACAAACAACACCAGCCCTCCGGCGTCAAGATTCATCTGAAGTCCTTGGTGTTGAAGGTGTTAAAGCCTTGTTTTCTGGTCCCAAAGGTCATTATGGTGTCATAAAAGGACCGGTTGCAACAAACCGTATCATTTATCAAATAAAGACTGTAACAATGCCTAAAGATATCACGTCTCATACTCTTTCAACTGAGGTCCGCGCCAATATAGATATGATGATAAGAGAAGATCTTAAGCTAGAAATGCTCCAAGTTGCCAATAAAGAACATCCTTTGGAAATTAATAGCACAAATTATAATCAGATCTTTAACGCTCTCCAATAAAAAGATTGTGCATAATTTAAAGGGCTTATTTGATAAAGTGTCTATCGCTCTTCGTCTATAGTTTAAGAGGTAAGACAGGTTTCTTGTCTGCATATCTTAGTATCAGCGTTTTTATAATGATTCATTTTCTCGCAAAACAGTGCATGTATGGATTTGCGAGAAAATAGTCAATGGAATGTAGAATCGTTTTTGCAATGCATTAAAAAACATTATCCATCCAAAGGTTGTCGCCCATTAAGCTATAAATGTCATCCCTATCGTCATTCATTCATAGCTCATATTGCTACTCTTAATATTCATTCATAGGGAGCGTATTGCTTCTTCCTTAAATGATTTCATTTACACACCCAACTTATAATAGATAAAAAAACTATTTTTAAAATTCATTATAAAAATGGAGAAATCTTGTTCTATTCAAGACTCTCATTCAATATGAGAAAAAACGAATTATCATTATAAATCAATATATTCATAAATCATAACAGTCATCAATTATGATGTTATAATTTCTCAAAAATAAGAGTTTTTTATAGACTTATAGACTGCTAAGATAACTTGTCTCATAAAATAGAAATTTTATTTCATGTTTTTCTTTCTCTGCATCTCACCTATCCAATACACTGAATAAAACATACTACTGATTAAAAAATATACCGTATTTTCAAGATCACAAAATTTCTTATTCTTTTGTGTTCATAACAACCAAAACATCAACATTTTTTATAACAAAAAAATGGTTTGGAATCACAATAGCTCCTTTATCTTCATATGAGAAAATCAGTCTACATGTCACGCATTCCAACATAGTAATATTCTTTTATAATATCTTTGGAAAATTGCCGCTTATTGCTGCCCTTGTTATCAACCAATAGCGATACATCAATGGCAAAGTTGCGCTCTCTTGAAAAATTGCCGCCCCCAGCTGTATAGCTTTTTGAAGAGAAGCCGGTACAATGACCAATGGAAGAAAAGCTGGCTTAAGAACTCTCGGTAAAGTACAAGAATACTCGTAAAATCGGTTATAATGATCGCGCGATAATGCTACCATAGCTTCAACAATACAATTCTTTTGTTGATCACTGAGACGATGAGATTCCAAATCTTCCCTATTCACTCCTACAGCTTTTAATATATCAGTGGGTAAATAATATTGATATCGTGATTGCATGAATGATAAAAGACGCAATACACCGCTTAATCCTTGAGAAATCCCTCCGTGTTCATAGATATCTGTAAACTCTTGTGCAGTTTCAGGATCTAATATCTGACAAGAAAGCTGTAAAATTATGCCTGCTGTCTCACTACAATAATGCTCTAGATCATGAAGTGTTTCTATTGGATTGTGATAAAGATCTAAAATTTGCGCATCACAATAACGTAAAAAAGCTGTCTTAGGTAAATTAAAAAGAGTCATTGCTTTTAATAAATCATTCAAAATCGGATTGTTTCCACTCGTTTGCATTTCACCATGAGCAATAGCGTCATACCACCAACGTAACCGTATTTCTCCTATAAGTGGATCATGTACACTTTCGCGGATACGAGAAACTTCAGCATTAAATACATAAAGAGCAGCCAATGCTTGGCGCTTTTTTTTAGGCGCAAATAAAACCGATATATAGCGATCACGATCTATGGTACGTAAAATATCAAGACAATAAGGAAGAGAGCCTATCATTCTATGAACCTATTAACGTCCCTTTTTTAGCAATTAAATTAATACCCTCTTTTTATTCATATTAAAAAATGAAAGATAGGCAAATACAGTTCAGAAAATAAGATTTTTAAATGCGTCTCTTAACTGTATTATGAATTAAAATTTCTTTTCTAGTCCCTTTTCGTTTTAGAAAGAAAAAATTAAATAAATAATTTTTCTGATAAAACTTATCTTATCGGACTTCAAGTTTTCATTTGCAGTAAAAAAGCTAAAAACCAATCGTAACATGCATAGTAAAACTTGAACAACAAACAACGCAAAACACTTTTTCAGTGGATAGATGACAATGTTATTTTATAAAAAATGCACTGATCACAAAAACTTCATCAAATCATTGACCTCCTCCCCACTCTAAAAGACAAAGGTTCTTACCAACACCAATTTGTAAAAAATCCAATTGCTCTCGGTGCGTTTCTGTTACTATAAATGCATTGATTTATAATGACAATTTTGTGTTTTGTATGTTAAATTAGAATCCCAAATATCGTAGATATGCTTTCATTTCAAACCAATTTCATGTTACATCAATAAAAACTATTCCCTTGCACGTCACAAGCGGAACTGGCTTGTAGGCAAAAACTGTATAAGAAAGAATTAAAATGCCTCTTATGAACTGTCTCAAGTGCCAAGAGCTGATCACTCATGTGATTCATTAGGAACTACGAGCAAACTTTGTCCTGAATACTTGCTGCTGTATTTAAAAACACTTAATGTGTTAAGTTATGTACATTCTATACCCTTATATCACCGCCTTAAACGACAGTATTTTACAGCGCAGGAAATAATTACACAAGTCTTTCATGCTAGACCAGAGCCTTTTTTTATTAAACAATACTCTATTCTACCGCAAATAATAACGCCGCAACAGCGCGATCTTCAGCCAATAAAACATTAAATGTACGGACCGCCGCTCCCGTACTCATTGTATCTGATGAAATACGTTTTTCCCATAAAAGCACCCGTAACTCTTCAGGTAATCGTAATAATTCAATTCCAGTACCTATTAATAAAACTTCGATTTCAGAAGCTTCTTCTAAAATACGAGATATATCCCCTTGAGTGGGAACAGGCCCTGCCATCTCAATGCCATAAATGCCTGATGGTACACAAATAATAGAACCTCTATGAGACATATCAGCAAAACGAAACCCACCATTTCCATAAGCATCAATAGGTGCGCGACTTGGAAAATGTGCTTCACGAATTTGAATTGCATCGAACATGAATATGCACCTTTTATTTTTGAATAATCCAATTGTCTTTGCTACTTCTCACCATAAAAATTAAAGTAAGGATGATATAAACATTGATATGTTAAACATAGCCTAGTATTGAAGTGAAAATTTTTATATAATACCCTAATCTTATCATACAACAAATATATGAAAATTTGGGAATAAACCGCAGTAAAATGCTATACTTGCTTAAATAAATCTATTTTTTAAAAAGTTTCCTCAGCTTATTTACTCACAAATCTCTTTTTATAAAAACAATGATCTTGTTAAAAAAACAGAAAAAAATTGCGTAATATTCTATAAATAAAACAACTATTTTAATAATCTAAAGAAAACAAAAACTCCATTTTCTGTAGCCACTATAAAAGCCCATTTTTCAATGAAATTGTCTTGATCTTGCCAAGCTTTTTATAAAAATGCTTAAAAAATGTAATAAACTGCCATTACACCTTAAGATGCATTTTCCTTTGATATAGCTTTTTTCTCTTTAGAGATACTCATATCTTCTTTCGTTGCCGTTTTAGATTTAGACTTTTGTGGTCTTTTTGCTTTAGCATTAAGTTTTGATTTTTTTTCTGCAATCGGCTCACCTTTAATGCGCACATCAGCTAATGTTGAGCGAATAACACGAATATTCATACTCTCACCAATTTCAACCTCTAATTCATCACTCTCGTCGTGAACCTTCGTAACCTTGCCGATAATACCACCACCCGTTATAACTGTATCACCACGACGTACTGCATTAAGCATTTCTTGGCGTTTTTTCATTTGGGCACGCTGTGGACGAACGATAAAAAAATACATAATTGCAAAAATTAAAATGAATGGGACAGCGCTAGCAAATGAAATTCCACCGGAAACATCGCCTGCAATTTGAGCATAAGCGTTCGTAATAAACATTTTTATCTCCTATAGTTAAACCTCAGTTATTTCCCACTCTATTAAAATGAAATTCCGATACAGAAAAAATTCCTAAAGAATTTATCATAAAAAGCAATAACTACATAATCTAATCACAGCTTTACAAAAATACAATAAATCCTTAAGAGGCAGAATACCAAAATACAATGAGAAAAATCTTAAAAAATAGATTCACTTTCCCCTATTGTATATCCTACAATACAAATCTTTTCACTAACTCAATAAATTATACGAGATAATTTTTCTAATGAACAAACTTAATTTATATAGATAATTTATCGTTTTTGATATCAAATGACAGATCTAAATACAATAAAACGCTCTCATTTCAAACTTTCTGAATTAATCAAAACGATTTTCTTGCACGTCACACATATGAAATGAGCCTGTAGATAAAAACTTTTTAAGAAAGGCGTGAAATATTTTTTTCATGCTTCTCTCAAATGCAAGAGAAATTGGAACACTCAAAGCTGACAAATAGTATGATACTATTGTCTTACACTTTCATAAATACAAAGATGGTAATACCTAACGACCCCAACGAACTACTTTCCTGAAACCAATGATTTTTTGCTGCAATGTTATTGATTTAAGAAAATCAATTATTTTTCATGAATTTTCTATAAACTGTAAGACTATTCAAATGTAAAAGTCATCAATAAATTAGTTTTCTAAATATTTAAGGGGATCAACAGGTAATGAATTCTTACGCATCTCAAAATAGACACGTGGCGTTTTAACATTTCCTGAAACACCAGATTTAGCAATCTCATCACCGCGCCTTATCCTTTGTCCTTTGTTAACAACAAGCTTACTATTACATCCATAAATAGTGATAATATCATTTTCATGTCGAATCATCACAACATTACCAAGCTCTTTTAGTCCATCTCCCGCATAAATAACCACACCATTTTCTGCCGCCTTTACCGAAGACCCTTCAGGCACTGCAATATCTATTCCTCGATTCATTACTGTTCCCTTTTTTTGACCGAACTGGCTTAATAAACGCCCTCGTACTGGCCAACGCATCTTAGAAATTCCTGTGGCTTGCGGAGTCATCATATTATCTGTATTCGTAACAGTACTTGACAAACCAGTCTCATGTTTCAATTGCATCATCTGTCTAGAAATTTTTTTCTCAGAACTTGATTTGTTCATCTTTGCAGAGAGTGGCGTTGTTACAGGAGCTTTATATATAGGAGAGGACTTCTTGTTTTTTATAGAGGACATCACTTGAGATTGGGATGCAGATTCTGTTGTTGACACTGCCCAATCGTTATTATTGTGTGCATTTGAAGCTGCTAATGTACGCCTGCTTGGAACAACAAGGACCTGACCGATATAAATGGAATTGCCGTTTATACCATTTGCTAATTTTAATGCCTCAACACTAACCCCTACTTGTCGTGCAATACTGAGCAGTGTATCTCCACTCTGAACAATATAAGAATTCCGCCGAAAAATAGGAGATTTATCCATTTCTGAACGAGAAAGTGTTCCAAGATTACGTGGAGGGGCGCCCATAACGCGACCATCAGAAGAAGTTATCCTACCTTGATGTGGAAAATTATAGGGGGAATTATCATCTCCCCACGAATCATCGCTTGATTCCACAGGTGGCAATTCAGTGCTTTGTATCATACCACTACCGTATGATAGCATTCGCGGATCTGTATACATAGTACTTGATATATTTGATTGAGATGATACCGTACGATGAGAGAACGTATCGGAAAAACGCTGTGTACCAGAACTACAACCAGCAACAATAGTTACCACCGCTAACAAAGTTATTCTCTGAAAATTATGCTGGAAAATATTATCCAAAGCTTTTAGACACATCGTTTTGCTCACTCATCAATAATCAACTCACTCCATTAAAGCTTTTTTAAATTACCGAAGAGTTAAAATGAGATGTTTTATTCATAAATATCTTTATATAAGATCAAAATGAATTTAACGTAGGCAATTTGCAGAAATTTCTTAGCTTTTAAAAATTAAAGTATCTCTGCAATGCCTTTAATAAAAGGTTGGTAACGCACTTGGAACAGTTCTAAACACTCAAATCGACTACCGATTTTTGTATAGCGCGTCACCGTTTGTACCCCTTCGTCAGGTCCTATCGCCTGAATGAGAATTCCATTTTCAGCTAAAAGTTCTAAAAATTCCTTGGGTTCATCAAAACGTGATGGCCAAATAAGAATGCGATCAAATGATCCTAAGCCTGTCACACTATGACTTCCATCAATTTGCCGTATAACAATATTTTCAATTCCTAAAGTTTGAAATTTTTGTCGTGCTAAATCAACAAGCGTTTTATAACGATCAATCGTTGTCACACGGTCACTCAGACATGCTATAAGAGCAGTACAAAAACCAGATCCTGTACCAATTTCTAAGACACGATGCCTTTTTTTCAACGATAATGCCGAAAGAATTAAGAGTTGTTCTTCCAAACGTTCCATATATTCACCACACTCAAGGGGAATAACTTTATTATCATAAGCACTATTGAACCAAGGAGCAGCAACAAACTGTTGACGCGGAATTTTCTCTAATGCAGAAAAAAATCGCACGTCATCAATGCCTTTGCTACGCATTTTCAGTACAAGAGCGGCTAACTCCTCACGAAATTGTAAAATACCCTTTTGCCCCATAGTATCATTCAATCTCCAATGAAGGTGCACTTTTATCATACTGACAAACTGCTTCTTTTAAAATGGCAAAAACTTGCGCCTGTGTATCATCACCTCTTGGCAATAAACGCATATTGTCTCTCCTTTCGTAAAATTAAGCAGTAATACAGCGCATGCCTCCCATATAAGGTTGTAAAACATCTGGAATAATAATTGATCCATCAGCCTGTTGATAATTTTCAAGTACGGCAATAAGACAACGTCCAACAGCCGTACCAGAACCATTAAGGCTATGAACAAAATGCAATTTTTTATCGCCGTCTTTACGATAGCGCGCATTCATACGACGACCTTGAAAATCTCCACAAACTGAACAGCTAGAAATTTCACGATAACATTCTTGACCAGGAAGCCAAACCTCGATGTCATAGGTTTTACGCGCTGCAAACCCCATATCACCCGTAGAAAGAACCACTGTGCGAAAAGGCAAATCAAGCCGTTTTAATATATCTTCTGCACATTCAGTCATACGTTCCAATTCAATTAAAGACTGCTCTTCACTGGTAATCGAGACCATTTCAACTTTCCAAAATTGATGCTGACGCAACATACCGCGCGTATCACGACCGGCTGCTCCAGCCTCTGAACGAAAACAAGGAGATAAAGAAGAAAATCGCAGTGGTAAATCTGATATTTCAAGAATTTCATCGTTAACCAAATTAGTTAATGGTACTTCTGCAGTAGAAATAAGCCATCGACCATCTGTTGTCTGAAAAAGATCCTCTGCAAACTTCGGCAATTGTGCTGCTCCGTAAACAATCTCATCACGAACAAGAAGAGGTACTGAGACTTCTGTATAACCATGCTCATTCACATGCACATCAAGCATAAATTGTCCTAATGCTCGTTCTAGCCGTGCTAACGCCCCTGAAAGCACTGTAAAACGTGTTCCAGACAAACGACTAGCTCGCTCAAAGTTCATTTGTTTGAGATCTTGACCAAGATCAAAATGTTCCTTTGGTGTAAAATTAAATGTTGGAGGTGTACCAAAATGTCGAATGACGACATTATCACTTTCATCTTTACCTTCTGGAACATCATCTAATGGAATATTTGGAAGTGCTGAAAGAAGTTTCTCAAGACTCTCCGTCAGTTGCTTTTCTTCCACTGTTGCAGAGGAAAGAAAAGCTTTAATCTCTTCAACTTCAGCTCTAAGACGTTCAGCCATTTGCTGATCAGATACAGCCAAAGCCTGTCCTATTTCCTTTGAAACAGCATTGCGACGTTCCTGCGCCAATTGCACCTTAGCAATATGCGACCGACGTGCAAGATCAAGTTGTATTAACCTTTTAGCTTGTGGCTCAAGACCTCTACTTACGAGTGCTTTATCTAATTTCTCAGGATTGTCACGAATCCACTTAATATCAAGCATAAAAATTCCTCATTTATATTGTTTTTATTCATTCCTTATCGCATAAGATTATACACTTTTCTTAAGCGGATTTTCTTCTCTTTTCTATACTGTAAGCAATTAAAATTGAAATCTCGTAAAGTGCTATCGTTGGTAAAGCCACTGCAAACATCGTAAAAAAATCCGACGGCGTTATGATTGCCGCAATGATAAAAGAGAGCAAAATAGCCCATTTTCGTTTAGACGCCAAATCATGAGATGTTAAAAATCCAATTTTTGTTAAAAGACTGATGACAAGAGGTAATTGAAAAATCAAACCAAAAATTAGGATAAATGATGTCATAAAGCCCAAATAATCAGAAATACGCACTATAAACTCTATTTTTAAATGAACATCTGGAAGAAATTGTTGAGAAAGGCTAAACCATAGTATTATTGGCGCGAATAGACCATAAACAAACGCTCCTCCAATACAAAATAAAATAGGCCCCCCAATGAGAAATGGTAAAAAAGCCATCCGCTCATTTTTATAAAGCCCTGGTGCAATAAAACTATAAAACTGAAAAGCCGTATAGGGAAAAGATAAAATAATTCCCCCAAAAGCAGAAAGCTTCATCTTCGTTAAAAAAGTTTCCCATACTTGCGTTGATTGTAAACGAATTCCCTCAGGATTACCCCCTGCTATTTTCATTGCCCACTGATATGGCCATAGTAAAAAATTTAAGATATAATCTTTAACAAGAAAACACATCATAAAAGCGATCATAAATGCAACCAAGGCAGCAATAATTCGCTGACGAAGTTCAATTAAATGTTCTAAAAGTGGTGCCATATGGGCATCAACTTCATCTTTCTTAACATTCATGACATATCTTCTTTATCTTTAGAAGCGATAGATACTGTCGTATCTTTATTGGTTACGTTTTGATCGCATTCCAAAATTTCTTTATCTTTTTTTGATTTATAGTGTGTTTCCTTAACATCCCAATTATCGTGGATATCCTCTAATATATTTTGAGTGGGATCAAAAGTTTCTGCCAACTTCTTACTTGAATCGCTAATATCCGAACATACTTTTTGCAAATCATCGCGCTCGATTTGTTTTATTAAATTATCAAACTGATGACGAAGTTCATTTGCTGTTGAATACACATACGCTCTTATCTTTGCTACTGTCTTTAATATTTTAGGTAAGTCTTTTGGTCCAACGACAATGATGAGAACAAGTAAGATTACGATAAACTCTGGTCCGTCAATCCCAAACATCTCTTAATTCGACTTTCTCATCAAAAAATATTGCACAATGATGATTGCGTTTTTGTTACTGTTTTTTAGCAACAGATGTTTTGCGTTTTTTAGAAGCAGAAGAAACCTTTCTGCGCACTGTTGCATGTTTTACCGATAACGGCTGAGATTGTTGAGATTCTACATCAATCATTTGGGAAGTAGGAGCCATTTTAACTTTATCCTCAATGCTATCATCTTCTTCCTTCATATTTTTTTTGAAGGCTTTAATTCCTTTAGCAACATCGCCCATTAATTCAGAAATTTTACCGCGACCGAAAAGCACAAAGATAATCAATAAAATTATAATTAAATGCGTTGGTGAAAAAATATTACCCATTATTCTCTCTAACTTTATGCTTTTAAATTTGATTTCATTTATTCATGCTTCCTCTGAAGAATGTATCAAATATAATATCTTACTTATATATTTTCTTCTTAACTTAAAAGCAATTACACGCTTTTATTGCAAAAAGAGCTTTTTATCCTCTTATCGCTTTTTAGCGTACTATAACACAAACCATTCAACAATGATAAACCGCTTCATACAAAATTCAAAACACTTAAAAACTTTTCTAAAATAACTTCATCTGATCTCTTAGGTTACTCATCTTCCTGTAAAGACTATAGCCAACGTCTTTCCTTTTAAACAATGTTGTACGTATCATTACAAATATTTCCGCCAAATTATCCGTTACTGATAAAAATCATAATGCTGTAAAACATTTTACGTATTCAATTAAAAAAATCAGAAAGAAAAATCTCTAAAAAACTTTCTTAACACATCATCAGTCTCTTCAAAAACGATCATCTTACGCACAACATTTATTCTTTGCGTTGGGGTGGGAATTTTATCATCCATTATTCCATACACAATACGAAATATGAGCCATCATCGTATTCAATTAAATATCTGTCGTGTAAATAAAAACTATTAGCGGAAAGAGTAAAAATGTACTTTATGAACCAACGCAAGTGCCAAGAGGTATGGCAATACTGCTAAAAAATAAAAAAGGTACCAGCTTGTGCCTTTATTCAGTAAAATACCTCCATATAACCAGCTCTCTAAGCCACGGCATGCTCTAACTATTACAAGTCTCTGGATTCTGGGCATGCGTTCTCATAATATCATGTGTTTAACCTATCTCAGTATTGAAACCAGAATGGGCATTAATAGAAAATTACATTCAATCAAAAGCATGGCATCGAAGCATAATCCATGTAAAAAGAATTTCTTATCCTAGCCTTTTTTATAAGATTACCTTATAAAGCCGCTCGATAATACAGTGTTAGAGATAGATAAACCTATTTGCTTTAGTTTAAAATTCCTCATTTTATTGAGATAGCTTGCAGAGCACATATCAATTCTCAAAAGTTTTATTTTAGCATCATACACAATAACCTAGCCATTTAGCGTGTATAATGTAAAGCTTTGGCTCTGCTTAAAGCAATGAGATTCATTCATACTTTTACAAAAATCTATCACTATAACACCAGCACTTTATTGCTCTATCCATAATTTTACGCTTGCTAAAAAACTTATAAATGTAACAATGTTTTTATCAAGTATTTGAAATTCTTTAATCTTTAAACAAGAAAATTTATGAATGAATTTGAAAGGTACTCTTCAATTTTTCAACAAACTTCACTAATATTCTCGTTGATTGAGGTTTTTTATAGTATTCCTGGAAGAGACCGCGATCATAAAAAAATTCTCTTACAACATAAATATCTCTATTGAGATGTTTGATCTCTTCTTGTCTATCTCTCATATAAAAAATTTAAAATTTTAACGATTAAGCTCATAATATAAAAATAGCCCTGTGAATAAATGCTCCCATGATATTAATATTTTTTCTGTAGTGTATAATTTGGAAATGAGGGCATTGTTTGATTTCTACAAGAGTATTTTTATGGATATCAATTCTATTATTCTATGCTAATAATCCGGTACAGTTACACATATGATAGAGTTTACTCCATGAATTATCGGCATATTTATCATGCTGGCAATTTTGCTGATGTTTTTAAACACATTATTGTCACTCGCATTGTAGAATATCTCAAACGCAAAGAAAAAGCTTTTCGCGTTATAGATACGCATGCTGGAATCGGTATTTATGACCTTTCTTCTTTAGAAGCACATAAAACAGGAGAGTGGCGCGAAGGTGTCCAACGACTTTTTTCAACTCCTATCCCAGAAGATTTAAGAACACTCCTTTGTCCATGGTGTGACATCATTGATGCCCTCAATAAAGGGGAAAAAGAAATTATATTTTATCCTGGATCTCCTGTTCTTATTCGTCAATTATTACGGAAACAAGATCGCCTCACCGCAATAGAATTGCACAATGAAGATTATCATATTTTAGCAAAAAACTTTGCAGGAGATTATCAGACAAAAGTTCTGCATTTAGATGGTTGGCTTTCCTTAAATGCTCATGTACCACCAAAAGAAAAACGTGGGTTTATCCTTGTTGACCCTCCCTTTGAAAAAGCTGGAGAGTTTTCCCGCCTTATTGAGGGATTAACGAAAGCCTATCGTCGCTTTTCTGGAGGAATCTACGCTTTATGGTATCCTGTTAAATATGACAAAGAAATTGAAAGTTTTCTTCACGCGCTTTATCAAACAGGAATTCCTAAAATTCTCCAGCTTGAAATGCGTATCCGAAAAAAATCAACATCACCTACAATGAATGGAAGCGGTATGATTATTATTAACCCTCCCTACCTTTTGGAAGAAGAAATGAAAAAACTCAGCCCCTTTCTTATCAACCGTCTTGGACAAGATGAAAATGCCAAAATAACGCATAAGTGGCTTCAAAAAGAACATCTATTATTTTAGATCTTTTTCTGATATCTTTCCTAAATCAAATATCATGTTGTAAAATACAAATGCATTAAATGATAAAGTTCTTTGATTCTTTGGATAATATCAACATATTATCATGATAAGCTAATAACGATCAGCGTGAATTATTTTTTTAGAAAGCCTATCCTCTTAATCATCATGGATTTCTTATTTCAATCATTTTAATGGATAAATTGGCCAAATTCATAAAGCTGTCTTAGAATAACAACTCTCATATTTTTTTATGAAAGATCGGCTCTCTAAAATCATACTCTTATGCTATAAGATATATTTATAAAAAAAATTATAAAGACATAAATAATCATTATTTAATAAAAAAGAATATTTCATATATTAAACAAACAACATATTCGTAATAAACGGAATGGTCCTGAAAAATAATACAAATTGTCCGCAAAATGAACGGGAAAAACTTTCTTTTCTCTCTAATGTTACATGGCATAATGCCAATCAAAGCAATGAGAAAAATCAGTTCCAAGGTATCAAGTTCATACAAGAGTTTGTTAGACACCTTCCGCATAAGCCAGGGGTTTACCGGATGATTGGTGCAAATGGTGATATTCTCTATGTTGGCAAAGCCCGTAATCTCAAAAAACGTGTTTCAAACTATACACGTGAACAAGGACACAATAATCGTATTACCCGCATGATTCGTGCAACATATCATATGGAATTTATCGTCACCCATACAGAAACAGAAGCACTCCTTTTAGAAGCCAATCTCATCAAAAGATTGCATCCACATTTTAATGTACTCCTGCGTGATGATAAAAGTTTTCCTTATATTATGATTACAGATGATCATCGAGTGCCTGCACTTTACAAACATCGTGGTGCTCGAATACGAAAAGCTCACTATTTTGGTCCTTTTGCTTCTGCTGGTGCAGTGACACAAACAGTTCATGTTTTACAACGCGCCTTTTTATTACGAACTTGTACTGATTCAGTTTTTGAAAACCGTACACGCCCCTGTTTGCTTTATCAAATTAAGCGATGTTCTGCACCTTGCACTCATGAAATTAGCGACAGTGATTATAAAGAACTGGTGAAAGGAGCAAAAGCGTTCCTTTCGGGAAAAGATCAATCTATTAAAAGCGATATGGTTCAAGCTATGCATAAAGCTGCAGAAAATCTTGATTTTGAACAAGCAGCTTCCTATCGTGACCGCCTATCAGCCCTTTCTCACATACAAAGCTATCAAGGTATAAATCCTCAAACGATAAAAGAAGCGGATGTTTTTGCGATTGCGCAAAAAGAAGGAATGACCTGTATTCAAGTGTTCTTTTTTCGCATGGGGCAAAATTGGGGAAACCGTGCTTATTTTCCTAAAGCAGATCCCTCTTTTTCCCGTACTGAAATTTTAGCAAGTTTTCTTGCCCAATTTTATGATGATAAACCACTTCCCAAAAGCATCCTTTTATCTGAAGAAATTGAAGAAAAGGCACTTCTTACAGAAGCATTTAGTCTCAAAGCAAACCACAAAGTATCCCTCTCTTTACCCAAACAAGGTGAACGGAAAACTCTTGTTAATCGTGCCTATCTCAATGCTCATGAAGCACTTGAACATAAGCTTTCTGAAACAGCCACCCATACAAAATTGCTTCAAGGTCTTGCTAAAACATTCCAACTACCTTTTCCTCCACGCCGGATAGAAGTCTATGACAATTCTCATATCATGGGAACAAATGCTGTAGGGGCTATGATTGTTGCTGGTCAAATGGGATTTATTAAAAATCAATATCGAAAATTCAACATTCGCTCAACAGATATCACGCCTGGCGATGATTTTGGTATGATGAAAGAAGTGATTAAACGAAGATTTTCACGCCTTATCAAAGAGCATGATCTGCCAAATAGAAGTCATAACATAAAAGATGATGATCTTTTTCCCATTTGGCCTGACCTTATCTTAATCGATGGTGGTGAAGGACAAATCAACAGCGTACATGCAATACTTGCTGAATTACAATTAAATGATCTCTTCACAGTTGTTGGAATCGCCAAAGGTGTTGACCGTCATGCGGGACGTGAACGATTTTTTATAAAAGGTATTCCGCCCTTTACACTTCCTCCACGTGATCCTATCCTCTATTTTTTGCAACGTCTGCGTGATGAAGCACACCGTTTTGCGATTGGAACTCATAGGATAAAACGAAAAAAAGCAACATTCAAAAACCCACTTGATGAAATCGAAAATATCGGTCCGACAAGAAAGCGTGCGTTGCTTCATCATTTTGGAAGTGCCAAAGCTGTTGCTAGTGCCTCATTTGAAGATTTAAAAAAAGTTACGGGAATCTCTATGACAATTGCACAAAAAATTCATAACCATTTTCATGAAAAATAAGCTTGTTTCATAACCTTCGCCTTGTTACGTTTAGGAAATATATTCTCTTTCACAAGAATTAAAAATGGCTCCATGAAAAATCATACTTTTTCTTTTCCAAATATTTTAACTTATGCACGAATTGTTGCAGTCCCAATGGTTGTTGCATGCTTTTTTTTAGAAGGGCGGCTACAATCAAGTGATATCACCCGCTGGATTGCTGTTTCCATTTTTATCGTTGCATCCATTACTGACTTTCTTGACGGTTACCTTGCTCGTATTTGGGAACAAACATCCAATATTGGTCGCATGTTAGATCCAATTGCCGATAAACTTCTCGTCTCTGCTTGTTTGCTCTTGCTTGCCGCAGACAGTACCATCGCTGGATGGACTCTATGGGCAGCTATTATCATTCTTTGCAGAGAAATTCTTGTGTCAGGATTACGTGAATATTTGGCTGAGTTAAAAGTTAGTGTTCCTGTCTCTCGTCTTGCAAAATGGAAAACTTTTGTACAGATGATCGCTATTGTATTTCTTTTAGCTGGACCAGCCGGTAATAAAATTTTCCCTTACACAGTAGAGTTTGGTATTACTATGCTGTGGATTTCTGCCCTCCTTACATTGTGGACAGGGTGGGATTATTTTCGTGCAGGTTTAAAACACGTTATCCTATGAATAGTATGGAATTTTATAAAATGATTTATCTTTTTGTACTTAAATAAGAGATGAGAATAGCATAAGATTGATTTATTTTAAATCTATTAATGATAAATCAATAAAACACTTTTTTGCACATTACAAGTAAGGGTAGCGTGTAGATAAAAACTCTTCAGAAAAGAGTAAATAGGCTTTATATTTTCGTAAAAGCAGCTGCAATATTAAAAGCTAAAAAAATGATTAATGGCTCCATATGCTTTCAAAAAAATCTATAACCTCATAAGCAAAAAACCGAAATATAGTGTTTCGGATTTTTGCTTCTTATATACGCTTTATTAACCAACAATTTCTACCTCAGGAAACCAAAAGGCGATTTCTGTTTTTGCCGTTTCAGCACTATCGGATCCATGGACAGAATTTTCGCCAATCGATAAAGCATGAACCTTACGAATTGTCCCTTCTTCTGCATCACTAGGATTCGTAGCCCCCATTACTTCACGGTTTTTAGCTATTGCATTTTCACCTTCCAAAACTTGTACAACGGTTGGACCAGAAGACATAAATTCAACCAATTCACTAAAAAAAGGACGTTCTTTATGAACAGCATAAAATTTTTCAGCCTCACGTCTGCTCATCCAGACACGTTTAGACGCAATAACACGTAGCTCCACATCCTCAAGCATTTTAGTAATTGCGCCAGTCAAATTACGACGGGTTGCGTCTGGTTTAATCATCGAAAAAGTACGCTCTAAAGCCATTTAACCACCTTTATTTCATTGATAATATTCTCTAGCCATTCCTATAGCGAGCAAGGAACCCTTTGCCAAGTGGCTCTGCAAAAATCTACACAAATTCTCAAAAATATAGAATAAATTATAAAGAAAACTTTAATAAAAATCCTGCAATTGCTCATCCCATCATAAAAATGCGCTACCGACTCTTAATAAATATTGAATCTTCTTCCATAATTTTAAATGCTTCCTATCAAAATTATCATTGAAATCAATCAAAAAATAACCATATCGTTAGAAACTATAGCGTACACCTAAAATACCCTGAAAGGACTGTTTTGTTTTATGTCCTTTAACATAATGGGCCTCACCATATAACTTTAACTTCTCACTCACAAAACTGCTTAAACCTAATCCTAACTTACCTGCATTGCCCGATAAGTCCGTGGTAAATGGATGACGTTGATTAATTAACGTTTGATTGTCATCTTTATTCTCACGCAACCATGCTGCTGTAATATACGCAAGCGATGAGGAATCCATGTGAGAACCAAATTCATATCCTAAAGATAAGCCAACCTCACTGCGTAATGAAGTAAATGGACGCATGTCACCTGTCATGCCATTCGATAACTTGATTTCTTTACCCTCAACACGCAACCATGTAAATTGTCCATAAGGCTGCAACCAACTGTTCTTTGACGTCTTAAGTCGATAACCAGCTTCAAAGGAAGTTCCCAATGCCCTTTGAGTATATGTTCCTTCAATCTCTAAACCATTCGTTGAAACGGCTTTTAGAGTATTTTGATAATGATTGTATTTTAAAATACCATCGAGATACCATCCACTATGATCAAAATAAGTGACATAAGCGCCAATACCATAAGTATTGATTCCACTGTTACCCCCCCGTGCATGCGCAACACGGGCACGATCATAACTGCCAAAACCACCTATATAAAACTCTCCATTTTCCCACTCGCCTAAACCATTGATCCCCAAAACGATACCGGTCTGATCCAGTTTAAAATCTATATGCTCTGTCGCAATGCTCTCTTTAGATTTAATCGCATAAGTCCATAAAGCTGCATTCTTTTTACTTTTATCTAGAACTCCTCTTCCCGCACGTACGGTTTGCATTTCATTGTGAAAAACCATCACTGGAGCCACAGACATAGACAATACCGCATCTGTAGAGGGAGTGGTCAAAAAGTGAGAAACTGAAAACGTCTCGCTTAATTGTGAAGAAGGTTGTTCTTTATGAACTGGACGCACAATCATTTGATCGGCTAAAGAGTGAGAAGATTCTGAAACAGCAGTTTGTTGTTTTTCATCAGAAAGAGGATGAAGACCTGATGGAGGTAACGTTACAAGACTCTGATTTTCTTGAGAGGAAGATACCGAAACACTGGAAACATTCTGTGCCCCTCTTAAATGACGTGGAGGACGTTGTTTAGCTGGCTGTTTTTTAGTAAGTGGACGAGGACTGGTATTTTTTCCTTCAGAAGAGGGAGATTGATCAGACTGTATACCCGTATCAGCAGGAATCTTCGCTTTCTTATTCACACACTCTACTTCAGAACTAGAACCTTCCGTATCTCCAGAAGCTCTACTTAAATACCAAATTGTAGCACTACCACTAGAATCAGCACATCTTCCTCTCTTCACTAAGCGATACTGATAGGTTCCACCATCAACAGCTGTAATGTCCCTGCCCAAAAGATCTGCCAGAGTAAAATTAGCTCCGCTATTGTGGCTTCTATCGGTAATTAACGGAAGCTCAGTAACCAAACTATTCCTTTGTGAGAGAGGACCTGTAATTTCACGTCCAGAATCTGCAATATTTATTTTGTGATTCCCTGAGCCCTCACCAATCAACAAATAATCACTCGCATCCCACGTCGCGCTAATATTGAATCGAAAATGTAAATCCCCTGAAAGTCTCTCAACATAAAGTGAAATATGACGTGGATCATACGGTATAGAAGAAAAAATAACAATCCCACCCTGCCCCCCTAAATCTTTAATTTTAATCTGTGGTTTTTCTCCTATCTTCCGTTCACCAACTTCAAATATTGGTTCAGCAGGTTCTCCTTCTAGAGGAATGTTTTTCTTGGTAATATGATTTGTCCTACCGCCAGCAAACAGATAAAGTTCTCCGTGATCATTAACCCTTACTTCCCCAACAACTTCTTTTACACCAACATGTAGCCAGGATTTGGCAAAATCCGTAATTGTTAAACCATTCACAAAACCTTCAGGATATACAACTTGAATAGCTTGATTTTTCAAAGTAGTTTTCACAGATTCGCCTAGTGCTAAGACGTGTTGCCTGCCATTGCCAGAAACTTCTGTATACATTGCTCGCCCCCCTTCCTTTCTTTGCCCCGCATAAATATTTTGTTCTCCATCATTTCCTACTTTCGCATACCAAGCACCTCCCCCATCATACACATTCTGCTGTCCCACTGCTCCACCTCCACCCGTAACTGTGGAATTATATGCACTACTTCGTCTAACCACGCGTGTAAAATCAATATATGGCTCTTCATGAATAAACTGCTGACCTCCCAAAATTTCAGCGTTTATTGTAATTCCTGCACGTGTAACTATTTGCATCCCTCCTTTTTTGATAGTGGACCCCACGGAAGTTTTTCCATTATCAATAAGCTCTACATCCCCATATCCAATCGTCATATTATTTTTGAAAAGACGAGCAATTATTTCTAAATTTTTTCGTTCCTCTTCTTCATTTCTCACATGGGCTACTCTTATTTGCCCTCTATTCCCACTCTCTACTGCACTTGCAGATTGCGCAAAACAACTACTGATCATCAATACTGAAAAACTTAACTTATATTTATACCGCATTATCCACACTCCACTCTCAATTATTTAGAAAAATACCCCACGGCTACATAGGTAGCTCGTTTTAGATTGTATCATAATGTGTTTTATTTATGTCTAAATACAATTTTTTAGTGTATTTTTTTAATTTAAACAACTTTAAGTTGTTTATCTATAAACCACTAAAAAACTCTAACTTAAGGCAGAAAAATTGAATAAAATTCAAAATGTTTACTTAAATTCAAGGAATAATTTGCATATCTGGAATTATAGATGAAAAAAATGCTCGTGCCCTTTAATGGCACCCCCCTTCACGTAAAACAAAACGCCATTCGATTGTACATTCACGCACTTGTTTTAAAGAGACATCTCTCAATGCACTCAAGCCCATTTCGTAACGTCATCCATGAATGATATACCGGTAAAGCCATTGCCCCCTATTTTTACGCTTATGAAGAAGCGGGCCGATATCATCATACACTTTGCCATCCCAATGTTGTGACAGCCCTTGACACTAGAGACGATTCATCAGAGACATTTTTACTTCTTTTTTGTATAGTTTTTATACACACCTTCATCCCGCTTGCGATGTGCCAAGCGAATAATTTTGATTGATTCAACATAAACAGATTTGGAATGAGAGAATCCTATGATTTTCGCGACTCTTATTCAACACGCATAGAAATGAATTATTATAAATTCAGTATGTTGCCTTTAAAAGAGAGAGTATAAAGACATTCCTACTATTTGAGAAAGTCCCTACACTCTCGAGAAGACATAGCCGAACGTTATCTGTTTAAGTTTGCAAAACAATTACATTTGTAAAGTTAATCAGCCATGCACACATATTTAGAAACTATAGCGTAATCCTAAAATACCTTGAAGAGCATTCTTAATCTTATGTCCTTTTAGATAATGTGCTTCCGCATAAAGTGTTAGTTTATCATTGACCGAACCGTTTAAACCTATTCCCAATTTACCCGCACTGCCTGATAAATCTGTAATAAATTTATACTGGTTATTAATTGTCGTATAATTATTATTTATATTCTCACGCAACCAAGCTGCCATAATGTAAGCTGTTAATGACGTTTCTGAATTCACAAAAAATTCATGTCCTGCAGTCAATCCAACTTCACTGCGGAATGAAGTTAATGGGCTTAGATCACCTATCATTCCATTTGAAAGTTTTATTCTTTTACCTTCAACCTGCAAACCTGTTAGTTTGATATAAGGCTGCATCCAAGTATTCTGTGCCGGTTCAAAATAACAACCAATCTCAAATGATCCACCTATTGCCCACTGATTGTAATGACTTTGAATGGCTAAACCATTCGTTGATATGGCTTTCAAATTATCTCGGTAATAATTATATTTCAAAACACCATCCATATACCATCCACGATGATCAAAATAAGTTGCGTAAGTTCCAATACTATAAGAGCTCAAATTGCTGTCACCACCTCGTGCATGAGAAATACGTGCTTGATCATAACTCCCAAAACCACCAACATACAACTCTCCATGCCCTAATTCACTCAACTGATCAGCACCAAAGACTAAACCTGTCTGCCCAAGTTTAAAGTGTGTATGGCCTGTCGCAACACGTTCTCTGCTCTTAATCCCATAAGTCCATAGTTCGATATCTTTCTTATTTCTGTCCCAAATTTTTCTACCATTCCGTATAATTTGCAACTCATTATTAAAAATAAGCCCAGGAACTACGGACAACGTTAACACTGCATCTGTAGAGGGGGTTGTTGATGTTTCTCCAGGAAAAAAAGGATTTGTCGGATCTGGCATAGAAGGTTCTGGTCCACTGAGGCGGTCTGCCGATAAAAACCAAACTTTTCCATTTTCATCCTTTCTTTCTTTCAAATCATACATATAAGTTCCACCATCAATGGCGTTAATTTTTTCACCCTTAAGATCTGTCAGCGTAAAATGCGCTCCACCACTTTGATCCGTAATTAAATCACGCTTATTTGAAAAAGGATCCGTGATTTCAACGCCAGAATCAGCAACACTTATTGTATGTTTCCCAGCGCCTTTCTCAACCAAGAGATAATCACCACGGTTATGGGCAATCGTAGTATTGAACGCGAAATGTAAATTTCCTGAAAGATTATTCACATGAAGCTGAGAATAATATGGATCAGAACCTGTAAACGAAAAAATAATACTCCCTTCACCACTTAATTTTTGTATCAAAGAACTTTTTCCATCAAACTCATCAGTAATAGAGTATAGTTTTGTATCTTTTCCATTTAAAATAATATCTTCTACTGTGGTGCGATGTTGATCATTCCCAGCATAAAGATGGATCTGCCCAGAATGGTTTACCTGTGTCTTGCCTTCTAATGTCGCTCCAGCATGCACCCATGATTTTGTTTGATCATTCATTGTTAGATTTTTTACAGATCCGTCAGTATCTATTTCCTGAATAGCATTCTCATTTAAAGTGACTCCAATGGACTGACCACCTTTTAAGATACGTTGTTTACCACCACCAAAAACTTCTGTGTCAAATGCAAAACCACCATTTTTTGCACTTTGAGACTTTTGTCCAACCTCTTGGACACCCCCTCGCATAACTTTTGTATTCCAAACTTTTCCGCCATCATATACTTTTTGTTGGCCTAGTGTTTCATCTTGACCATAAATGATAGTGTGAGAAGCACTACTGCCTTTAATCTCTCCTCCAATATCCCCCTCGCCGAAAATAAGCTGCTCACCGCCATAAATTTTAGTCCCCTCTACTTTCCCTCCATTTCCAACACTTTGGTGCCCGCCTTCTTTAACAACAGCATTTTTCGAAAAACCTTGTTTTCCTTTTAAAGCCTGAACATTTTCAATTCCACCATGTTCAATTTTACTATTCTCACTGAGTCCTCCTGCATACACATAAAGCTCTGCACCATTCCTTACAGTGTTATTAATGGATCGCCCTGGACTATCAATCTCACCATCATTTGAAATGTATGCTTTACCTTCATTATCAAGGATATAATTTTCTAATATTGCCCCATCTTTAATGGAAATAAGTTCAGGCTTTTTAAGAAACGCAGTATTTTGTTCTTGTGCATTATATCCAGCATTGTCACGATGACTGCTGTCAAGCTCCTGTTGACTCGCAAACACTCTAGCACCCTTATCCATGATAAAATCGCTAGGCTTTTTCAAAAAGTCTAATTCATTGCGCGTTCTTATCATGACACCATGAGAGGCTCCAAGTATGCATCTGCCTGTTTTCATATCCTCATTGTATTGATCGTGAAATACCTTATCATTTTCATAACTTGAAGATTGACAAAAAAGTGCTGCTCTTCCCTCATTTGTAGCAGCAGCTTGCACAAAACAGCTGCTCAACATGAGTATCCAACAATGTCGTTTCCATTTATATTGTAGAGCCATATCCTCCCCCCTTCACGCCTGCATAGACACTGAACGTAATTAGCTCTACAAAACATATTTTCAACCTTAGATTGCAACAATCCTTCTTAAAAATCCTCCTTATTTCATAAAAAACCGTTCTTTACAGTTTTTTTAATACTTTTTTGATCAAGAATATAAGGGCGTTTTTATAGTGCTTCTTTAGCATTTCCTCAGAATTTTCTTATCAAAAAAAAGTAATGCATAATCAAGTATATAAAGGTATACAGTTTATCATGAACAACGAAGCTGCGTGCTCTGAAAAATTGTTCTCTGATGCTGCATTAAAAACTTAAAAAAACTAATCATACATTTAAAGATAACTAAAAAATAACCATATCGTTAGAAACTATAGCGTACACCTAAAATACCCTGAAAGGACTGTTTTGTTTTATGTCCTTTAACATAATGGGCCTCACCATATAACTTTAACTTCTCACTCACAAAACTGCTTAAACCTAATCCTAACTTACCTGCATTGCCCGATAAGTCCGTGGTAAATGGATGACGTTGATTAATTAACGTTTGATTGTCATCTTTATTCTCACGCAACCATGCTGCTGTAATATACGCAAGCGATGAGGAATCCATGTGAGAACCAAATTCATATCCTAAAGATAAGCCAACCTCACTGCGTAATGAAGTAAATGGACGCATGTCACCTGTCATGCCATTCGATAACTTGATTTCTTTACCCTCAACACGCAACCATGTAAATTGTCCATAAGGCTGCAACCAACTGTTCTTTGACGTCTTAAGTCGATAACCAGCTTCAAAGGAAGTTCCCAATGCCCTTTGAGTATATGTTCCTTCAATCTCTAAACCATTCGTTGAAACGGCTTTTAGAGTATTTTGATAATGATTGTATTTTAAAATACCATCGAGATACCATCCACTATGATCAAAATAAGTGACATAAGCGCCAATACCATAAGTATTGATTCCACTGTTACCCCCCCGTGCATGCGCAACACGGGCACGATCATAACTGCCAAAACCACCTATATAAAACTCTCCATTTTCCCACTCGCCTAAACCATTGATCCCCAAAACGATACCGGTCTGATCCAGTTTAAAATCTATATGCTCTGTCGCAATGCTCTCTTTAGATTTAATCGCATAAGTCCATAAAGCTGCATTCTTTTTACTTTTATCTAGAACTCCTCTTCCCGCACGTACGGTTTGCATTTCATTGTGAAAAACCATCACTGGAGCCACAGACATAGACAATACCGCATCTGTAGAGGGAGTGGTCAAAAAGTGAGAAACTGAAAACGTCTCGCTTAATTGTGAAGAAGGTTGTTCTTTATGAACTGGACGCACAATCATTTGATCGGCTAAAGAGTGAGAAGATTCTGAAACAGCAGTTTGTTGTTTTTCATCAGAAAGAGGATGAGAACTTCCTGAACCTAAAACTTCAATAACGTGACTTCCAAAAGAGAAAACAGTTGGAGATACAGAAGCCTGAGATTTTTGCCTTAAGTTTTGGCAGTTCTCTCTTCGACGTGGCAATTTAATAACATGCGCTTGTGGTGCTGTAATCGTTGAAAGAGAAGAAACCGATTGATTTTGATTTAAATGCCGCACAGATCTGCTTCTACTACGTGGTAAACTGTTGAGAAATGAAACATTATCAATAAATACTGCAGATAAATACCAAACTTTTTCGCCCCCATCCTCATCAATTCTCTGTTTTAAACCATACGTATAGGTTCCGCCATCAATAGTTTTAACATTTGCACCAGAAAAGCTTCTCAGGGTAAAATGTGCGCCTCCACTTTGATCAACAATTAAATCAAGTTCTGTTGAAGAAGGATCAACAATTTCAATACCGGAATCTAAAATATTTATTGTGTGAGAACCACGGCCATTTTTGATAAAGAGATAATCACCTTCTCCTTCTGCAAGGCTGACATTAAAATCGAAATGTAGACTCCCAAAAAGATTATCAATATAAAGCTTAGAGTAATGTAAATCGGATTCTGTAGAAGTAAAAATAATATTTCCCACACCGCTCAGCTTCTTAATATAAGTTTCTGTGTTTCCATATCCATTAGAAATAGAGTATAATTTAGCGTTTTCTCCCTCTAAATTAATATCGTCTACTGTTGTGTGATAATTTTTGTATTCAGTATAAAAGCTATTATTTCCAGCATAAAGATGGACTTGTCCCAAATCATGAATCTTTATTTTTCCTTCCAACACCGCACCAGCAAAAATCCATGAATTGGCTCCTTCTTTAATTGTTAGATTTTTTACAATGCTACCAGCATGAACTTCTTGAGCAGCATGGCGGTGTAAAGTCACAATGTTCACCTCTCCCCCTGCTAATACCCGCTGTACACCACCCGCGAAAACCTCAGTATTCACAGCTAAACCACCACTCTTTTGTATAAAATCATCATCATCTGCGAACCACTTAGCAAGAGTTTGTATTCCTCCTCTCATCACTTTTGTTCCCACAGCCATCCCATCATCATATACATTCTGCTGTCCTGGCGTATCACCTTGACCATAAAGTGTCGTGTTATAAGCGCTGCTCCCCACAATTCCACCATTTACATAACCATCTCCGAAAACAAGCTGCTCCCCACCATAAATTTCAGCTCTCAATGCGGTTCCTCCTCCCTCCACTCTTTGTTTTCCACCCTCGTAAATAATCGTAAATTCTGAAATCCCTTGTTCCCCTACAATCTCAACACCACCATTTTCAATGGTTGTATTCTTACTAAAACCACCAGTCTCAACATAGAGTGTTGCAGTTTCCGGAACTGTATTATTAATGGATAATTTAAAATCATCCATTTCTCCATCACCAGCAATATAAACTATGCTATTGGCACCGAGCACGGAGCTTTGCAAAATTTTTTCACGTGTACCAGTAATGAAATCCTCTGCATAAAAACTGAAATCACCTTTATAAGAATTGGCTATAGAATCTTCCAAAGGAGAACCATACTTTTCTTGCTCAAAAGATTCAGCTATAGGCAACTCCGTATGAGATGGAGGAAAGATAGGAGAAGAATTTTTTTCTGGCATAGATGGTGTCGATAAAGACCAAATCTTTCCACCGTTATGATCTCTTTTCTTGAGAGCGTACATGTAGACTCCATTATCAACAGTAGCTATCTCTTCACCCCAAAAATCTATCAGAGTAAAATGCGCATTTCCGCTTTGATCATGAATTAAATCAAGCTCCAAAATTAAGTTCTGATTTTGTAGAAGAGAATTGGTCATTTCAACACCAGAATCGATAACGCTTATGGTGTGATTACCTGATCCTTTTTTGATCAGAAGATAATCACCGCGCTGCTCTGCAAAATTAGTATGCAACCTAAAATGTAAATTCCCTGAAAGATTACCAACCTCAAGTTTAGAGTAATGTGGATTAAACACGGTAGAAGTAAAAACAACGCGTCCATTCCCACTTAGATCCTCAATCAAAGAGCTTTCACCATCTATACTAGAGGCAATCGCGTATAATTTTGTATCTCTGCCATTTAAGACAATTTTTTCTACTTCAGTACGAGATTGCTCTGCACCAGCATAAAGATAAATCCGTCCAGAATCATTAACCGTTGTCTTTCCTTCCAATGTTGCGCCACCATGTAACCACGATTGTGCTTGATCCTTAACGGTTAAATCTTTTACATAACCTCCTAAATCTATTGCCTGAAAAGCAGTCCCTTCTAAAAGAACGCCAATCGCGATTCCCCCCGCTAAAACATGTTGCTTTCCACCAGAAAAGACCTTCGTATCAAATGCAAAACTGCTATACTCGTCTAGATCTTCTTCCACATAAAGATTTTGTACCCCTCCTTCCATGATCTTTGAGCTAAAAACCTCTCCATCATCATACACATTCTGATATCCTCGCACTCCATTCTCACCAGAAACGATAGTGTCATGGGCGCTACTCCTTACCATCTCCCCTTTGATATCAGACTTTCCTGAAACAAACTGCTCACCACCGTAAATTTTAGCCCCTTCAACTTTCCCCCCATCTTCAACCTTTTGTTTTCCCCCTTTCTTAACTGTACTATCCTGTGAAAGACCCTGTGTTCTAACAAGCTCAGTACCGCCTCTTTGAATTGTCGTATACAAGCTAAAACCACCGCTATAAACGGAAAGCTTTCCACCATCTTTAACTGTATTACTAATCGAAGTTTCTCCAGTGCTTTCAACTTTCTCACTGTTACTATCAAAGCTAGGATCAGCAATCGTAACAATCATCCCCTTTTCAATTGTGCGTTCTGTGAGATCCTTCGATAATGAAGCTATAGCAGATGGTTGCAAGATAAAATCAGGAAATAAAGAGGTATTTGTCTCATCAAGAGCATAATTCGCATCTAAATACCAAATTTTACCATTGCTCTCATTTTTTCTATGTTTCAAACTGTACATGTAAGTTCCGGCATCAATAGCTTTGATTTTTTCACCAAAAGTGTTTGTCAGAGTAAAATGAGCATTTCCACTACGATCAGTAATTAATTTAAGCTTTTTATAAGAAGAATTTGTAATTTCACGCCCAGAATCAGCCACACTTATTGTGTGATAACCTGAACCACTTTCTTTAATGACAAGATAATCACTAAGATGCTTGGAAAAGTTGACATTAAAATCGAAATGTAAAGAACCTGATAGATCATCAATATTAAGCTGAGAATAATGCTTATTAGTCCCTAAAAACGTAAAGATAACTCTGCCACTTCCAGTTAAATTCTGGATATTAACGTAAGTTTTTTTGCTGTTATCTTCAGACGCAAGAATGTATAGTTTGGTATTTTCTCCATTTAAATTAAGATTTTCTACTTCCGTAACAGCTTCACCATTCCCAGCATAAAGATAGAGGCTGCCAAAGTCATAAACATTTGTATCCTTATCTAATATTGCCCCCACAAAAGCCCATGACCTTGCTTGATGATTAATGGTTAGATTATCCACGTATCCAGAATCATATATCTTCTGAGTAGCTCTATCGTATAAAGTAACTTCGCTCGCATTCCCCCCTGCTAAGATATTCTGCGCACCATTTTTAAAAAGTTCAGTACTCAGTGCAAATGCCCCCTCATTGATTGTAAAATCTTCATCTTCTGTATCAGCTGTATCAGTATCTTCTGAGATGCCGTTATGAAAACTCTCTTTACCATCAAGATTCTGGATGCCGCCTTTCATAATCTTTGTGTCAACAACCATCCCTCCACTATAGACACTTTGTATTCCTAGCATTCCATCTGCCGCATAAATTTCAGTTCCATAAGCACTACTTTCCTTATCTTTACGCGACAAACCATCCCTAAGGATCCCCTTACCAAAAATAATCTGCTCACCACCATAGATTTTAGCTCCCTCAGCATTTGCACCACTCTCAACAATTTGTTTACCCCCTTTTTTAACAGTGGCATATTCCGAACTGCTCAGATTTTGGACGAATTCAATACCACCACTCTCAATTGTTGTATCCCTGCTAACACTTGCTGCATCAATGTAGAGTTTTCCACCTTCTTGAACCGTATTATTAATGGAATAGGCTGCATCTTTATAGTTAAAGCTATTTATTTCAGAACCTTCAGAGTCACGGTTAGTAATATAGACAGTAGCCCCATCGCTTATTATTGAATTTGTGAGTACTTCAAAGAATAGATTTTTTAATCTATTCCTTTCCTCTTCTGAAGACTTACTTCCTTCTACTGTCTGTTTATTCTCTATCCTTTTTGATCCCCCCTTTTTTTCTTTTAATCCCCTCACTTTTGATAACGATGTTCTTATCTCTTCTAGATGTTCACTGATACTTACTGGTGTTAATAACTTTTCTTTTGGTGTCGCTACTCCATCTGCACTCACAATCTTGACAAAAAAACCACTGGTCATTAATGCACAAAAACTTAATTTCAATTTGCGTTGCATTATTCACACTCCATCATTCCAAATTAAATCTCCCATTTAGAAAAAAATGCACAGACCAAAACAACACAATGTTGCTCACCCTCATGTCTTTTAAGATAACGAAGCATTCGATAAATTAAGCTCTGACAGATCAAATATACACCATGTGTTTTAAAATATATGCACAACTAAAAGATTTAATTATTTTTATATACACCTAAAAAGTGTTATAATTACATTCATGAAAATATTTTTGAGGCAATAAACACTGATCTACAAATAAGGCTGATCCCTCAAGAGATAAAAACAGCATTGAACTTTAAAGGAAACAGCAATGTGAATGAGAACAGCGTTTATGGCTACGTATTTCCATCTTCTACAGCATTTAAAGCAGTGTCTTTTTTTGTTCAATATGGATAATATATAGACCACTTATTCATAATCATCAGTCCATAATCATTGTTCTAATATATAACGAAGTGTCATAATATTGACTCGACACTGATTTGAAATTTCTATAGTTATAGTCAGTTAACTCGTCATTTGATTTGTCATATACTGAAAGGGACATTCTATTCATGTCTATAAACTCAGAAATGAAAGCTACAAGCAACAGAAACTCCCCTCGTCGAATTTTATTTGCAAGCCTTATTGGCCCAACAATTGAATTCTTTGATTTTTATGTCTTTGGCACTGCCGCAGCTCTTATATTTCCTCATGTGTTTTTTCCAACACAAAATGATCAAATTGCTATTTTACAATCTTTCCTAATATTTGGAGCAGCCTTTTTTGCCCGCCCTTTTGGATCAGTTGTTTTTGGACATTTTGGAGATAAGATTGGAAGAAAAGCAACACTTATCGCTTCTCTTCTCACCATGGGACTTTCAACAGTCATTATTGGTTTTCTTCCTACTTATGAAATGGCTGGGTGGTTTGCCCCTTTCCTGTTAACCTTATGCCGTATTGGACAGGGAATGGGATTAGGAGGAGAATGGGGAGGCGCTGTTTTGCTCGCAACAGAAAATGCCCCTCCAGAAAAGCGCGGCTGGTATGCGATGTTCCCCCAATTGGGCGTTTCAATCGGTTTGTTTTTATCTATTGCTGTTTATTTGGGTCTGCTGCATTTCCTTGATCGCGCTGAACTTTTAGCTTGGGGATGGCGCATTCCTTTTATTGCCTCAGTTGTTTTTATGATTATAGGATTATGGGTTCGTCTTTCAATCAATGAAACTGTGCAATTCAAAAAAACTCTTGAAAGTAAAGAACATGTCAAAGTGCCTATCATAGATGTCTTTTTAAAATGTCCACGAATCCTATTTCTTGGAATATTTTCTGGTATGGCAACTTTTGTTTTATTTTACTTGGTCACGACATATTTGTTAAGCTATTCAACAAACCATTTGCAATTGCCATTTCATCAAGCTCTTCAAGTCGAAATTGTCGGTGCTATTTTTTGTGGAATTTTTACTGTCATCACTGGGAAACTCGCTGATCGTATTAGACGTAGAACTTTGATGATTTGGATTACAATCATCACCGGTATGTATTCTTTCGCAATTCCTTATTTCTTAAATTCTGGAGTTATAGGAGTCCTTGCAATGTCTGTTATCGGTTTGTCTCTCATGGGAATGATATACAGTCCTCTTGGTGCTGTTTTGGCTTCACCATACCCAACAGCAATTCGATATACCGGTTCTTCTATTACTTTCAATTTATCTGCTATTATAGGAGCATCTCTCGCGCCTTATATTGCAGAATATCTGGTTCAACATTTCGATACATCTTATATCGGTTATTATTTGCTTCTTGCTTCTTTTATTTCACTGATTTGCTTCGTCGGATTTACAGATGATGAAATATCCAACTAAAATATAATAACGAAGAATAAAATAAGGACTGGCGGCAAAAATGCTGCCAGTTTCGTTTTTAAAGACAGGGGTTGAGGTATTTTCCACCACAATATTCCCGCAAACAAGGCACTCAAAAAGAAAAATAAAAAATCTGCAATATTGCTTATATAAGAAACAGCAAACATTTCTGATAAGATATGCGTCGTCCCCAACCATGAAACGCAAAAGAAGGCCAACATCACAGCCCATAAAACAAGCAAAATTCGATCAATAATCATCATTATGGTGTTTCGTTTTTTTAATTATAGTCCATATATTTAACATGCCTAAAAGAAAAATCACAATAAAAACCCAACGCCCTCCCCCTGAGCCTTCCGTAATAAAAAGTGCAGGATTTACTATTCCCAGTAATCCTATAAAAATCAGAACAATAGATACGAGACGCATTAAACCTGTTTTTCCCAGCGACGATCTTCAGTCTGTTGCCAATACGTTAAATTATGATTTTCCATTTTATATTTTTTCCACTGTGCACGAACGAGATTCAACTGCTCTTCACTTTTACCATCAAATATCACGACAAGTCGTTGATAAGCATCAATATCCGAACAAACAGCTCCCTCTATGAGAAAACGAATCTTTGAATCATTCGGATTTTCTTGTCCTGTTGTAAGAAATACAGGCTGAAAGTTTGGATATTGATCACACTCCGTTCCATGTCCAATAAATGATTCATCAGTATAAACCCATAAATGTATATCTATAGAATCGCGTTGTTCTTTACTCACACACTGTATTGTTACTTTACCAAAACGAGCCAATGCACGCTCCACAAGCGTCGGCAAAATATCCTTCAGCGTTGACTGCGTCAAATGATAGAATAAAATATCCAATCTCTTAAGCCTTCATCATTCTTTATAAAAAAGCTAATATCTTTTTAAAAAAACTTCTATACCCCTAATACAAAGGAAACGGTTCAAGATATAACCCCTCTTTTTTGATTGAGATGCATTATCTCTTTGCACGTATCTTTAAAAGACAATAATTTTTATTTTCAACGTTAATAAAAAAGTTTTTTAAGTTATTTTCCAGATTCTTTGTAGACTATAGTTGAAAATAAAATATAATGTACGGAAAATTTAAAGAGGACCTCATAGGCAATTTTATATTATTTATTTGGTAAAAATATCCAATTCATGAAAGGATATTTTTTCAAACTTTATTACATTTTAACCGAAAGCAGTAAGAATATTTGCTATCGAATTAAAAACTGAGGATTTTCCCCAATTTATGCGTATTATTGAGTTCTACATCCTGAAACGTGTCCTTGTTTTGTTTAGTTCTGTCATGATTGCAGCAGTGGGCGTTAGTTGGACTATACAAATTCTTGCACGGATAAACTTTCTCACAACAAGTAAACAAACACTCCTCACAGTCTTACAATTTTCACTCTCATTGGTTCCTTCTGTTGTTTTTCTGGTCATTCCGTTTGCATTAGTGATCGCAATTACAACCATCCTCTCAGCAATGCATCAAGACTCAGAATTTGCTGTCATCAATGCCTCTGGTTTTCCTAAAAGTACTGTCTGGAAACCTATCCTTCTTCTTGCTATTGTTGCATCCTGTATCTCCTTTTCTATAGCTAATTTTGTTGTTCCTCAAGCGCGTCTTCATATGCGACAAATGCTAGCAAGCGCTCGTTTTGATCTTATCAATCTATTCATTAGTGAAGGGAGCTTTCAAAAACTCGCCAATAACCTTTACATAGAAATTGGCGAACGAAATCCAAATGGAACACTTGAACGCCTTTTCATTGCCGACCAGCGTGATCCTAAGACTGATCTTTTTTATTATGCAACAGACGCATCCATTGTGAGCAATAAAAACGGCAGTTTTCTGGTTCTCAATAACGGTGAAATAGAAAGAGTCAATCATCAAAATAACAGTGTTTCAATCGTGCAATTTAGCTCATATACTTTTAGCCTAGGAGAGTTTATCCCCAGTGATAAAACACCTACTCTTTATCCAAAAGATCGGTCTCTTTCTTATTTACAAAACCCTGACCCAAAAGACCCCTACTATCAACGAAAACCACTCCAATATAAAGCTGAATTTCACCGCAGATTAACACAATGGCTCTACCCTATTGTTTTTTCACTTATTGCATTAGCAGCGGCAGGGGATGTACGCTCCCATCGACAAGCTCGTCATTCCGCAAATCTCTCGGCAATTGCCCTCTCTTTTCTGGTATATTGGATAGGATATTTTTTCGCAGAAAAAGCAAAAAGCGATCTTGCATACGTTCCTTTCCTTTATATTATACCTATAGGAACAAGTGCATTTGTCTTTTTTATGCTTTTAACGAATCATAAAATTGGGCTTCCCACAAAAGTTAATGAGATACTTCAAATCGCTTTTCAAAAAATAATGAACAAATTTGAACATCGAAAATCTCAAGATTCCTCGGATAAAATATCATGATTGGGTGGACACTTGGACGATATTTTTTTATACGTTATCTTAAAATAACTTGTTATTTCTGGGGAAGCATTTTTGTTCTTGCTCTTTTAATCGATTTCACAGAGAATTCCGGTAGGCTATCTTCCCTTGCGCATTATACAGCAAAAGATGCATTTTTCCTCTCTGTTTTACGCATCCCTTTTATCATGCAACAACTTATCCCTTTCATTGCACTCTTTTCTGCAATGGCAACGCTTATCTCGCTCAACAAAAAACTTGAACTTGTGGTGACTCGTTCAATCGGTGTTTCTGCATGGCAATTTCTTATGCCAGCTTGTTTTGGAGCTTTTCTTTTAGGATTATTTTCAATTCTTCTTATTAATCCACTTGCTGCATGGGGATTTTCTCAAGCAGAAAAAAAGATGACTGAATGGCGCAATCACAATGTACTAACACCTCTTCACAATACAAGTATCCACTGGTTAACACAACGTACAAATTTAGGCAGAACAACCATTGGTGCTAAATCTATCTCCGATCAAGGACTTTCTCTTCTCGATGCAACCTTTGTACAATACAATGATAATGCAACCGTTAAAAATTGGATTAATGCCCCAAAAGCAACTTTGACTAATGGATTTTGGCTATTAACAAATGGAACAATCTATAAAATAGGGCATCCTCCTGAAAAATTTACCATGTTGCAAATAAAAACCAATCTAAAACCTGAATTTTTAACGGAACGTTTAGTGAATCCCGCAACTATTCCATTTTACCAATTGCCCCAAAAAATTATGATTGCACGTTCATTTGGCTATTCTGCTCATAATTTTGATATGTATTTCCAATCTTTGATTGCATTACCGGCATTGCTTGTGGCAATGACCCTCATTGCAGCAACTGTATCTTTAAATTTTACACGTTTTGGGCAATCTAGAATGTTGATTCTTGGTGGCGTGATAGCTGGGTTTATGCTTTATGTTATTTCCGTACTTGTCCAAGCTTTTGGTAATGCTGGATATATTCCACCAATTATTGCAGCTTGGACACCCGTTGTTATTGCGTTATTCTTAGGAATCTCTTTTTTGCTTCATAAAGAGGATGGCTAAGTGAAGGCATTAACACTTAAAAAAACTATTTTAACAAAATTAAGTGCTCTCGCTTTTAAAAGTATTGTGGGGGTTATTTTAGGAGGTGCTTTGTCTTATTGTGCGCACGCTCAAAGCCTTCAATCTCCTTCTCAAAGTCGCATTCAAAATCCGGAACCTCCTCTTTTGCTCTCTGCGGATGAACTCATCTACAATCGTGATGAAAACACTGTTTCTGCACACGGTAATGTCCAAATCGAATATGATGGCAATAAAGTTGTCGCTCAAAAAATTATTTACAATCAAAAAACAGGACGGCTTATAGCACAAGGAAACGTTGAAATTACTCAAAAGGATGGTAATAAAATTTATTCCAACCAAATTGATATGACCAAAGATCTTGGCGAGGGTTTTGTAAACGCCTTACGTATTGATACAGCCAACAATGTTCACTTTTCAGCCCAAAATGCTACACGCAAACACAATCACATAACAGTCTTTGAAAATGCAACCTATACAGCCTGTGAACCTTGCTCTTATAAACCAGATCGAGACGTCTTATGGAAAATTAAAGCAAGAAAGATCATATGGAATAATAGCGTCAAAAAAATTCGGTTTGAAAATAGCAGTTTTGAAGTTTTTGGTGTACCGATTATAAAATTTCCAAATTTTGAGATCTATGATCCAACTGTCAGGCGTGCTAGCGGTCTGCTTACTCCTCATTTTTTTTATACCAATGATCTCGGCATGGGGATAAAGAATTCTTATTTCTGGAATCTCGCTCCTCATTACGATTTCACACTTTCTTCTACGGTTTATACCCAACAAGGGCTTTTGACCGAAGGGGAATGGCGTCAACGTTTTAAAACGGGCCGTTATAACATTCGCTTTGCTTATATATATCAAATAAAACCGCATAAATTTGATAATGATACAATTGATGCACAGTATAAAAATCGTTATATGCTGGCAACAAAAGGGGACTTTCGTATTAATTCACACTGGACTTATGGATGGGATATTCTTGCACAGTCAGATCGGCATTTTAGTCGTGCCTATAAACTTGAAAACTATAACAATCCTACACAACTTTCTCAGATCTATCTGAATGGACTTGCAGGAAAAAATTATTTTGATATGCGTTTTTATCATTTTAAAGTTCAAGATTTGATATTGAATGATCCTCATTATGAACGTCACTCTCGGCAAGCGTGGGTTCTACCACGCATCGATTATACTTTCACACCAGATGAGCCCATTTATAATGGAGAGCTCACCTTCCATAGTAATATGCAATCAATTTATCGTCGTCATGCTGATTTCAGTTCACCCGACAAGAACGCAAATTCTCTCAACATAGTAAGACTTTCTGGTATAGCTGGAAATAGTTTGCGGTTAACAAACGAGCTTCAGTGGAAAAAGCGCTTCAACACGCACAATGGACTCATCTTAACCCCCCTCCTCTCTCTACGAGCCGATATCATTACAACCAATGTACGTGAAAATCATGATTCTTCTATAAAAAACACTGTGTTATCCGAAGTTCGTGGTTCAGCAATTCGTGGCATGGCAACAGCAGGGTTAGAACTACGCTATCCCTTTCTCATTACAGCTGATCATTCTACACATATCATAGAACCAACCGCACAAATTTTCATACGCAATAATGAACAATATATCGGACAAACTCCTAATGAAGATGCTCAAAGCTTTGTATTTGATGCAACTACTCTCTTTCAACGGGATAAATTTTCTGGTTATGATCGTGTAGAAGGTGGCACAAGAGCCAATATAGGTCTAAGATACTCTGGAAGCCTTAATGATAATTGGTCTCTTTATGGTCTCATTGGACAATCCTTTCATCTAGCAGGAAAGAATTCTTTTGCAGAAAAGGACTTTATCAATGTCGGTACTCATTCTAGCTTAGAGGCAAAACGTTCAGACTATGTTGCAATGTTTGGTACAACCCATAAAAGTGGTTTTTCCTTAGAAACGCGTGGACGCTTTGACAAAAAAACAGGAAAAATCCGCCGTAGTGAAATCGAAGCATCACAAAAATGGCAAAATTTTTGGGCGGCTCTACAATATGCCTATATCGCAAAGCAACCAGATTATGAATATTCTCAAGAGCGCCAAGAAATTTCTTTTCAAACAGGACTTAAATTGGCAGATTATTGGTCCATTAATAGCAACGCCGGTTATGATTTAGTATCTGGTACATTTATAAAGCGAGGAATTAGCTTGAGTTATATGGATGAATGTTTCGGGTTAACATTCGGTTATCAACAGGTAACGAATCCAGGCAGGAAAGCACCCTTGCAAAACTTTAATTTCTCTCTTTCATTGCGTACGATTGCAGATATCGGAAAAAAGATAGATTAATTTATAAAGGGAATGTATCAGTCATTTAACTTATCATTGTTTTTATGAAAGAAAGCGTGTATTTTAAGTTGTTGATGAAGAATTAATAAACAATGCGAAAGCCTATTTATATGAATAAATTGAAAAAGCGTTTTCTTGCTTTATTTTATATTGCGTCTTTGAGCGTAAGTAGCCTGTTAATAAATGGATTTTTGATTCCGACAGTCTTTGCGCAGACTTCTATTGTTGTTACAGTTAATGGCAACCCCATCACAAATTATGATATACAAAGGCGCCTTGCTTTTCTGAGACTGCAACAAAAGCAAGGCAATTTGGTGGCACAGGCTAAAAAAGAGCTTGTTGACGAAAAGCTAAAAAATATTGAAATAAAACGTCTTAATATTGAAGTAAGCAATGATGAAGTTGATAAAGCTTTTGAGAATTTTGCAACACAAAATAATATGACGATTGATCAGCTCAACCAGATTCTGATCCAAACTGATATCACTGTGCAACACTTTAAAGATTACATCCGTGGACAAATAGGATGGGGACGTCTTGTTAGCGCACGCTATCAATCTGAAACAGGTATGATTAGCGAACAAGAAGCTGTACGCAGAATATTAAAAAATGGTGGTGTAAAACCTTCAACCAACGAATATACATTACAGAGAATTGTTTTTGTCATTCCAGCACATCGTCGTTCAGAAATCTTTGAAAGACGTCAAAGAGAAGCAAGTAATTTTCGCGCACATTTCCGTGGATGTGCAAATGCTCACAATCAAGCAAAAGGTATTTTAGACGTTACTATCCGTCACTTAGGAAAGTTTCTGGAGCCCCAACTCCCCAGTGCATGGGAACAAGCTATTCTTGCAACACCTGCTGGAAAAATGACAAAATTACAAGAAACATCTGATGGAATCGAAGCAATTGCTGTCTGCAAAATAAAGAGAGTTTCTGATGATTATGTCGCTCGGCTGATCTTTTCTCTTCAAGATAGTAAAAAAAGAAGCCCGCAAAAACTTGAAGAATTAAGCGACAAATATTTAGAAGAACTGCGCCGAGTGGCGCGTATTCAAAATTCATAATGGCTATTCTTGTTGTTAGCGGTGGAGATCCTGCCGGAATTGGTCCTGAAATAGTACTAAAAGCGTGGAATTTGCGTGTTACGCATAAAATTCCACCTTTTGTACTTCTTGCTGATCCAGATGTTATTCGTTCGCGCGCTCGTTTTTTACAGATTGATGTTGAGGTGCAATCTGTTTTAATCAATAATCCTACAAAAAATTTTCAAAACGCTCTTCCTATCATACCGTTAAAAAACAAACAAAGTGATCAATTAGGTATACCTTCATCGAATAATGCTGCTGGAATCATTGAAGCGATTAAACGCAGTGTTCAATTGATTCAAAGTGGCCATGCATGTGCACTAATCACTTGTCCTATTGCAAAAAAAAATCTTTATGATGCTGGTTTTCAATTTCCAGGTCATACAGAATTTTTAGCCGATTTGGCATATAAAGCTTTTCATAAATGTTATCATCCCGTTATGATGTTAGCAGGACCTCGATTAAAAACGGTACCAATTACTGTTCATATTCCATTCAAAGATGTTCCTTCACAGCTTACCCGTGATTTAATTATTCAAACGGTACTTATTACTGAATGTGACTTAAAAACACGGTTTAAAATAACATCACCCCGACTAGCTGTTGCTGGTCTTAATCCTCATGCTGGAGAAGGAGGTGCAATGGGAAAAGAAGATATTGAAGTTATCACTCCTGCTATTGAATATCTTAAAAAGAAAGGACTCAATATTGCAGGCCCGCTGCCTGCCGACACAATGTTCCATGAATGCGCAAGAAAGGCATATGACGTTGCCATTTGTATGTATCATGATCAAGCCCTTATCCCTGTTAAAACATTAGACTTTGATACCACCGTTAATGTTACATTAGGTTTACCTTTTATTCGTACGTCTCCAGATCACGGGACTGCTTTTGACATTGCTGATAAAGGGATAGCCTCTCCCGAAAGCTTTATTGCTGCTCTTAAACTTGCAAATCAACTTGCAAAAAATAGTTTGAACCCATGCCAATAGATAATCTTCCTCCTCTGCGTGAGGTTATTGATATATATGGATTACAAGCACATAAATCTTTGGGGCAAAATTTTCTTTTTGATCTTAATTTAACCTCTAAAATTGCTCATCAAGCAGGAAATATAGAAGGAAAACCTGTTATTGAAGTTGGGCCTGGTCCTGGAGGTCTCACACGTGCCTTGCTGGCAAAGGGCGCCATTGTAATAGCAATAGAACGCGATGAGCGTTGTATACCGGCTCTCTTAGAAATAGAAAAACACTATCCTCAAAAATTAAAACTTATTTGTAATGATGCTCTGAAGCAAGATTTCTCAAAACTCTTTGAAACAAGCCTAGAAAAACCACGCATTATTGCAAACCTTCCCTATAATATTGGAACACAACTCTTATTAAATTGGCTTTTGTCTGAACCATGGCCTCCTTTTTATGAGTCAATGACATTGATGTTCCAACGTGAAGTTGCCAAACGGATTACGGCTCAACCTCACTCTGCTCACTATGGACGCCTTAGTGTTTTAGCTGGCTGGCGTACCGTTGCTAAAATTGCTTTTGATGTTCCACCTCAAGCCTTTATACCAGCGCCTAAAGTAACCTCTTCCGTTGTTCATATTATTCCGCGCCCCCGCCCTCTTGCCTGCTCTGCACAAAAACTAAGCCTCATTACAAAAACTGCTTTTGGACAAAGACGAAAAATGCTTCGTCAAAATCTCAAAACACTTGGAGGTGAAGAGCTGTTAGAAAAAGCTGGAATTGATGGAAGACGCCGTGCTGAAACACTCTCGGTTTCTGAATTTGTAACTTTAGCGCATCTAGTGCTCTAAAAAATGCACTTTTTGTTTTGCATTCTTTTTTAATAAAGGCATTTATCGATCTTTTCAGCAATAAGCCCATCAACAAAAGAGGCAAGATAAGAACAGCGCTCGCGTTTTTTGGTTTCAGCTAAATAAATAGACTTAATAAAAGATAAAGATTGATCTAAATCTTCGTTAATCACAACATAATCATAAGAATGCCAATGCTTCAATTCCGTTCGTGCATTTTCCAATCGTAAATTGATGATATCTTGACTATCTTCGGCTCGACGATGTAAACGCGAAACAAGCTCTTTCATTGATGGTGGAAGAATAAAAACAGATACAGTATCTCCTAGCATTTTTTTTTGCAGCTGCTTAGTACCCTGATAATCAATATCAAATAGCATATCACGGCCGGTATTCAATGCTTTTTCAACAGTTTCACGTAAAGTGCCATAATAATTCCCGTGAACTTCTGCCCACTCAATAAATTCATCCCTATCACGCTTATATTCAAACTCTTCCTTTGAAATAAAGTAATAATGCAGCCCATCTACTTCACTAGGACGCCTTTTCCTTGTGGTCATACTTACGGAAAGCTCTAATTGTCCCTCTTTTAGAAGTAATCGAGAAATTGTTGATTTACCAGCGCCTGAAGGTGAAGAGAGAATAAATAAAAAACCGCGGCGTTGATTTGTTTTTATGGCATTGAATTTACTTTCAAAGGCTGTCATCACACCACTCTACTTTGTTTATAAATTTTTCTTCAAAATTTAAATAATACATTACCTCAATATTTCTCCCAACCAATGGTATTTGCTTTAGCAGCTAGATCTCAATGTTATCCTGTTCTTCCATTAAAATAATTTATTAGCAGTATATTTATTTCTTTCTTAAATATTTTTATCCATACGCTAAGCTCTCTTGTAGCATACAAGAAAATGATTTTTATAATTCTTATAAAAAAATTTTACTATACTTTGGATTTTCATTTTACGATGCAAACAGATACGTTATTATTATAAATTTAATGTCTTGCCTTTAATTCTCGCCACTTGCGAACATTCATATTATGTTCTTCTAAAGTTCGAGAAAAGACATGCCCTCCTGAACCATCAGCAACAAAATAAAGTGCATCACTGCTTGGTGGATGTGCTACCGCTTTCAAAGAATCTCGACCTGGATTTGCAATAGCCGTTGGAGGCAAACCATTAATTTTATAAGTATTATATGGTGTTTCCTTCTCAAGATCTGAACGATAAATCGCACGACCGGATGGTTTTCCTTTTCCTCCGAAGAGACCATAAATTACTGTTGGATCCGATTGAAGACGCATATGCTTTGTAAGGCGGTTATAAAATACCGCAGCAACCATTGGTCTTTCTGCTGCAATTCCCGTTTCTTTCTCAACAATTGAGGCTAATATAACAAATTCATCAATTGATTTAATAGGTAAATCAGGTGAACGCGTAGCCCATATAGCATGAATTAATTTTGTCTGTCCTTCACGCAATCTGTTTACAATCTCTTTACGCGTTGTCCCCCGAATAAAACGAACAGTATCCGTCATTAAACAGCCTTCTGGAGGCAAAATTTTTGGAAGGTCTCCAATCAAAATTTCATTCGCAGCTAATCGATCGAAAACTTGCTGAACCGTTAAACCTTCAGGTACTGTAAATGTATACTCTATAGATTTTCCTTTCACAAGAATATCCATAATATCCTGCATCGAAGCATGAGCTGGAATTAAATATTCACCAGCCTTCAGATGCGTTGTTTTTTGGTGATAACCAACCCCATAAACAAAGATATCTGATGATCGAATGAAACCACGTTTTTCTAGCAATGAAGCAATTTCACGAATTCCGGTACCAGGATGGATAAGAACAATTTGTTCTTCCTCAATTTTTCCCTTTTCTTCAAAAATACTTTTTCCAATATAAAGAGGAATACTTATGCCAAAAAGAATAATCACAATCAGCATAAGAAAAAAATTACCGAGAACAACCAATGGATTACGGACGATAGATGATTTCTTTCGTTTTTTATGTATTAACATGTCATAACTATCTGCTAAATGATTCGAAGAGGAATCACTTACGTCCTTTAATGGTTTTCCATTTTTCACATCGGACATAACCCCTCATAGCGATTAAGGATAATATTATAATTTCTCATTCACCTTATAATAAAGTAGAAAACTCAAAAGAAGAAATTAAATAAAAATACTTATTATCCTCTAAAACGTTGTATCACCAACGATGCATTTGTCCCACCAAATCCAAAAGAATTAGAAAGAATCGTATCAATCTTTCGTTCACGCGGTTTGTGTGGTACAAGGTCGATTTTTGTTTCAATCGATGGATTGTCAAGATTCAGTGTCGCTGGGGCTATATTATCCCGTATAGCTAAAATAGAAAAAATAGCCTCAGCAGCACCGGCTGCACCAAGTAAATGCCCGATAGATGATTTCGTTGATGACATAGAAACTTGTGGTGCATAACTCCCTAAAACACGCTCAACAGCCGCTAGCTCTATGGAATCAGCCATCGTAGATGTACCATGAGCATTAATATAATCAAGTTCACTCACATTCACTTGTGCACGCTTAAGAGCAGCTATCATACTACGCTGAGCCCCTTCACCACTTTCTGAAGGTGCTGTAATGTGGTAAGCGTCACCAGATAAACCATAGCCAATAATCTCAGCATAAATACGCGCCCCTCGTTTTTTGGCATGTTCCAGCTCTTCTAAAACAACAACAGCTGCTCCTTCCCCCATCACAAAACCATCACGATCAGTATCATAAGGACGTGACGCCCGTTCAGGATCATCATTGCGACAAGTAGAAAGAGCTCTACAAGCTGCAAAACCTGCAAGAGATATCCGATTTATCGGAGATTCAGTCCCCCCTGCCACCATGACATCTGCATCACCAAACATAATCAAACGTGCCGCATCACCAATCGCATGCGCCCCTGTCGAACAAGCCGTTACAACAGAATGATTAGGCCCCCGTAAACCATATTGAATAGACACATAACCAGAAGCAAGATTAATCAAACGACCTGGAATAAAAAAGGGAGAAACACGACGTGGGCCCTTATCACGAAGCGTATAACCAGCTTCAACAATGCCCTCAACTCCCCCAATTCCCGAACCAATTAACACACCTGTACAAATCTGATCTTCATCACTCTTAGGAAACCATTCGGCATCTGCAAGCGCTTGGTTAGCAGCAGCCATTGCATAAACAATAAATGCATCAACTTTACGTTGCTCCTTAGGTTCCATATACAAATCAGCATTATAGGTCCCCTCTGTTCCATCCCCTAAGGGGATACGCGCAGCAATCTGGCATGGCAAATCTGATACATCAAATTCAGTGATACGTCGGACACCACTTCTTCCTTCAAGAAGTCGTTTCCAACTATATTCAATATTACCAGCTAATGGAGATACCAATCCTAAACCAGTAACAACAACACGTCTCATAACTTCTAACCTTGAACTAAACTTCACCTCTCAAAGCTCTCTTTTCAAAAGAACTCCGAAGAATATAGGCAAAAGCAATTTATGCCTTTGCCCTTTAGTAATCACGCAGAAGCTTTATCAATGAACTTGACTGCATCACCAACGGTGAAAATCGTTTCAGCAGCTTCATCTGGAATTTCTACCCCAAACTCTTCTTCAAAAGCCATAACGAGTTCAACCGTATCAAGGCTATCAGCCCCTAGATCATCGATAAAGCTTGCATTTTCTACAACTTTATCAGCATTAACCCCAAGATGTTCCACGATAATTTTCTTAACGCGCTCTACTGTATCACTCATGTTGAAATCCTCGAATTTATATTTCCTATAATTTGGTTAACTATATCGGTTCATCTAATCAAGCAATAGATGCATTACTTTAAAAGATTTTAGTAATGATTTAAAACATCCTGTGGATATCCCCTACAAAATGAACCAATCTGACATTCCGACATCAATTGATTAACGACCATATTAAAGAAATAGATGCATCTATCCATTTCAATCGTTACTATCTAAAATAATACAATTCATAAATCAATGTGGAATAAAATAAATACTCATATCATTGCCATTCCACCATTGATATGGAGTGTTTGACCTGTCGTATAGGCTGCTTCATCGCTTGCTAAATAAACAGCAGCAGTGGCTATTTCTTGCCCACTTCCCATACGCTTCATTGGAATCGCAGCCATAATGGCTTCTTTTTGCTTTTCATTAAGCTTGTCTGTCATTGCAGATTTAATAAATCCTGGAGCAATACAATTGACAGTGATATTTCGCGAAGCAATTTCTTGTGCCAATGCTTTAGAAAAACCTATCAAGCCTGCTTTTGCAGCACAGTAATTCGTTTGTCCAGGATTTCCCACAACACCAACAACAGATGTAATGTTAATAATTCTTCCATAACGGCGGCGCATCATAGAATGTATTAATTCACGCGTCAAAAGAGAAGCAGCTGTTAGGTTAACTTCTAAAACATCATCCCAGTCTTTATCTTGCATACGCACAAAAAGACCATCTCTAGTGATTCCCGCATTGTTAACCAAAATGTCGACGCCATCCATTTTTCTCTCTGCAACTTCAGCCAATTGTTTAATCGATTGGCGTTCAGAAAGATTAGCGGGAAATACAAAAACATTCTGCCCTAATTCTGCCGCCACTTCTCTGAGCTTTTCTTCACGTGTTCCATGAAGTCCAACAATGGCTCCTTGTGCATGAAAGCAGCGTGCAATTGCCTCACCAATTTCTCCCGAAGCCCCCGTTACAAGAGCTTTACGCCCTGTTAATCTAAACATTTTTTAACTCCTTATAGATTAAACGCCAAGCATGCCTAGCGCTGATTCTATTTCATCAACTGTTCCAATTGTTACCCCCTTTATATCTTTGTTAATACGACGCGTTAAACCTGTTAATACTTTTCCAGAACCAACTTCAAAAAGCGTATCAACCCCATTCGCAGCGATCCATTCTATTGTTTCACGCCATCGCACCCTCCCAGTCACTTGTTGGACAAGAAGAGTAGTAATACGCTCTGGATTGCTCTCAGGTGCAACAGAAACATTGGCAATCAAAGGAACAATAGGGGACATTTTGTTAACAGTCAAAAGTGCTTTCTTCATGGCATCAGCAGCAGGTTGCATTAAAGATGAATGAAAAGGTGCAGAAACAGGAAGAAGAAGTGCACGTTTTGCACCTTTTATTGATGCAATCTCTACCGCTGCCTCAACTGCTTTTGCTTTACCGGAAATAACAATTTGCCCACCACCATTATCATTAGCAATCTGACATAGTCCTTCTCCAGAAACAGTTTCGCAAATTTCTTCCACAATGTGCTCTTCCAAACCAATCAATGCAGCCATAGAACCTTCACCAACCGCAACAGCAGCCTGCATAGCATTGCCACGAATACGCAAAAGTCTTGCCGTATCTGTGAGAGTAAATGTACCAGCAGCACAAAGAGCCGAATATTCGCCTAAAGAATGGCCAGCAACAAATCTTACCTTTTCTTCTATACGAAGCCCTAATTGTTTCATCACACGAATGACAGCCATAGATACAGCCATTAATGCCGGTTGTGCATTTGCTGTTAACGTTAAAACATTTGCTGGTCCTTCAAAAATGATCTTTGATAATTTCTCACCCAAAGCATCATCAACTTCCTCGAAAACCATCCGCGCTGCAACAAATTGCTCTGCAAGCGCTTTCCCCATACCAACAAGTTGACTCCCCTGCCCTGGAAAAACAAAAGCTGCACCCATTTATCAACTCCTAAAACTGTACAATTAAATTATTTTCTTTTGACCTTATTCATCCGCACAAATCAAGATAAAGCCCTTTATTTAAAACGAATACCACACTTAAAATTATATTTTAAGGGTGGAATTTGATATAAAAACTTAGGAAAATATGGTGCTATAAACTGAATAACACTCAAACTTATAAGACTTCCTAAAACTATACCTGCTAAAATATCAAAAGGGTAATGTACACCCACAAAGATGCGCGCCCAACAGATTAAGAATAAAAACACCACAGCAAATCTAAAAGCCACTTTGTATCGGTAAAAATAAAAGTTAGCTGTATAAGATGCAATGGTCAAGGCATGATTACTAGGAAAAGAAGCTGTTGCACGATGTTGAATCAGGGGTGTTGTCAGCCCTACAACGAATGGGCGTGGATGAAAGTAAAAAAGAGAAATGAGATAGCCTATGAAAAGAGAAGTACAAATGCTCATGCAAGTGCTTAGCACGACACATCGTTCCCTTTCTCTACCACAAAACCACAACGCAAAAAGATGAATAGGAATGATGTAAATTAAAAACTTTGCACAAAAAATGCTAAACAAAACTAAAATCGACCAAGATTGATGATTGCCGACAAACATTTCAAAGAGTGAAACATCAATCTGGTTTAAAAAGTCCATTTTTCTCTCCTTATTTTTATAGTGTTACAGAACTATCTCTTTGTAGAAGAGGGAAATATATTGAAAATATATCAAGATTTAATAAATCAATTTTTTTATGTGCGTAAACTTGCTATTTTTAAAGATAACCTGTAGATATGGAGTGTTCGTTGCCGGTACTTTAGCTGGAGGTTGAACGGAGGGCTGTGAAATCAGTAGGAAATACAATGTTTCCGACCTCCCGTGTCTCCGCTCTGAGATGTCTCGAATTGTAAACGCGTCCTTTCTTCTTTGGATTTCCAAAAAAGACAAGTCGCAGAGGCTTTGCGCTAAAACCGGTGGAATTTAATTGAAGAAAGGCAAAACAATGGCTCTTTATGAACATATGTTCCTTGCTCGACAAGACATTGCACCGCAACAAGTTGATGAACTTTTGAGTCTCTACAAAGGTGTCATTGAAGCGCAGGGTGGAAAAGTTGGGCGTGTAGAAAATTGGGGACTTCGTCCTCTTGCTTACCGTATTCGAAAAAACCGTAAGGCTTATTATGTATTGGTCAATATTGATGCACCAGCTACAGCAATTGCTGAAATGGAGCGTCAGATGCGCATCAATGAGGATGTTTTGCGTTACATGACCATTCGTGTAGAAAAACATGAAAAAGAAAAATCTGCTATGCTCTCACATCTTGATCGCAATAGCCACATTGGTCATGATGAGGAGCGTTCTCGTTCCCCGCGTCGTCAACGTGAAAATGCTATAGAAGGGGTAGAATGATGACTGATACTAATCAAAACTCTGCACGTCGCCCCTTTCATCGCCGTCGCAAAACATGTCCTTTTTCAGGAGTTAATGCACCGAAAATTGATTATAAAGATATCAAATTGTTACAACGTTATATCTCTGAACGTGGAAAAATTGTTCCTTCACGGATTACAGCTGTTAGTCAAAAAAGACAGCGTGAATTAGCTAACGCTATCAAACGTGCTCGCTTTTTAGGCCTACTTCCGTACGTTATAAAGTAAGTGATCAATACGCTATGCAACTGGAGAGTTTATCCAGTTGCTTTTCTTATATGGTTAAAAAATAGCTTGTTGTATCCTATGTTAAGCTATTAAATGTCAAAGTTGGGGTATTGACACGCCTCTAACTGCAGAAAGCAGGACAGCAATAAATGAAAAAAAATCGTACTTATGAGATATTAACCGGTATTTTGGCAGGATTATTTGCTGTTGTGATAGGAATGGCAATCATCAGTGTTGCAAATATCGCGCCCTTTTTTTCTCTTCTTCTTGGCTGCTTTCTTTCATTGCCAATTTTTATTGTTGCGTTCGGTCAAGGAACATTAGCCAGTCTCATCGCCCTCATAAGTGCCACTGTTGTTCTTATCATAACCACTAATGCCTATATTGCTCTTGGCTTTATGTTCTTATTTTTCCTTCCTGCTGTCTATGCTTCTTGGCTTCTTGGGCTTGCACGACCAGCGCAAAAAGAAAACGAACTGATGTGGTATCCATTATCATCGGTTATTTTTCATTTAACTAATTTTATCGCTCTTATAGCAACTTTCATTGGGCTCTATGTTCAAACACGTCCTTCCACACCCATCGTTGCAAAAAAAATCACCGAAAACATAGCACAAACTCTGCAACAAACACAGTCAATAAAGGAAGCCGATATACGCGCTTTTAATGAGCTTTTAATGACGCATACAGCAACTTTTACTGCTTTTTCTTTGACTATTTATAGTTTGGTTTTTCTCATTGGTAACCTTTACTTTTCCATGATAGCAGCACAACATATGAAATGGCTGAAAAGACCCCGTGATGATTGGAGCCAAACTCTCCGCCTTCCAATTTCTGGAATTATTATTTTTATTATTGTTTGCATAGCATCGATGGTTGAGTTGAGCGCTTCTCTTAACTTGAGTACACTTGTCTTTAGTACTGCATACACTGTCATCATATTAATTAGCGGTCTAGCATATCTTCACAATATTACAAAAGGGGTAAACGGTCGGATTATTATACTTTCTCTTGTTTATATTGCTATTTTAACAGTCGTTTTTACTCCACCTATTGTTTTCATGATGCTTTTGATGGGAATTTGGGCTGCTATTCAATACAATTTTCAATCACGCAAAAAACTCCACTAAATTTATTTGTTCGAAAGGAAAAACTATGGATATTATTTTACTTGAGCGCATTCCTCGTCTTGGTCAGATGGGTGATATTGTCTCAGTTAAAGATGGTTATGCGCGTAATTTTCTCTTGCCTCAAGGTAAAGCTTTACGCGCAAATGAAGCTAATAAAAAACATTTTGAGGTACAACGTGCACAACTTGAAGCACGTAATCTTGAACGCAAAAGCGAAGCGCAAAAAATTGCTGAAAAACTTGATGGACAATCATTCATTGTTGTTCGTTCTGCTGGTGAAACGGGACAACTTTATGGTTCTGTGTCAACACGTGATATTGCTGAAATCATAACAGATGAAGGCTTTTCTATTGGAAGAAATCAAATCGAACTTAATCATCCAATAAAAATGATCGGTCTTCACACTATCACTCTTAGTTTACATCCAGAAGTTCAAATTTCTGTGATTATTAACGTTGCGCGTTCTACCAGTGAAGCACAACGCCAAGCAGAAGGTGAAACTCTCACTTCGGCTAAAGAAATATATAATATTCAAGAAGAATTATTAGAAGAAAGTCAGGAAGAATTATTGGCAGAAGAAATTAATGACAACGATATAAACAGTTCTCATCAAGAAGCTTAATTGCTATTTTTTCTTTCTGTTTTATATTTTTTATTCCATTTTAAATATCGCTCATAAAATACTCACACTTTAAAAGTGAGTATTTTATGGCTATCGTACATAAAGAACCTAATTTTTATGAAAGAATTAGAAATATACTATTTAAAAATTACATGCCGAGAATGATAATATCACTAAGAGGAAATGTCTTTTGTTTTCCAGCATATAAAACAAAAATAATTCTACTTAAACAGATATTGGAATTTTAAGGTTAAGTAACTTAAAAATACTTAAATTTAGAGTAGAAAAACTTCCACTTTAAAATCACATATTATAAAATAAAATAGATAGACGTTATATAAATAATACACAAATGATAAATGAGGAACGAAAGAGAGTTTTAAAAAATTATATAATTTTAACTTAAAATGAAGATTTGTAGCTCTATTCTTTTAATTATACGGTTTTCAATTTATCGCCTAAAGTAGCTAGACTTAGAATTTTAGTGGAAAAATATTATGGAAGAAACTAACGTTGTTAATGTCAGCTCTTCAAAGAAGGAGGATTCTCCTTCTTTTCGGCAACTTCCGCATAATATTGAAGCTGAACAGGCATTGCTTGGTGCCATCTTTATCAACAATGATTCTCTTGACCGCGTTTCAGATTTTCTAAAACCAGAACATTTTTTTGAACCATTGCATCAAAAAATTTATCATGTTTTATCTCACCTTATTAAAATAGGAAAACGTGTAGATCCAGTTACAATCAAACCCTATATCCAAATGGAAGAGAAAATTGGAGATATTACTGTATACCAATATGTTGTTCGCTTAGCCACAGAGGCAGTCACTATTATTAACGCTGAAGATTATGGACGCGTCATTTACGATCTCTTTATCCGACGATCTTTGATTAACCTTGGAACTCAAGTTGTCAATACAGCCTTTGATGCTCCTGTAGAACTCACGCCTACCCAACAAATTGAAACTGTTGAAAATCAGTTATTTGAGCTAGCAGAAAAAGGGAAATATGGAGGTGGATTTGAAAATTTTAATGAGGCCATTAAAAAAGCTATCGATATGGCAAGTGCTGCGAAAAAGCGCTCTTCACAATTATCAGGGATAGCCACCCATATTAAAACACTTGATGAAAAAATGGGAGGATTACAAGCATCTGACTTAATTATCCTTGCGGGCCGCCCTGGTATGGGTAAAACCTCACTGGCTACCAATATTGCCTTTAATATTGCTAATGCTTATAATCGTAATGCCAATATCCAAGAAAATGAAGGTGGCATTGTGGGATTCTTCTCACTTGAGATGTCATCCGAACAGCTTGCAACCCGTATTATTTCTGAACAGACAGAAGTCTCTTCTTCTGATATTCGGCGTGGTAATATTTCAGATGAACAATTTTCAAAAATTATTCGTGCGGTGAACCAACTACAAAAGGCACCCCTTTATATTGATCAAACTGGTGGAATATCAATTACGCAATTAGCCGCTCGTGCGCGGCGTCTCAAGCGGCAACATGGTTTAGATATCTTGTTTATTGACTATATCCAACTCATGACAAGCAGTTCAAAGCGTTCATCAGAAAATCGTGTTCAAGAGATCACAGAAATTACCACAGGATTAAAAGCATTAGCGAAAGAATTGAATATTCCTATTATCGCTCTCTCTCAACTTTCACGTCAAGTAGAAAATAGAACAGATAAACGCCCACAGCTTTCAGATTTACGTGAATCTGGTTCAATTGAGCAAGATGCCGACATCGTTCTGTTTGTCTATCGCGAAGAATATTATCTCAAAAATGAAGAACCAAAACTAAATACTTTGGAACATCAAAAATGGCTAGAAATAATGGACAAAGCTTTTGGAAAAGCTGATGTTATTATTGCAAAACAGCGCCATGGGCCGACAGGAATCGTTCCCCTTGCCTTTCAATCTGACTTCACACGCTTTAGTGATTTGGCTGATAGCAATTATCTTCCAGAGCAAATTGGCTAAACCACCATGACGCGCGCATTGTATTCAATTTATCTGTCAAAATTGTGAAACCATTCTTCTCATTAAAAAAATGTAGCTCTTATCAAGAATGAAATTTCTTACAAAGAATCATTTTTCAATGATTCTAGCCGCCGTTATTTGCTATTTAATAACATTCTTCTTGCACGAAATGATAACACATCTCTTAATGTTGTAAGTGGGGTACATATATTAAAATCCATAGCTCATCTAAATTTTTCTATATTGTTCCTTCTTTAAAAAAACTCCTTCTCACAAGACACTCATTTTCTTGTTTTTAAATTCAAAAATAATTGCTGCTGTTGCGCAAGGCTGGCTATTATGTAAAATATCAGAAAATTTCCTCTTTATAGGACAATCTCTAAACCTTTTAACAAAAATATTTTCTAATCTATCTGAAAAATTACCCTAATTACCGCAATATAAAAAACAAGCAGTGTTTTAAATACTACAGCACAGAGAAAATTCTATAACATGCAAAATATTCTTGATATAAAATTGTATAAAAACTGATATATAACAAAAGGAAAATGTGTAATTATGCTAGAAAAAAAAGAAGACTGCGATAGTGGATTTGACAGTCTTGATGAAGCTATTAAAAGAGTTATTGATATAGCAGGTGCTGCAAAAAAGCGCTCTTCGCAAATATCAGGGATAGCGACTCATATTCAAACACTTGATGAAAAAATAGGAGGATTACAACCATCCGATTTAATTATCCTTGCAGGGCGCCCTGGTATGGGTAAAACTTCACTTGCTACCAATATTGCCTTTAATATTGCCAATGCTTATAATCATAATGGTAATATCCAAGAAAATGAAGGCAGCGTTGTAGGATTCTTCTCACTTGAAATGTCCTCAGAGCAGCTTGCAACACGTATTATTTCTGAACAAACGGAAGTCTCTTCTTCTGATATTCGACGTGGTCATATTTCAGATGAACAATTTTCAAAAATTATTCGTACGGTAAATCAGCTCCAAAAGGCACCCCTTTATATTGATCAAACTGGAGGAATATCAGTTTCACAACTGGCTGCCCGTGCTCGGCGTCTCAAGCAAAAACATGGTTTGGATGTCTTAATTATTGATTATATCCAACTCATGACAAGTGATTTAAAATACACATCTGAATATCGTATTCAAGAAATCACTGCAGAATTAAAAGCCTTAGCTAAAGAATTAAATATCCCTATTATTGCTCTTTCACAACTTTCACATCAAGTTGAAAACAGAACAGATAAACGCCCAAAACTTTTAGATTTAGGTGGATTTGGTTCTATTGAGCAAGATGCCGACATCGTTTTATTTGTCTATCGTGAAGAATATTACCTCAAAAATGAAGAACCAAAGTTCGGTAGCCTTGAACATATGAAATGGCTAGAAATAATGGACAAAGCTTTTGGAAAAGCTGATGTTATTATTGCAAAACATCGCCATGGGCCGACAGGAATCGTTCCCCTTGCCTTTCAATCTGACTTCACACGCTTTAGTGATTTGGCTGATAGCAATTATCTTCCAGAGCAAATTGGCTAAACCACCATGGCACGCAACCGTATTCAATTTATCTGTCAAAATTGCGGAACCATCCATTCTCGTTGGGCAGGGAAATGTAGCGCCTGTGGAGAATGGAATTCTCTTGTTGAAGAAAATATAAATGGCGGCATAGGAAGTGGTCCTAAGCAGAATACGTGTAAAGGACGCATCGTTGCCCTTACATCTCTTTCTGGAGATATCCAAGATGCTCCACGTATTCATTCTGGTATTGCGGAACTTGATCGTGTTACCGGTGGGGGCTTTGTCCGTGGATCAGCACTTCTTGTTGGTGGTGATCCTGGTATTGGAAAATCAACATTGCTGACACAAACAGCTGCTGCTTTATCCCGCAAAGGACATCATGTCATCTATGTCTCAGGTGAAGAGGCTATTGCGCAAATTTGTCTGCGTGCACAGAGGCTTGGAGCGAACAATACAGAAGTAAAACTTGCCGCTGAAACCAATGTAGAAGATATTCTGGCAACCTTAAGCGAACATAAAAACCTTGATATGGTGATTATCGATTCGATTCAAACTCTATGGTCAGATACAGCAGATTCAGCACCTGGCACTGTCACACAAGTACGTATTGGCGCTCAAGCAATGATCCGCTTTGCCAAGAAAACAGGAGCTGCTGTTGTTCTTGTTGGTCATGTTACAAAAGATGGGCAAATTGCTGGTCCTAGAGTCGTTGAACATATGGTTGATGGCGTTCTCTATTTTGAGGGTGAAGGTGGACATCATTATCGCATTCTTAGAACTGTAAAAAATCGCTTCGGGCCAACAGATGAAATTGGTGTCTTTGAAATGTCTGATAAAGGATTACGCGAAGTGATAAATCCATCCGAATTGTTCTTAGGAGAACGTAATGAAAAAGCACCAGGCGCTGCTGTTTTCGCCGGCATGGAAGGAACACGCCCAATATTAGTAGAAATTCAAGCGCTTGTTGCTCCTTCTTCCCTTGGGACACCAAGACGTGCAGTTGTCGGATGGGATGGAAATCGTCTTTCTATGATTCTTGCCGTTTTAGAAGCCCATTGTGGCATTCGTTTTGGACAGCATGATGTCTATCTGAACGTGGCAGGTGGATATCGCATATCAGAACCCGCTGCTGATTTAGCTGTAGCCGCTGCTTTGGTATCCTCTCTTGCCAATATTCCTTTGCCAACAAATTATGTATATTTTGGTGAAGTCAGTCTTTCAGGAGCTACCCGCGCTGTTGCACATTCAGCACAACGCATCAATGAAGCAAAAAAACTCGGCTTTCAGGGAGCCTTTCACCCCACAACAACAACCGAAATGATGAATTCGCTCAACTTTCAACAAAAAACTTTCTCCGACCTTCCCGAACTCGTTGCTACTCTTACTGTAAGTAAAAAATGATCTGTACCACAGATATGATAATATAGAAAAAACTCTATAAAATACAAAAGATCCTTGCTATAAGAACAAAAAATGGCATAACAAAAAATATATTTGCACACAGACTTAAAAGAACACAACTTTATGTATAAGGAACAAACAAATGATCATAACAATCCTTGATGGAATTGTCGTAGTAATCATCCTGTTGTCCGCTTTTCTTGCTATGCTTCGAGGATTTTCACGTGAAGTGTTATCGTTGATTTCTTGGGCAGTTGCAGCTGTTACAACACTGTTTTTATTCAAACCTGTCTTACCTTTCTTTGAACAATATCTCTCTAATAAAATGATTGCATTGATCACAACATTGGTCACAATTTTTATTATTGTTCTCATTATTACTTCAATTATTACAATGAAGATCTCTGATTTTATTATTGATAGTCGAATTGGTATTCTTGACCGTGCTATTGGTTTTATTTTTGGAGCACTTCGTGGTTTACTTATCATGGTCATCGGTATGTTGCTGATTAATGCACTGATTAAACCCGATCTTCAAGCGAATTGGTTAAAAAATGCAAAAACAAGACCTATTTTAGATTCATTGGGACAAAAAGTTTGGGAAATACTCCCCAAAGATATTGGATCTGTTCTCGAAAAGACGGAAAATTTGTTTAAAGACAGCAATAAACATACGTATGAGCAACACTCTCATGAAAAGATAATTTTCAAAAAATAGAGAATAGTTTTTCATGAGGAAAGAAAACTAAATGATGTAAAATGTGATATTAATGATTCCTCCATATCACAACTGAAAGAATATGATGATAAAAAGCGATGTTTTCTGTCAAGAATTTTCATTAGATGATGATACCCTTCATGAAGAATGTGGAGTTTTTGGTATTCTTGGGCATGAAGATGCCGCAACATTAACAGCTCTTGGACTCCACGCACTTCAGCATCGTGGGCAAGAAGCAGCTGGGATTGTTTCTTACCATAATAAAATATTTCATCAAGAAAAGCATTTAGGTCTTGTTGGCGATCACTATACAAACCCTGCAACACTTGCGCGCTTACCAGGAAATCGTGCTATTGGACATACCCGTTATTCAACAACTGGAGAAGTGGCATTACGCAATGTTCAACCCCTTTTTGCTGAATTGAAAGTTGGAGGTATTGCTATTGCGCATAATGGTAATCTTACCAATGGCCTCACATTACGCCGTGAACTCATCGCTTCTGGTGCTATCTGTCAATCAACGTCAGATTCAGAAGTTTTTCTCCATCTTATCGCCCGCTCACGTTATGAATCGTCCTCTGATCGTTTTGTTGATGCGATTCGGCAAGTAGAAGGTGGGTATGCTATGTTAGCGCTCACACGTACAAAGCTTATTGCGGCACGCGATCCAACAGGAATTAGACCTCTCGTGATGGGGGAACTTGATGGTAAGCCTATCTTTTGTTCTGAAACTTGTGCTCTTGATATTATTGGAGCAAAATATGTCCGTGATGTTAAAAATGGAGAAATCATCATATGTGAAATACAAAAAAATGGGGAAATTACGAAAAAAATTATAAAACCAGAAAATACAAAACCAGAAAAACTTTGCTTGTTTGAATATGTTTATTTTGCCCGTCCAGACTCAATCGTTGGAGGACGTAGTGTTTATACAACACGCAAAAATATGGGAATCCGTTTAGCACAGGAAGCCCCTTGTGAGGGTGATGTTGTGGTTCCTGTTCCTGATGGAGGAACGCCTGCCGCAATTGGCTATGCACAAGAAATTGGAATTCCCTTCGAGCTTGGTATTATTCGTAATCACTATGTTGGCCGCACTTTTATCGAACCAACACAACAAATTCGCGCTTTTGGCGTCAAGTTAAAACATTCGGCAAACCGTCCTGTGATTGAAGGAAAACGTGTTATTCTGGTTGATGACTCTATTGTCCGTGGAACAACATCCCTTAAAATTGTACGAATGCTTCGCGATGCAGGAGCAAAAGAAGTTCATATGCGCATTTCTAGCCCTATGATTTTTTATCCTGACTTTTATGGTATTGATACACCTAAAGCTGAAAACCTTTTAGCAAATCAATATCCAGATTTAAAATCTATGTGTGATTTTATTGGAGCGGATTCATTAGAATTTCTTTCAACGGATGGATTATATCTTGCTGTAGCAGGGGAAAAACGGAATAACGCCGATCCACAATTTACTGACCATTATTTTACTGGATATTATCCTACGCATCTGATTGATCAAGAAAATCTCTCCAAAATTCATCAATCATCTGTTCTAAAAACAAGAGATTAATGATGACAAAACGTGACTTTAGTCTCCATAGGCGTGTTGCACTTGTTACTGGCGCATCAAGAGGGATTGGCTATTATTTGGCACTCGAGCTTGCTGCACGCGGCGCTCATATTATTGCTCTTGCACGAACAGTCAGTGGACTTACTGAATTAGATAATCAAATCCGAAAAAAAGGGGCTCATGCAACCCTTGTTCCCCTTGACTTGCATCATATGGAAAACATCGATACCCTTGCTATCTCAATTGCCAAACGCTGGAAAAAACTTGATATTATCGTCGCAAACGCAGGAATTCTTGGAACACTCTCACCAATAGCACATATTGAAAACACAGTATTTGAAGATGTTTTTCAAATAAATCTTTTCAGCCAATGGCGCTTAATGAAAGCCGTTGAGCCTTTATTACGTGAATCTGACGCTGGACGAGCCATCCTGTTATCCTCAACCGTTGCGCATGCTGCGCGCCCTTTCTGGGGAGCTTATGCAGCCTCTAAAGCGGCTTTAGAGGTGATTGCCCGCTGTTGGGCAGAAGAACTCAAACAAACCCCTATTAAGATTAATTGTGTCAACCCTGGTGCCACACGCACTGCCATGCGCGCTGAAGCTATGCCCGGTGAAGATCCACAAACTCTCCCTTCACCACAAGAGATTGCAAAAAAGATAATCCATTTGTTATCACCTGATTTAAAAGAAACTGGAAAACTCTTTAATGTCCGTAAAAATCGGTTTGTAGATTATCATATACCTGATTGATCATCATATGAGAAGTAAATCTTTTGACTCTCTCTTTTTCCTGTGCTTCTCAATAGAAGAATGAGACACTTTATGATTCTTGGATAGCTTTAGTATCAGTCTTTTTCTCTTCTAAAGTAGCACGTTTATTATAAGCGATAAAACTACAGGGGAGAAAAATCATATAGCTAACCGCTGTAATCAATAAAGTTTTCCATGTGTAAGTCGCAAGAAAACCGACATAAATAACAATGACCAACATGCACGGTATAACGATATCGCGCCTTAAATTTTGGTCAATTGTTTTTGCATTCCATACTGGTAAACGACTAATCAAAAGAAAAGCAATAATTACAGTATAAAGACTAAAAAATAATGCCCACCCCCAATTGGGAACCAAACCAAGAGTGCCTAAATAAGTAGGCAATAAAAGCAATAATGCTCCTGCTGGTGCAGGAACACCAACAAAATAACTTTTCTGCCACTTAGGTATATTGGGATTATCTAACATCACATTAAAACGTGCTAATCGCAAACAACAAGCAACACAATAAACAAGGGCAGCAACCCACCCAATATGATTCGCTTGATTCAAGATAAAAGAATAAACAATGAGTGCAGGGGTAACACCAAAATTTATAACATCAGCAAGAGAATCCATCTGTGCCCCAAAAGATGAACTACCATCTATTAAACGGGCAATGCGACCATCAGCACCATCTAAAACTGCGGCCAGAAGCACCATTAAAATAGCAGCTTCATAGCGATGTTCAAAAGCCAAACGAATGCTGCTCATCCCTGCACAAATTGCTAAAATAGTAATGATATTAGGAATGACATACCGCATTGATGTAGGTGAACGCCGCCGATTTGCAACATCATCATGCTGCCCCTCAGGATTGAATGAAGAAAATGGCGAAAAATTTTTCATTGTGAGTCCTAATCGTATCTGAAGTCCGTTGTGGCACTCTTATCATCAAAAGAACCCAAAACCGTTTCTCCAGCAATTGCTGTCTGTCCAACTGCAACACGTAATTTCATTTCAGTCGGTATATAAGTATCAAGGCGAGAACCAAAACGAATCAATCCAAATCGCTCACCAGTCATAACGGCATCGTTTTCTTTTGACCAGCAAACAATCCGGCGCGCAACCATTCCCGCTATTTGTACGACACCAATTTTACCATGTTTGCTATCAATTACCACCCCATTACGCTCATTAAACTGACTAGCTTTATCAAAGTCAGCATTGGTAAATCGACCTGGATGATAAACGATAGACTCTACTGTACCACTGATAGGAATACGATTAATATGGCATGAAAAAACATCCATAAAAATAGAAATACGGATCATTTCATCTTTCCCTAAACCTAATTCTTCAGGTGGAACACATGATTCCACACATGAAATACGCCCATCAGCAGGCGACATCACCCAATTTGAATTCAAAGGGATCACACGATCTGGATCACGGAAAAAGTATATACACCACACCGTGAGAACGAGACCAAACCAAAAAAACGGACTCCATATCCAACCAAGAATGAGCGAAATAACAAAAAACGCTACAATAAAAGGATAACCTTCTTTATGAACCGGTACAAAGCTATTATGGAAAGATTGCAGAATACTCATATAATTTCCTATTCATCGTAAACTTAAACAAGCAACAAAGCTTTTTGTTCCTCTTGTGTCTTTTTATGTATTTAATCAATCACTCCATATAAAGATATAGATTACATTTTGCTCTATTTATTTTTTACGATTAACAACACTCGTCTCATCTTCTTCACGCATTTTACGTAATTTTTCTTCAGCTTGCGATGCTTCAAGCTGCTTATTCCACATTGAAGCATAGAGACCTTTCTTGCGTAAAAGCTCTGTATGTGTCCCATTTTCAATAATACGACCACTTTTAAGAACCAAAATTTCATCAGCATTGATAACCGTAGAAAGACGGTGAGCAATAATCAATGTTGTACGTCCACGGCTTACAATATCCAATGCTTGTTGAATTTCCTGTTCTGTCGCCGTATCAAGAGCCGCTGTTGCTTCATCTAGAATAAGAAGTGGGGGGGCTTTTAAGAGTGTCCGTGCAATAGCCACACGTTGTTTTTCACCACCTGATAATTTGAGACCACGCTCTCCTACCATAGATTGAAAACCTTCTGGTAATATCTCAATAAATTTTGAGATCTGTGCCATTTCAGCAGCTTTGCGCATCTCTTCATCTGTAGCACTTGGACGCCCATAGCAAATATTATAGGCAATTGTATCATTAAATAACACCGTATCTTGTGGTACCATGCCTATCGCTTCGCGCAAACTTTTTTGTGTTACATCACGAATATCCTGCCCGTCAATTGTAATAGAGCCCGAATCAACATCATAAAACCGAAAAAGCAACCGAGAAATAGTTGATTTCCCTGCACCCGATGGACCAACAATAGCGACTGTTTTTCCTCCAGGGACTTCAAAATCAATATCTCGAAGAATCTGACGCGTCGAATCATAGGAAAACTTTACCTGATGAAAACGAATGGTTCCATCGCTTATCTCTAACGGTTTGGCGTCCGATTTATCAACAATCTCCTGTTGAACATCTAAAAGATCAAACATCGCTTCAATATCCGTTAAACCTTGCCGAACATCACGATAAATTGAACCAATAAAATTCAGTGGAATAGAAAGTTGCATTAAAAGTGCATTAATAAAAACAAAGTCTCCTAAAGTTTGTGTCTTATAATAAACTTCATAAGCTGACATCAGCATTATGATCGTCATTCCAATACCAAAGATAAGAGCCTGACCCAAATTAAGCCAGCTTAATGATGTCCAAATCTTTGTTGCGGCTTTTTCATAACATACCATAGAAGCATTGAAACGATCAGCTTCTAGAGTTTCATTGCTAAAATACTTGACCGTTTCAAAATTCAAGAGAGAATCAACAGCGCGCGTATTCGCCTCAGTATCCGCTGTATTCATTTGTTGCCGAATACGAATGCGCCAATCACTCGCCTTAATGGTAAACAAGGTATATAACCCAACCGTTACAACAACGATGAGAAGATAATACCACCCATAACTTATGTAAAATACAAGTGCTGTTAATATAAATTCTAAAACTGTCGGTATTGTATTGAGAATTGAAAATCTTACGATAGCTTCAATTCCTTTTGTACCACGCTCAATCACGCGAGAAAGCCCACCAGTTCGGCGTTCCAAATGAAATCGCAAAGATAATTCATGAATATGTACAAAGGTTTTATAAGCTAATTGACGAACAGCATATTGACCAACAGTGGCAAAAAGAGAATCGCGTAATTGATTTAATCCAGCCTGCATAATACGTGCAACATTGTACGCCAAAACGAGCATGATGGGAATAATCCAATTGGATGGAAACCATTCAGGTAATTGAAAGCTAGCATCAAGCACATTCGTAGAATATTTAAAGAAATACGGTACAGATATGAGAACGAACTTGGCCAAAACAAGATAAAATATTGCCCATAGCACACGCATTTTTAGATCACGCCGATCTACTGGCCACATATAAGGCCATAAATTGTAAAGTGTGCGCAGAGTTTTCCCCGTATCTGATGATACAGTTTTTGTTATTTCATTACGTTTCATAAAGCCCTTACTTCTCTATCATCCACACGAAAAAGGCAAAACACCCCCCTGTGGTTGTTTATAGGTTCATCTCTTCATTATGCTTCCAATAAGCTATACCTACTCGTTGTTTGAAGTTAGACTGTTTTTGAAAGAGGAACAAGAAATAATCCACTATATAATTTATTATTTGGGTCTGTATTCTCATACCACTCTGCTGCAAATAAATTTTCAACTTTTACATGCTTTTTTTTCAGTTCTGCATGAAGCCACTTTTTTGTTTTACCAATCTCTTTCAGCCCCTTATCAAGAATTTCGCCATTTTGTATTAAAATGATAGACTTCTTTCCTTCTTCCTTTTTAATAACGGAACAATCGCCATTGGTTTCTAAACGAACGAAAGCAGCTTCGTGTAAACTACAGCCTTTAATACGCAACATTGTAATCAGATCATTCACACTGATACCTAAGTTTTTAATCTTATCCACTTGAAATACTCCGTCTAAAACCAATGCAATATGACGTCCTGCAATGAGACGACGAAAAAAAACTGAATAGCGCATCAGAAAATTAAGAGTGGTGACCAAAGTCTGCCAAATAAATAAGACGATCAATAATTGAATACTGCTAACATCCGGACTATAAATAACGCCTCCAATGATACTTCCCATCACAAAATTACTTACCAAATCAACTGGCGTCATTTGACTAAGACTACCACGACCTGTGGTTCTTAAAATCAAGAGGAAAGCGATAAGGCCTACAACTAATTTTAGTGCGACATACCCATAATGATATAAAAATTCCATCATATTCTCCTTTTTCATGAGAGCTGCTGGAATAGAGACATTAGTGTCGCTTTATTTCCCACACGGTTATGCGCTTACCACTCTGCGGATCCTTACTATCTTTTAAAAGAACCCCCTCAGCTGCAAGCTCATCACGAATTATATCCGCAGCTTCCCACTCTTTATTATGGATAAGCTGTAGTCTTTCGGCAATGCGCTGATCAATAAATTTTGAATCAAGAAAAGTTTTTCTTGTAAATAATGGGCAGTCTATTTCTTTAATCCATTCTTTTCGTAACAGTCCTAATAAATTCATCCCATTAACAAGAGCCAAAGCATCTCCTTCTTTATAAAATTTTCGCAAAAGAGTCAGTGCTTTTGGAGTATTAAGATCATCACTAAGTGCATCTATCAAAGTATCATCAACTACTTCATTGTTTTTCATCTCACTCTTTTTGCTGCGAAGCAATTCATACCAACGATACAGTTCGCTGCTCGATTGTATTAAACGCTGTGCTGTCCAATTTAATGGTTCACGATAATGTGTTTGCAACATCGAAAAACGCGCAGACAAACCAGCCCAATTTTGCTTCATTTCATCGGATAAAATACCATTAAACTCCAAAAAATTATTCTCTAAAACAGAACGAATAGTTATGAAATTGCCAAAGCTTTTCGACATCTTTTTACCTTCAACTTGTAAAAAGCCGTTATGCATCCAAAAATTAGCCATTCGCTCCGTCCCAAAAGCTGAACAACTTTGTGCAATCTCATTTTCATGATGAGGAAAAATTAAATCAAGTCCACCACCATGGATATCAAAAATATTGGCGGTCGGATCATCACAAGTTAAACCACCACCATAGGGCGCTAATAACTTTGCCATTGACATTGCAGAACATTCAATATGCCAACCTGGACGACCTAAAACAGAAATTCCGCCCGGTGATTTCCAACCTGGTTCTCCTTCCTCAGAAGGCTTCCATAAAACAAAATCCATCTCTTCCCTTTTATAAGCAGCAACATCAATACGTGCCCCCGCCCTCATTTCATCTAAAGAACGATTTGCAAATGCCCCATAATGGGGAGGATTTTTTATACTACTTACAGAAAATAATATATGATTTTCCGCTTCATAAGCGTGCCCCTTTTCAAGCAACCTTTCAATTAAAGAGCGCATCTCCTCTAAATGCTCGGTTGCGCGCGGCTGACTGGTTGGCAATAGACAACCAAGTGCTATTGTATCTTGTTGAAACTGAGAATATGTACGTTCTGTTAATTGACGAATAGCGTCATTCAGTGACAAGTTTGGATATTCGCAAGCTGCTCGTGCATTAATTTTATCATCAACATCTGTAATATTACGTGCATATAGAACATGCTCATTGCCATAAACATGACGCAATAAACGAAATAAAATATCAAAAACAATGACAGGGCGTGCATTTCCTATATGTGCATAATCATAAACTGTCGGTCCACAAACATAAAGACGTACTCTTGTCGCATCTATTGGTGTAAAATTTTCTTTTTTACGTGTTAGCGTATTATAAAATCGCAACTCTTTCATCATTGGCTCCATGAACGATACCACGCACCGCTCTTTTTAAATGTATCTTACCTCAAATTATCGCATTATGCGGTTTAGGCTAGAACTTTTATCTTATAGTAAATTTTTCTTATCATTTTCCCATTGTATTCACGGCTGTATCCATCATTGATCGTAAAAACAATCTATTTTATTTGATTAGACAAAAGCATTCTGTAGATAGAGATTTTTTCTCTCCTTGAAGAAAACGAGCTTTAAAAAATTCTATAGGCGTTACACTATAAATTTATGTGAAAAATAGATTGCAGGAAGCAAATCTTAAATTTTTCACTACAAAAAACTCCGTCAGTATTTTCAATATTTCATTATGGTTTCCTTACTGTCTCTTACGCCCTATATTTTATAAGTAAGTGAGAATAATGTAACAATTAACCCTATTTTTTGACATCGTTTTCATGACACAATTATTTTATTTGTACAGAGTTTTATTCAAGGAAAACAATAACAATAATGCGTAATAGATTGATGAACATCATTATTTTAATATTCATTGTAAGTTCAATGCCAACCTTTGCGCAACAATCTCCACCTTATGAGAAAAAATTACTCCGACTAGCGGAAATTTTGGGATCTCTGCATTCTCTTCAAAATCTTTGCGAGACTCCAACAAACCAATGGTATGACTACATGAACGCATTGATTGAAGCAGAAAAGCCTATCCCACAAAGACGCGCTTATTTTTATGAAGCGTTTAATGAAGCATACCGTGCTTTCTCAGAAAATTATCATCATTGTACACAAGCAGCAATTGAAGCCAATCAAAGATACGTTGAGGAAGGAAGAACTTTATCCGAAAACCTCCTCATGCATTATAAATAATTAATCTATACAAAAAGTGTCTTCTTCAATTTCAGCAATATCAACCATGTTCTCTCACAAATGAGGGGAGCTGTAAATCTACTCTGAAAATAGAGAAGTTTTTGAAAAATAATTCCTCGACACGTTTTTATTCTTGTGAGCATCTTTCCCCTGAACAAAATCGTTCTTTGGCTTCCTGCCCACCCTCAGAGCTTGTTTATCAATAGGCTGGGTTCTTGTTGAACAGATTCTTCTTGGCTTCTCACCCATGTTATTACTTAAACTAAAAGTACTAAAGGCTTGACAAACAAGTCTAAAAATATTCACCATACACTTAAAAAAATACTTATGTGCCAAGGAAGCTAGCATGCCTTATATCACCGCTCTAAAAGGCGATGTTTTATGGCATAATAAAATAAAACCTATAAAGTTTAATCTATTTACACCAAAGTTTCTATAAATTTAACAGGCTCTCCTTGTGAAGAAGTAACAATTTCACCTTCCCACATCACACGCATACCACGGATAATGGTCCCAACAGGCCAACCTTTAACCTTTTTACCATCATAAGGTGTCCAACCGGCACGCGAACCAATTAAGCCATTCGTAATAATTTCTTCTCGCTTAAGATCAACAATTGTTAAATCAGCATCGTATCCAACAGCAAGGCGTCCTTTACAGCTTATACCAAAAATACGACTAGGGCCATGTGACGTGAGATCAACAAAACGCTCAAGAGATATCTTTCCTGCATTCACATGTGTCAACATAATTGCTGCTGTTGTTTGCACCCCTGTCATTCCTGAAGGTGAAGAAGGATAAGATTGAAGCTTTTCTTCCAAAGTATGAGGCGCATGATCTGAGCCTAAAACATCAATAATCCCCTGTTGAACACCGTACCAAAGAGCTTCACGGTGGCGCGGCTCACGAATAGGCGGATTCATCTGAATTAATGTACCAAATTGCTTATAATCATCAGCCGTGAGCGTCAAATGGTGTTGTGTCACTTCAATTGTTGCAACATCCTTATGTTTTTTTAGAAAATCAATTTCTTCTTCTGTCGAAAGATGTAACACATGAATCCGAGCCTTCGTCTCATGAGCAATTTTTACCAAACGCTGCGTACATTTTAATGCCGCAACTTCATCACGCCAAATCGGATGTGATGATGCATCCCCTTCAATACGCAGTATTTTACGCTCTTTGAGCCTCGCCTCATCTTCAGAATGAAAAGCCGCACGACGGCGTATATTCTTCAAAATAAGGCGTACACTTTCATCATCATCGACCAAAAGATCACCCGTAGAAGACCCCATAAAGACTTTAATTCCAGCTGCACCAGGAAGTCTTTCTAATTCAGACAATTCATGAGCATTTTCACGCGTTCCTCCAACCCAAAATGCAAAATCACAATGCATTCGATGAAATGCGCGTTTAACCTTATCGCTTAATGTAGCTTCTGATGTTGTCAATGGATTGGTATTAGGCATTTCAAAAACTGCTGTCACCCCCCCTAACACAGCAGAATACGAGCCACTTTCCAAATCCTCCTTATATTCATTACCTGGCTCGCGAAAATGTACTTGGCTATCAATAATTCCCGGTAAAATATGAAGCCCCGTACAATTAATCACCTCACCTGCCGATGCACATGTAAGGTCGCCAATTTCAGCAATACGGCCATTTGTAACACCAATATCACGCTTGCTTCTTCCATCATGATTCACAAGTGTTGCACCTTTAAAAATTGTATCAAATGTTTTAAACATAGCCACGCTCCTTACATATTCCTCTCTTATCGATTATGTAACTTTGAGCAGAAAGGCAAGAACCATGATTGAAAAACAAAATGCCATTTGCTTAAAAAATCGCGCAATTATTCAAATTACAGGCGAAGAAGCAACAGATTTTCTGCAATCCCTAATCACAACAGATGTAAAAAAAATCAACCCGCAAGAAATTTTCCCTGGAGCCCTCTTATCCCCTCAAGGAAAGGTTCTTGCTGATTTTCTTATTGGCAAAAAAGAAGATGGTTATTTGATTGATATTATCATGCCTTTAGCTGATATACTCTACAAGCGTCTGTTGCTTTATAAACTGCGTAAAAAAATAGAAATTACACAACCATTCCAAGAAGTTGTTACAGTTTCTTGGAAAAATGAATCAGATACTTTAAATTTTGATTCAAGTTTTGTTGATAAACGATTCCCAGAAAAAGAAAAAATAATACGAATCTATGGCAAAACATCTTTTTTGGCTTCAGAATATCATAACATGTGGAATCAATTGCGTATCCGTTATGCAATTGCAGAAAGTGGTCAAGATTATGAAGTTGGTAAAGTCTTTCCTCATGATATTAATTACGATCAAATAAATGGACTTGCATTCAACAAAGGGTGTTATATTGGACAAGAAGTTGTTTCACGAATGCACCACCGCCAAGCAGCACGTCGCCGTATTTTAATTGTAAAAGGCCAGCATGAATTGTCCCCTCAATCTAGCATTGAAGCAGGAACAAAAGTATTTGGATCCTTGGGAACATGTGTAGACAATGAAGCTCTTGCTTTACTGCGTATTGACCACGTAAAAGATGCTATGGATCATAACATCCCCTTTACTGTAAAAAACATTCCTATCACCATAAATATTGCTGAAAATATGAATTTTACCTTTCCTGAAAATACTGTAGAAAATACGCATGGCTAAAGCTGAATTATTAAAAAATGGAGAAGCACGTGCTTGGCAAAGAATGCTTTCTGGAAGGCGACTTGATCTTCTCAACCCTTCTCCTTTTGATGTTGAAATTGAAGATATTGCCCATGGACTTGCTCGTGTAGCACGTTGGAACGGTCAAACACGAGGAGAACACGCCTATTCTGTTGCACAACACTCACTTTTGGTTGAACAAATATTTCAAAAACTTTTTCCACAATCGGGAAGCAATGAATGTCTTTATGCCCTTCTTCATGATGCTCCAGAATATGTCATCGGCGATATGATTTCCCCTTTTAAAGCTGTCATAGGAAAACAATATGAACGCGTTGAAAAGCGCATCCAAGATGCTATCCACATGCGCTTTTCTCTTCCCGTTGATCTTTCTCAAAAACTTTTAAAAAAAATTAAACAAGCCGACCGTATCGCTGCATATTATGAATCGATTACGCTTGCTGGATTTAATACAGAAGAAGCCCTTCGCTATTTTGGCTCTCCCAATAATATTTTACCCGATGATCTGAATTTATCCTCCTATTCTACCCAACACATTGAAAACGCATTTTTAACGCGCTTTAATGACTTGGATGTCCAAAGATTATAGCCCCTTCGCATTGTTGATTCCTTGTCATTACAGACTCATCACACTGACTTATAATAATAATTCATTGTTTTTTCATTTTGAATGAGAGCTCCTAATATCGTAAGCTTCACTCATTTCAAATCTGTTTATATTGGATCAATCAAAATCATTCTCTTGCACACCACAAGCGGGGCTGGCGTGTGAGTAAAATTTTTTAAAGAAAGAGTTAAAATGCTTCTTATGAACCATCTCAAGTGCTAAGCGCTGTCGCAGCATTGAAAATTGGAAAAGTGTGTGATGATACCGGCTTGCTCTCTTATGAAGCGTAAAGACGGAAGTGCTCTATAAATTTTATACATTTCATAAGGGAGTTACCACTATACTATTCACGAACGCCGTCGCGAAATAGGATTGGGTGCCTTAGAAAGCTTTCTTTAAAAAAGCACCTGAATTAGCGACCCAATGGCGCTCTGTTTTGCATGAGGAGCGTGACTTCATTAAAGAAATGGAAAAAATCACAGTTCAAATTGCATACAAAATACATAAAATAATGACATTCATTATCAAAACAACAAATGTTCTCTTTTCAAACTGCTGATCTTAAACTGAAATTTATTTTAGTTTATAAACCTCATTATCCGCTGGAAAAGCACGGGAGGTAACATCCTCTGCATAATTCTTGATTGCAATTTCCATGGCTTGTTCAAGATTTCCATAACGACGAACAAATTTTGGCACATGGGCACCATAACCTAACATATCTTCCATAACCAATACTTGCCCATCACATTGATTGGACGCCCCTATACCAATCGTAGGGATAGAAAGTTTATCCGTCAGTTTCACCGCTAAAGGTTCAACCATTGCTTCTAAAACAACAGCAAAAGCACCAGCCTCTTCAATCGCTGCTCCATCTGCTTCAATTCTTTGCCAATCATTCTCCTTGCGTCCTTGTGTTTTAAAACCACCAAAACGATTCATTGCTTGGGGTGTAAGACCGATATGCCCCATCACTGGAATGCCACGTTTACACAAAAAATCTATTGTTTCGGCTATATAAACGCCACCTTCAAGCTTAACTGCACCACACCCCGTTTGTGCAAGAATGCGCGATGCATTTAAAAAAGCTTGCTCTGGACTTTCCTCATAAGACCCAAAAGGCATATCAATAACAACAAGAGCTTTTTGAGATCCACGCACCACGGCTTTCCCGTGTGAAATCATCATATCTAAATTAACAGGAAGCGTTGTCTCAAACCCATACACAACCATCCCAACGCTATCACCAACCAAAAGGATATCGCAATATGGATCAGCAATCCGCGCAGTATAAGCTTGATAAGCTGTTAAAGAAACAATTGGCTGTTGTCCCTTTCTTGCACGTATTTCGGAAGATGTCATACGCTTTACGGTTTTATGTACACTCATTTTCCACCCTTCTCTTGCAATATATATTGATCAATAAGTCTTACCTCACCAAAGCGGACAGTAAGGAGTAAAACCGCCGGTTTATTCAATGTTCCTTTGATCACGCATAAAGTTTCCATATCCCGTAAATCTATTGCTTCAATGATTGCACGCGTTTCTTGTTGTAAAATATCACGAACAGTTTTGCATAATTTATCAACCGACCGTTCACCTTCATGGTAAAGCTTTTCAGCAGCTTTTCCACTTTTAGGAATAATTTTGGCAGCTTTACGATCTTCTAATGTTAAAAACTGATTGCGTGAAGAGTGCGCAACTCCATCTGCTTCACGTAAAATAGGAACTCCAACAATCTCAATAGGAAAAGCCAAATCTTCAACCATACGCCGAATAATTAAAATTTGTTGAAAATCCTTTTCCCCAAAAAAAGCCTTATCTGGTTGGACAATGTTAAAAAGCTTAGCAACAACACTCGTTACACCACAAAAATGCCCTGGACGTAATTTTCCTATCAAAATACGTGATAATTTTTCCACCTTCACAATTGTCTCATTTCCCAGTGGCCACATTTCATCGACAGAAGGAGCAAAAACACATTCAACACCTGCTTCTTTTAACAAAGCACAATCGCCCTTCAAATCTCTTGGATATTGAGAAAAATCTTCATGAGGTCCAAATTGCTTTGGATTGACAAAAATAGAAACCACTACGCGATCACACATTGCTCTTGCATACTGTACTAATGCAAGATGACCATCATGCAATGCCCCCATTGTTGGAACAAAACCAATCGAAAAACCTAAACGTCGTTCCTCTGAAGTATATTGGCGAACTTCAGCAATTGTCTTTAAAATTCTCATTTTCCCATTCAATTATCATCAGATCAACAAATTAATGCCTGTACACCAAATTGGCGCTCAAACAATTGTATCAAATTCATGCGCACTGACGGCTGCTTTATATCTCGTGGCTCCCAGACATGACGCATAAGAAAAAAACCCGTCAGTATAAAACCATTGATTATGTCACTAAAATCAGCAGGACGAGTCATTCTTTGTACAAGAAACTGTGGTAGAATGAGAAGCTTTTTTTTCCAAGGTTCTCCTGCTTCTTCACAGACAGCCCGCCCAGATTTTGGTGATACGTAATGAAGCCTTTCCTGACGACCTGTTGCAGCACAACAAGATAAATCAAGACCAAAACCAAGTTCTTCAAGAAGCCGCATTTCAAAACGTACAAGCAATTCTGCATTGATAAATGGTTCATCAAAATTCTGCATAAAAAGGTGTAAAATATCATATAAAATGGGGTGCGGATCACGTTCGGGAAGAAGCCGCAAATGAAAAGCTATCAATTGCAAAGCATAAAGTGCTTCTGGTAGACAGATTAATCGTGCCGCATGTAAATCAAGAGCTTCAAGCCGAAAAAGTCCCAAATGTTCGTCTAAACGAGCCCACCATTCAGCCTCCACAAAATTTCCAGGTTGAAGAAGAGCAGCCATGCGACGCGAGCGCCCCCCTTTTACCACTCCCATATAACGACCATGTTCACGTGTCATAATCTCAAGAATAACACTTGTTTCACCATATTGGCGTGTACCAAGTATAACGGCTTGTTCTTTCCACTTCATTTTACTTTAATTATTTTTAAAAATCTTATTTTAAAAAATCCAATCCCATTTCACGATAACGTTCTGGATCGGTATCCCAATTATCGCGCACTTTCACAAAGAGAAAAAGATGAACCTTTTGATCCATAATTTCCATGAGTTCTTTACGTGCTGCTTGACCAATCGCTTTAATTGTATCGCCTTTTGCTCCTAAGACAATTTTTTTCTGACTCTCACGCTCGACATAAATAACTTGATTAATTTTAACGGAACCATCTGAACGCTCTTCCCAGTTTTCTGTTTCAACCGTTGAGGAATAAGGAAGTTCATCATGAAGACGAAGAAAAAGTTTTTCACGCGTAATTTCAGCAGCAAGATGACGCATGGGCATATCAGAAATTTGATCTTCTGGATAATACCATGGCCCTTCCTGCATCATGTTACTCAGCGCATGAAGTAAATCCTTGCAACCAGAACCGTTTAGAGCAGAAATCATAAATGTTTGCGCAAACTTTACACGTTCATTTATTTTAGTGGTTAACGCTAGAAGAGATGATTTAACAACTGTATCAACCTTATTAAGAACAAGAACTTTTTCTTGTTTCATATTGTTCACAATATCTAACATCATATCAACTTCATCCGAAAGACCACTTTGAGCGTCAATTAAAACAAGCAGAACATCAGCGCTCTTAGCCCCTCCCCAAGCAGCAGAGACCATGGCTCGTTCTAAGCGCTTATGGGGACGAAAAACACCCGGTGTATCGACCAACACAATTTGCACATCATCATGAATGACAATACCGCGGATTAAAGTTCGTGTTGTTTGTACTTTATGTGTTACAATTGAAACCTTTGTTCCAACCAATTGATTAACCAGTGTCGATTTACCGGCATTAGGCATCCCAATAAGCACAACAAATCCAGAACGCGTTTTCATAACGTCACTCATGATCATTTTTTCCCACTGTTTTCCATACACCCTCTCGTCGCAAAATTTTTTCAGCTGCCATTCTTTCAGCATATCTTTTGGAGCTTCCCTGCCCAATCTCTGAAGCAAAACCAGCAATATTTACCTCTACCATAAAAACAGGATCGTGATCTGGACCTGAACGTTTTATAACCTGATAATGTGGTTGTGCATTGCCTTGGATATGCGCCCATTCCTGTAATTCTGTCTTGGCATCACGTCGACCAGCATCCATTTTCTTTGCCCGACTTTGCCAATATTTTTGAATAAAAGGGCGAACGCTTTCCAATCCTCCATCGAGATATATCACAGCAATTAAAGCTTCCACGACATCTGCATGCATATTGATGAGTCGACGTTCTTCGAAATTTTTCATCTCAAAACCAACGTGGATCATGTCAGGAAGCTTCATTTCGCGCGCAATATCAGCACATGTCTGTGCATTGACCAAATGATTCAAACGGACTGATAATTCACCTTCACTTGCCTGAGGAAAAAGTTGATACAGCATTTCTGCAATCAAAAGCCCTAAAACCCGATCCCCTAGAAATTCTAGCCGTTCATAATTTCCTTGTTCCGAATCTTGTACACTCGAGTGTGTTAATGCCTTCTTTAATCTCTCTTCATCTTTAAAACGATGTCCCGTCAGCTTGACAAGCTGATCAATCATTAGACGTTTCATCGTTGTTTCCTTGCTTGATAAGCGGCAAATCATGAACCGTATTTATGAAAGAAAACAAACGCTTCCAACGCACATCAAATGGCCAACGCCAAATCTGCCAAGCACTTGAACCATTACTGATAGAAAAGAAAATCACGCTCGCGCGACCAATAAGATTTTCTTCTGGAACATAGCCTACATCCAAACGACTATCATCTGAATTGTCGCGGTTATCTCCCATCATAAAATAATGTCCTTGAGGAACTTCAAAGACTTCTGTATCGTCAACTTTGGGGATGAAAGCTAAATCAAGTGTATCATAGCTAACACCGTTAGGCATTGTCTCGCGATAAACCTCAACAGGATAGTTCACTTCTGTTATATCAGAATTATCAATCTCCCCCATAAAGTGACGTGAAACAGCCTCATCATTAATATAAAGGACACTTTGACGGACTTGTATACGATCACCTGGTAGCCCAACGACGCGTTTTATATAATCAATCTTCGGATTACTTGGTAAGCGAAAAACGACCACATCTCCACGTTGAGGTTGAGATGCCCAAATCCGTCCAGAAAAAAGAGGAGGAGAAAAGGGGATGGAAAAACGAGAATACCCATATGCATACTTAGAAACAAACAGATAATCTCCCACCAACAAAGTAGGACGCATTGAACCGGAAGGAATACTAAACGGCTGGAAAAAAAGTGTCCGAATAAACGCTGCTAAAAGCAAAGCCTGTATTAAAACAGAAATAAATTCAAGAAGCCCACCTTTTTTTTCTTTTTTATGCACTTTATCTTTTGGGATCATCACCAACTGCCTTCTCATCACAGATATAATTTTTTCATCATAATATTCAAATAACAAAAGCACAATCTCTCACGCCATCTATCCACGTGGAAGTGCTTCGATAATAATAAATGCCTGTGCCCAAGGAAAATCATCTGTTATGCTAAGATGAATAACTGCATCATGATGAGGAGGTAATAACTTTTGAAGTTGCATTTGCGCACGATTTGTTAATTGCATTATTGGTTTACCAGATGGCAAATTAACTACCCCCATGTCTTTCCAATTGATACCACAAGCGATTCCCGTTCCTAAGGCTTTAGCACATGCTTCTTTCGCAGCAAATCTTTTTGCATAGGAAGAGGAGCTTTTTTTGAGATTTTCAGATCTATTTCTTTCAATATCCGTAAAAATCCGTTGGATAAAACGCTCACCATAACGAACCAACATTTTCTCAATACGTCGTATATCAACCAGATCATTTCCAAGACCAATAATCATAAGATATTACCCGATCTTTCTTACGATGAGCGCTTCTTTAAACGCCTTTTTTTTATAATCTTTTGATATCGCTTTTGTTTAAAACGAACCGTTGCTCTGTAAACACCTATATAAGATAAACCACCAAAAACAATACCTAAAAGAGTTCCCCCTAAAATCATAGGACTCATAATTGTGTCCCATGCGCCTTTAAAGAGGAGAGAGAGATTTGACAATGTCAAACCATTAAATAGAGCACGAATTTGCGAAAGAGAAATCTCTTTGACATCGCTAAAAAGTGATAAACAAAAATACCCTACTTTATAATCAGCCATGACAATCAATAAAAATGTGAGTGGATTAGAAAAAATCGTCCCAATGATTGCGGCAGCAAAGTTTGCACGCAAAAGCCAAGAAAAAAATATTGCCAAAATAATATGCAGCCCAAAGAAAGGGGAACACGCTAAAAAAACGCCAACAGCAACCCCTAATGCTACTTCATGCGGTGTTGCTGATATACGCAAAATACGTTTATGTATGTAGCAAAATGAGCGAGAAAATGAACGACGTGGCCATAACCAAAGTCGAATACGCGTTACAAAATCTATTGGTTCTCGACGACGAAAAAGCATATGACTCTCAATATACATCTTTTGATGATGAAATAATCTATATCATCCAAATTAATCTTTTTAAGCTTTTGCACAAAAAATAGAACGACAATTAAATATTTCGACTGCCTGGTTTAATCGCGGGAAGAACAGAAAGATCTGCAGGAAGTGCATCACTAGCATAAGAGGTTATCTCGTATTCAGCAAGCGCAATCAATGGAACTCCAACATTGACCTTACCACCAGAACGATCAAGGATACATGCACTGGCCAATACCTCTGCTCCTGCTGCAACAAGTGCTTCAACAGTCTCTCGAATGGAAAGACCCGTTGTTACAATATCTTCAACAATAACAACCCGTGCACCCTTCTTGATTTCAAAACGACGCAATTCAAAGATGCCATTTACACGCTCTACCCAAAGAGAAGGAACACCAAGGTGACGTGAAGTCTCATAGGAAGGGATAAGACCGCCAATTGCGGGACCAACGACATAATCAATTGATTCCTTGATAGATTCTTTTATTTTTTCAGCCAATCCACGACAGAGCTTTTCCGTCAAATTAGCATGCATGAATACTTTCGCCTTTTGCATATAAGTCGCACTATGGCGCCCCGATGTTAAAATAAAATGCCCTTCTAGAATAGCATCTGCTTGTTTAAAAATATCAATGACATCTTGTGTATTCATTGCAAAATCTTTCTTTTTATCCATGAACCCGCCGTACTGTACTTACTGAACCTGCCTTTTTTAACTGAGAAAAAATACGATTCAAATGTTTTAAATCCCACACTTCCAAATCAATCATAATTTCTGTAAAATCTGGTGCTGTACGGATAAAAGATAAATTTTGGATATTGGCATCGTTAGCAGAAATTATTTGTGTAATTTCAGCCAAAGAACCAGGACTATTTACAACTAAAATATTCATCCGTGCAGGAAAACGTTCATTCATTTGGGCATCAATATCCCAGCGGACATCAATCCATCGTTCTGGCTGATCATCATACGCCATCAAAGCTGAAGACTGTATTGGATAAATAACAATCCCAGCCCCTGGCTGCATAATACCAACAATCCGATCTCCAGGCACAGCTCCTTCTGGTGAAAAGCGTACAGGAATATCTCCACGAGTTCCTCGAATAGGTAATGCTTTAGATTGATGATTTTCAACCATTGTATCCTTTTCATTTTCTGGAACTTTAAAAATCATACCTTGAGCATTTTCAATATTAAACCACCCTTCTTCCCCAGGCTTAAAAGAGGGCTTTTGTACGACACGCTCTTGATAATCAGGATAAACTGCTTTAATCACATCAGCGGAAAACAGCTCTCCACGCCCAACAGCAGCCAATACATCCTCTACATCTTTACGTGCTAAACGTGGCAAAACTTTCTTCAAAAGGTCTTTTGAAAATTGCTTTCCCATATATTCAAATGAACGCTCGAGAATACGATATCCTAAACCCGAATATTGTTTACGTACTGCTGCACGACTTGCTCGTCGAATAGCTGAACGTGCTTTACCTGTGACAACAAGAAATTCCCATGCTGCTGGCGGAATTTGAGCGTGTGAGCGAATAATATCAACCTCATCACCATTTTTTAATTTGGTCATTAAAGGCATAATACGACCATTGATTTTTACACCTACACAAGAATCACCGATATCTGTATGGACGGCATAAGCAAAATCAATAGGCGTAGCTCCTTTAGGAAAAGCAATTAATCGACCTTTCGGCGTAAAACAAAAAACTTGGTCTTGAAAAAGCTCAAGTTTTGTATGTTCTAAAAACTCTTCTGGATTATCTCCATCAGACAAAGATTGTATCGTTTGACGCAACCATGCATAGGCATTCGTTTCACTTGATAACTTCACAGTCGAATAATTGGAACCGTGCTCTTTATATATGGAATGAGCAGCAACCCCATATTCAGCAACTTCATCCATAGCAGCCGTTCTAATTTGCAACTCAACACGTTGTCTTGAAGGACCAACAATTGTTGTATGAATAGAACGATAATCATTTTGCTTTGGTATAGAGATATAATCTTTAAAACGACCAGGAACCATTGGCCATGTCGTATGAATGACACCAAGAGCACGATAACAATCATTCACGGACTCAACAATCACACGAAATCCAAAAATATCCGATAATTGTTCAAAAGATAATGCTTTACTTTCCATTTTGCGAAAGACTGAATAAGATTTTTTCTGACGGCTTTTAACATCTGCTTTAATGCCATGCTCGAAAAAAAGTTTTGTCAATTCATTTTCAATTGTGGAAAGCAAATCACGGTTGTGTTTCAATAATTCAGAAAGTCGATTGGTAATCGTACGATAACCTTCTGGATTTAAATAAAAGAAAGAGAGATCCTCTAACTCCTCACGCATATCCTGCATACCCATACGGCCTGCAAGTGGCGCATAGATATCCATCGTCTCCTCAGCAATTCGCCGACGTTTATCATCACGCATAACACCAAGGGTACGCATATTATGAAGACGATCAGCAAGTTTGACTAAAAGAACACGAACATCATCAGAAATAGCAATAAGAAGTTTACGAAGATTTTCTGCTTGTACGGCTTTCTTTGATACAAGATCAAGCTTATTAAGCTTTGTAAGCCCTTCAACCAACTTTCCGATTTCAGAACCAAAAATCTGATCAATTTCTGCTCGTGTAGCGCTTGTATCTTCAATTGTATCATGCAAAAGAGCAACAGCAATCGTTGCCTCGTCCAACCGCATATCTGTCAAAATAGCAGCAACTTCTAAAGGATGAGAAAAATAAAGATCACCTGATGCACGCTTTTGATGTGCATGCTTTTTCATTGCATAATCATAGGCCCTGTTTAAAAGAGCCTCATCTACGTCAGACTTGTAACGTTGAACACGTCCAACAAGCTCACACTGACGCATCATACGAGCATATCCTTTATCTTTTCACACCTCTAATCTTTATTGAACATGTCCTATCAAAAAAGACAAGAAAAATAATTGCTCCTTACATGACAAGGTATCTTTACTCCTGTAACATAAATTTCTGCAATTAGTAATCGTCACTTTTTTCTGGAACAACCAAACCTTCAATACCCGCTAAAAGCTCTTCTTCTGACATATGATCAAATGAAGTACCTTCTTCTTGCGACGACGTATTAAAAACACTTTCAGCTTCACCTGAATGGGTAATAAATTCACTTGCCATTTCTGGCTCATCTACTTCCACATGTTTTTGCAGCGAATGAATAAGGTCTTCCTTTAAATCAGCAGGCGACAATGTTTCTTCTGCTATTTCACGTAAAGCAACAACTGGATTTTTATCATTATCGCGATCAACCGTAATCTGCGCTCCTTGTGAAATCTGACGCGCCCGATGACCTGCTAAAAGTACCAACTCAAAGCGGTTGTCAACTTTATCAATACAATCTTCTACCGTTACGCGGGCCATTTATGCCTCTTTCTCAAATAAAAAAATTTAATAGCGGATAAAGTAGTATATACAATAATCAAAATAAAACACAAGAAAAACAACACAAACTTTTATATTTTTTAATTAAAGAACTTATTTAAAAAAAATCTTGGAAAATTTATAAAAATGTATAACCTATTCATGCTCGTTATCAAAATTTCTTTTAAAAGCATTCCAATAGATTGACTTCAAACAAAGAGAGATCTTTCTTGACAGAATACTTGTCTGGAGTCCTTATCCTTTTAAAAGGAATACCTGCTGTTTAAACCCTTTGCAATAACAGCAGCCTTATACATACTTTTTATGATAATATCTTTATCTAAAGAGAGAACTTTTTTCTTTGAACATCATGTGTATTGCACTCTTATTCATCGAATAAATTACTGAAAGATGACCTATCCTTACACAATAATGAGCAATAAGTTTATATTAAACTTTCTTCTAAAAAAGTTTATTTATATTCATTATAGATTGTTTATCAAACCATAACCCGTCATATACGCTATAAAAGACTCAAAAAAAATAGAAAAACGATTAATGCCTAACACCATGAATAGCCAATTAACATCGCTTTGCCCAGAACCACCCCCAAATTGCAATTTATGTCCTAGGCTCCATCAATTTATCGCTGGCTGGCGTGTAAAAGAACCAAGTTGGTATAATGCACCGGTGCGCCCATTCTTTCCTTATAAAGGGCCAGACACAACACGCCTTCTTATTGTTGGGCTTGCCCCTGGATTACGCGGAGCAAATCGAACTGGACGTCCATTTACTGGTGATTATGCTGGGCACTTACTTTATTCAACTTTAAAAAAGTTTGGTTTTGCCCAAGGAACCTTTGAAGAAAGAGCAGACGATACTCTTGAACTTATTGATGCAGCAATTGTTAACTCTGTTCGTTGTGTTCCACCAGAAAATAAACCCACCGGTGCAGAAATTAACACGTGCCGCTATTTCTTCTCTCCTCTTTTAACAAATCTTCCCAAACTTAAAGCCGTTATTACCTTAGGCACCATTGCGCACCATTCAACAATACGTGCCCTTAATGCAAAAGTTTTAGCTCACCCTTTTGGACATGGCGAAATCAATAATATCGGTAGATTACGCATCTTTTCAAGCTATCACTGTTCTCGTTATAATACGAATACTGGCCGCTTAACAGACGCTATGTTTCACCAAATTTTTCAAGCAGTAAAAACATACTTAGATCAATGCTAAAACTATTTTAAATAGCGCTATAAATAAAGGATATCTAAATCGCATCCGTCATCCATATCTTTTTAAAAGTCTTGCTTTTTCACGTCCCCAATCGCGTTTTTTTTCCGTTTCGCGCTTATCATGAAGCTTTTTCCCTCGCGCTAGAGCGATCTCCAACTTAACGCGCCCTCGTTCATTAAAATAAAGTTTGAGAGGAACAAGTGTCATTCCTTCACGAGACGTTGCATTAAAAAAACGTGCCATCTCACGTTTTGAAAGTAATAATTTGCGCAAACGTCGTGGTTCATGATTAAAACGATTAGCCTGCGTATATTCAGGAATATAGCTGTTTACTAACCATAATTCCCCATTCTCAAAACTCGCATAGCTTTCAGCAATATTAGCATGATTGGAACGTAAGGACTTCACTTCCGCTCCCTGAAGGACAAGACCAGCCTCGAGATTATTAAGGATTTCAAAATTAAAACGTGCTTTACGATTGTCAGCAATTATTTTCCGTACGGGCGCGTTCTTTTTTTTATTCATGACTTTTTCAATATCATTTTATGCTTTTAAAAGACCAGCATGGCTGAGGGCTACATCAATAACCTTCTTTGTGCTCTCTGTTAATGGAACAATCGGAGAACGTACAGTCTCACCACAAAGCCCCAATTTTGTAGCAGCATATTTAATCCCTGCTGGGCTAGGTTCAATAAACACAGCACGATTGAGAGGCATGAGGCGATCATTTAATTCTCGTGCTGTTTTATAATCATCACGAAAACACGCAGCTTGAAGCTCTGCACAAAGCTTTGGAGCAACATTCGAGGAAACCGAAATACAGCCCATACCTCCATGTGCATTAAATCCTAACGCTGTACAATCATCACCGGAAAGCTGCATAAAATCCTTGCCACACTTTTCACGTTGCTCACTAACGCGCTCAATTCTGCTCGTCGCATCCTTAACACCAACGATATTTTTAAAATCTTGATAAAGATCTCTCATCGTTTCCACGGCCATATCGATAATAGAACGACCAGGGATATTATAAATTATAATCGGAATAGAAACAGCTTTGGCAATAGAAGAAAAATGCTTGTATAAACCAGATTGATTTGGTTTGTTGTAATAAGGAGTGACAACCAAAACTGCATCTGCACCAGCCTTTTCTGCATATTGTGCAAGCTCTATAGCCTCACTTGTGCTATTTGATCCCGCTCCCGCAATAACAGGAACACGCTTTGCGACCTGCTTGACACACAATTCTATAATTCGCCTATGTTCTTCATGACTTAAAGTTGCTGATTCACCTGTTGTCCCAACAGGGCTTACACCATTAATCCCTTGTGTAATCTGCCATTCAACAAAATCACAAAATGCCTTCTCATCAATTGCGCCCTTGTTATCAAACGGGGTGATAAGCGCAGTTATAGCTCCCTTGAGCATGATAAACTCCCTATAATGTTTGCTTTTATTTTTTTATAATCGCCTTTTATAAATTTTAAATAGAGCATAATCTTGCTCTATCATTGAAGCAAGATGAATTTCAAAAAAAGCCCTCATAAGATGAAAATGAACCTCCTTAAATGTTGAACATTTCTTTAAAACAAACCGTCTATATTAACGCGTTTTTCACGCTTGTGTTCTAAAAAACCTTAAGTTTTTTTTACAAAAAGCAAGGTCTCAAGGTCTTTTCTCTATGCGTGTATTTTCCACCTCTCTTTTCGTATCAACCTTTACTGCACTTATACTGGCAATAAGAATTTTATTTTCAAGTGCACTTGCACAAACACCGCTTTTACATGGGAAAGTACCAATCCCTTCGACACGTCCTACCCCCATTGCCATAAAACAAAAAGCTCAAGAACCTCTTCAACAGAGACACACGACATCGCACAATACTGCGACACTCAAACAACTAAAAGCTGGATTAGATGCACTAGCAAACAACAATATTGCAAAAACAATAAATCTTCGTAATTCAATGGAAAAACATAGCCTTGATCGTTATATTTTGACATGGGCGCTAGGACTATCAAAGCAAAATAATATACCAAGCTCTGAAATATCTAATGCAATTAACATGCTAAAAGGATGGCCTGGTATAGAAACGATGCAACGCAATGCTGAACGTGCTTTTCTTAACGAAACCAATATCACACACGCCATTATCCAAAAATTTTCTCATCATCCCCCCCTTACAGCACAAGGCATGGCTCTCTTTGCTAAAGCGCTCATTGCAACGGGACAAATCACCCGTGCTCAACACATTATTGCACCATGGTGGCATAAAACACGGCTTAATGCACAAGAAGAAGTATTTGTTCTTAAAAATGCAAGTGCTGCCTTAAAACCTATTGATCATTTAAAACGCATGCAGTTTATGTTGTATGCACATCGTTTTGATTCAGCGGCACGCGTTGCAAAATTAGCCCATGCTCAATCTCTTTTTGATGCTTTTGTGGCGGTTGAAAAAAATGATCCTAGCGCAACACAAAAATTAAAAGCTTTAGAAAGAGTATGGAAAAAAGATCCTCTCTTCCAGTTTGCTCGAATGCGCCATCTGCGGCGAACAGAACAATATGATGCAGCCGCAACACTCATGATGAAAACATCACAAGATGCATTCCATCTTATGAACCCTCAATCATTGTGGAAAGAGCAACGCGCCCTTTCTCGTGAAATGCTTGATTTAAACAAACCCCAAATAGCTTATCAACTCGTTGCAAGGCACACCGGTATGACATCTGCATTAGCCGTCGATGCTGAATTTCACGCAGGATGGTATGCACTACGGTTTCTTCATAACCCTAAGTTGGCAATGCAACATTTTTCACGCATTCCTCAACTCTCCTCTTTACCTTTTGCTGCATCACGTGGATATTACTGGATGGGACGAACAGCAGAAACGCTAGGAGAACATAAAAATGCCCAGCTGTACTTTCATCGCGCCGCTCATTTTGGCGCAACGTATTATGGTCAATTAGCCGCTGCGCGACTCAACCAAAAAAAAATTAATATCTCTTTTCCTAAACCAACAATCGCTGAGCGACAACATTTTAGTGCACGAAAAGCGATCAAAGCAATTCAACGTCTTGAAGAAGCTGGATATGCTGAGTTTGCTAAAGTTTTTTATAGAGAACTCGGAAAAAAAATAGAAAGCCCCGGTGAATTAGCTCTTCTGGCTGTTATGGCAGAAAAAAATGGTGACTATTATACCAGCCTCAGAATCGGAAAAATGGCTGCTTTCCTAGGAAAAAATGTTGGAGCACTCTCTCATCCTCTGGGAGCTATACCAGACTCTGCTCATATTTCTGTAGAAGAAAAATCGCTTATCTATGCCATTGCACACAAAGAAAGCGAATTTAATCCAACAGCCATATCACAAGCAGGTGCACAAGGGATACTCCAATTGCTTCCTACAACTGCAGAAGCACTAGCAAAAAAATACTCAATCGCATGGTCTCCTAAAAGATTTAGCAGTGATGCGCGTTATAATGTGACATTAGGCGCCCATTTTCTCAATGAACAATTGGAACGTTTTAATGGATCCTATATACTAACTCTTATTGGCTATAATGCAGGCCCCCGCCGTGTCAATGAATGGACCAAGCGCTATGGCGATCCTCGAGGACAACCTCTCGATAACGTCATCGATTGGATTGAACGTATCCCTTATACAGAAACACGGAATTACGTGATGTGTGTCATGGAAAATTACGGTGTTTACAAAGCGAGACTCACCGGGAAAATAAATATAAAAACCGACTTGCTTTCTGGTCGACGGAAATAATATGCCTGAACTTCCCAAGTAGCATTTGAAAGGGTTCATAAGAAGTGTTTTTATTCCTTTTTAAATAGTACCCACATACCAACCTTCTTAGGACGTATAAAAAGTAATTTTAATTGATTCAGTATTCATAAATTCGAAATGAGAAAACCCTACACTATTTGGGTCTTTTATTTCAAATACAAAATGATGAATTATCATTATAAATCAACAGGTAGTACAAATAATTCATTTCTTCTCAACATAGATGACAATATCATAGAGATTACAAATATAAGAGAAGAGTGAAACAAATAGCTCATCCTTTTACTGTTGCTTATTAGTCAATATTCAAATCTTGTGAAACAGCTTATTTTAAGACTATTTTTTCTGCTTACAATATTTCTATACCCAATAGGGGCGCATTATTGTGTATATCGTTTGGATTATCTCTGATAACAGAAAGAGAGACTCATTGAGTTAGAAAGCCTTAAAGACAAACAATTCTCTTCTGCCCCTTCCCTTTTCATTCGGTTTTACGACTTTTAAATATGTCAATATCTTTTAATAATGAAGATGAAGCTTTGCTTTTTTCTCATTTTTACATATAAGCTCACATCCTTTACACAAAACAGAGCATCCCCAAATAGTATGTTTTTCTTATTTATATTATTGTTTTATTTTAATGTTTCTAAGTCCATTTCACAACGGTGTATCTGAAAAGTACTTACGAAAATCTTCTCACGAATGGTATAAAAATCGATTAGACCTTTAATTAATAAAAGCTATAGCTCTATCATCCCTTAACTCCCAATGTTGCAAAAGCCCTTTCATTTAGAGCACTCATAAGAAGTATGTTCACTGCTTTTTAGAAGTTTTTTGTCCATGCTCCTCCTCAACTTGTATCATAAGTAAGCGGATGGTTTTGATTGATTCAACATCAAAAAAATTCGAATAAATTATATTTTAACTTTCATCAAAATTATAAACAATCATTATAAATCAATATATTATAAGAAAATCGCCCCGTATAAAAAATCAGCTAAATATTAGGGATACTCTAATTGTTTTATTCACTTTTGATGGTGGTGGTGGTGGAAAAGAACCAACGCGTCGAAGGGCTGCCATCGCTAATCGATCAAGTTCTGGATCTCCAGCAGAAACAACGACACGACTAGAAAAAATACTCCCCTGCTCATGCACCATAAATTCTAACTTCACCGTTCCTTTTGTACGATTGGTGCGCTGTCCCACAATATAATTTTTTTGCCTTTCTAATTGTGACTGTACCTTTGCTAACCACTCCATTAACAACATATCTTCAAGCCCTGCTGTACCGCCGCCCTTGTTGATGGAAGAAGAACGTACCGCCTTTGCATTGGAGCGCTTTACTACTGCCTTTGGCATCGGTATTGTTTTTTTGATAAACGCTTTATGCTCCACTTTTTGAGGTAGGGGTTCTTCCAAAGGCTTTAAATCATCTTGTTCTACTATATGCTGAGGTTCTTCCGATTGAACTTCATCCACGGATTCCAATCCTTCTGACTCCTGCTCTAGGAGATCAGACTGTAATACTTCTTGCTCTGTATTAATATCCAACTCTCTATGAATATCTGGCAAGTCTGTATCAACATCCGGATATACAGTTTCTTGCACAAAAGTCAGCATAATCTCCGACGAGAGCAAGCCATTACTGATACCAGTACTTTGAAAATAAAACTGTGCTGCCAATAATACATGCAAAAAGAAAGCCCCAATAAATGCACCAATCCAAAGAATTAATAATTGTTTCGTATTTGCAAAATTCATCGTTTTTTCTGCCACTATTTTAAGCTTAATATTGGTGTTCAATCTCATTAAAACAAGCTATTTTGAAATTGCAACTTTTTTCTTGACTGATTTTGTCATGTTTAATATGGTCTTCTAATGATTTTGTGCTGTTGTCAAAATCATTCCTACTTGGCTGGCAAGTTTTAATTAGTGAGTCCAGCCTTTTTGTATTAAAAAAATTTCAAAACAGAGAGGGGATGTTTAAAAGGGTTATGATGTGTTATGCAAATAAGACGAAAAAATATCTATAAAAGCTGTGTAATTTTAAGTGCATTATCGGTTTGTATACCTTCATTTGTTTTTGCACAAAATAAAGATGGAAGTGCTGTCACTGAACTCAAACCAATCCTTATTAAAGGAAAAAAAATAGAAGATGCTTCAAATTCAATAACCATTCTGACTGATCGTAAGACCAACAAGAATATTGATGAAAGACAAATAACTGATGTTTATGATGTGAGTCGTCTTAATCCTTCCGTATCCTATAACTCAGAAAATAACAGTTTCGTTATTCGGGGTTTAGATGCAAACCGTGTTCTTACGACAATGGATGGTATTTCTCTTCCATGGTTTAATGATATATTCCGTGGTGGAGGTGGAAACACAACTTTTGATTTCAATGCTCTTTCTACGTTTGATACTATTCAAGGATCAGATTCTAGTCTTTATGGTTCTGGCGCCTTAGGGGGAATCATTGCGTTGCGTACCCTTGATCCTGAAGACCTGATCGTGGAAGAAAAGAATTGGGGAAGCCTTATAAAAGGTGGTTATAATTCTGTTGATAACAGCTGGCGCATCGATCAAGCTTTTGCTGTGCGTAATTACCGGACATTTTTACTTTTTCAAGGATCTTATGTAGAAGGTCATGAGCGCAAAAATATGGGAACAGTAGAAGGGTATGAGGAACGCACGCGCAAAAACCCTTCTCACTTTGATAAAAATAACTTACTTTTTAAAATTCATCAATATTTGAGTGATAATCACCGCCTTGGTTTTACCGCAGAGCGTTTTGGTCATAAGAGTAACACACATGAATTAAATTCGTCTAAAAGATACGCTCCAGGTTCCGTTTATGAGCAGGATAATAAACTTCGTGAGCGCTTTTCTCTTTCTTATAATTATAATGGTAATGGTGATGCAGTTCTTGATGCGTTTAATGGGCAGCTTTATTGGCAAAGGCAATCAAGTCGTTACGTTATGACAGGCGTTCGTGTTTCAGCCCCCAAAGGGGATTATTTGAGAGATAATTTCTTGCGTAATATCAATTATGGTTTCAATGCTGATGCCCTTAAAAAAGTGGATTTTGGCACTATAAACCATACGTTAAAGTTTGTAATGAATGTTTCGTCATCTAAATTTCATCACTATTTGTTAGGTAAAGACAATTGTCATATAAAAGAATACGCTCGAGGATGTCTTTTTGTTCCTGCTAATCGATCAGATTCGCCAGACACAAATGGTTACAATTTAGGTTTTGTTTTTGAAGATGAAATTGGGTTGGTTGATGATCGTTTTCGTGTAACACCGGGAATCCGGTATGATTGGTACAAATATGTTCCTCAGAAAACACCTTCTTATGAGAAAGCTCTGATTTCTGATAAATTCCCTCCAGAAAGAAGTGGTTCACGCTTTTCTCCTAAATTACGCGTGGAGTGGGATGTTCGTAATCAAGTAACGCTCTATGCTCAGTGGGCACAGGCTTTTCGTGCACCACGTATTTCAGAACTTTACGTCTCTTATATCAAACCTTCTGCTTATTACGTGAAAGGGAATCCTGATCTTCAACCAGAAACAAGCAATGGGTATGATGTTGGTTTACGGTATGGAAATGTAAATTTCGGTGGTTCCTTCAATGCCTTTTTTAATCAATATAAGAATTTCATAGATACTGAGGATAGAGGGCCATCAGAGGAATTTAGATTTGCGCGTCGGCATTATATGAATCGTTTTCACGTGCAAATTTTTGGTGTTGAGACAAAAGCCCATTTAGTTCTTAAAAACGGTTTTCATAGCAATGTTGCTCTTGCTTATTCACAAGGAAAAGATCTTGATAAAAAGGAGTATCTTAACTCAATTCCTCCTTTGAAAGCAATTATCGGATTAGGATATGCAAAAGAGGTTTGGGGAAGCGATATTATCCTTACTTTGGCAGCTAAACGTGATAAAGTAGCCGGAGAATCTGATTACCAAAAAATTCCAGGATATCATGTCGTTGATATGACAGGGTGGTGGAAACCATTCGGTGAAACAGGACCTATTCTAAGAGCCGGTGTTTATAATCTTTTCAATACAAAATATTGGAATGTATCTGAACTTCCTTCAGGTAAAAGTTCAACACCAAAAGACTATTATAGCCAGCCTGGTCGTAACTTTAAGGTGTCGTTTGTACAAAAGTTTTAGTCACTTCTGTTAATTATTCGGTCAATAAAATCATATTGATAAAAGGATTAATTATTGTGTTTCTATTTTCAACATCTTTAAAATTACAAAGATTTGGTAGAAAAGTTTTAATTCTTTCTGTTTTATCGTTTTTTGATTGCTCAGCTGTTGGCGATAGAGTGTTATTTTGTGATAGATTGAACTCTTAAAAGAATTTAATTTATTGCCTTGGAATTGTAAAATTTGAAAGTTAGTTTTTGAGTTAAGTAGCATAAGGTAAATTCATGGCACATACAGCTGAAATGATTCTTCGTTTGCGTGAAGAAAAAAAAGAAATGCGAAACCGCGATTTTGCGGTTTCGATTGGTATATCTGAAGCGGAGCTTATTGCGGCTTATTGTACCATTGGAAAAGCAAAAAGGCTACAAACTGATGTTGCTACTCTCTTGGAAAATGCACCTCGACTTGGAACCGTCATGGTCTTAACTCGCAATGAATATGCTGTTCACGAAATAACGGGACGCTTTGAAAAAATTGTTCAAAACGAACATATTCCTATCACACTTGGTGAAATTGATTTGCGTATTTTTACAAAACAATGGAAGTTCGGTTTTGAATATGATGTCGTTATTCTTGGAAAACCTACAAAAAGTCTGCAATTCTTTGATCAACATGGCGTTGCTATCTTAAAGGTCTATTCTAAAGATATGACAAATATGGAAGAGTGGAATAAACTTGTTGAAAAGCTCCTTCTTGAAGATCAGTCTCCTGTTCTTAACATTCTTCCCGTTTCTCTCCCAGCCCAGTGTGACATAACAGAATTGGATATTGAGAGTTTTCGGGACCGTTGGCGGAAAATGACAGATGTACACCAACTTCACAAAATTATTTCCGAATTTAAAATTAATCGACATCATGCTGTAAAATATGTTGGTAATGAATTTGCCGATGAATTACAGGTAAATGCTGTTGAAATAATGCTTAACCAAGTCGCACAACAAGAACTGCCAATCATGTGTTTTGTTGGGAATAAAGGGTGTATTCAAATTTTTAGTGGGACTGTAAAAAATATTAAGCAAATGGGACCTTGGCTTAATGTTCTTGATCCAAGATTTGACCTTCATTTACTCACGTCTGGGATTTCTAGTGTATGGCATGTTCGCAAACCTACCCGTGATGGTTATGTCAGTTCACTTGAAGTTTTCGATAAAGATGATGAGATGGTTATTCAATTTTTTGGCGTACGCAAAGAGGGTCAAAAAGAACGTGAAGATTGGCGTTCTTTATTGAATAGTTTGCCATCATGCCAAGAAAACAGCAGTAACTAAGATAAGGTTAGACATGTTCATATCTCTTTTACATAGGTTATCAAACCTTTTTCTTATGTGTTTACTGCTCTCTCTTACTTGTTTTTCTAAACAAGTGATTGCTGAACCTGCAACGCGTTTTCCTGAAAATGCTCGAATTGTTTCTATCGGCGGAGCACTTACAGAAATTGTCTATGCATTGGGAGCCCAAGATCAACTTGTCGCCCGTGATAGTACAAGCGTCTACCCACAAGAAGCGCTCAAGCTTCCTGTGCTAGGATATATGCGTGCTCTTTCACCTGAGGGGGTTTTATCACTTGCTCCAGAGGGTATATTGCTTGTTGAAGGAAGTGGTCCCGCTTCAACAATTGATATTCTCAAAAAAACATCGATACCTCTGGTGATCATACCAGAAGACTACTCCCGTGAAAATGTGATAGAAAAGATTCGCCTCGTTGGTCAAGCCATTCATCGGGAAGTGCAAGCCGCAGCGTTAATTGAGAAATTGAAGCGTAATTTTTTAGACAACGATGCGCTTTTGGCGAAAGTAACAACACCAAAGCGTGTTCTTTTTGTTTTCTCTGTGCAAAATGGACGCGTCATGGCATCTGGAACAGGTACTGCAGCTGATAGTATGATCAAACTTTCAGGCGCTATCAATGCTATCACCGATTATAAAGGATATAAACTTCTCAACGGCGAAGCATTATTGAAATCAGATCCTGATGTTATTTTGCTTGTAAAACATGGTGCAAGATCAACCAGCATTGATAAGATTTTAGCCATACCGGCAATTCAAGCAACAACTGCAGCGAAAAATCATGCCATAAAACAGATGGATGCTATGTATTTTTTGGGATTTGGTCCACGTACTGCAGACGCATCAAGAGAGCTTATTGAGATACTTTATGGTGCACATCAAAACGGTAAGAGCTGATAAAAATGGTAGACGGTACATCCAGGATGCATTTACCTAAAGAAAAAGAAGGTAAAAAAATAAACCGTTCAAAGCAGGGGAAGATTTTATTATTAAGCTTAATAATATTCCTTATTTTAAGTATTTTTGGTGGGCTCTTGAATGGTGCAGCAAAGGTTTCTTTCGTTGATCTCCTCCATGTGATGCTTACACAAGATTTTTCGGTAAGTAGTAAAACGCGTGATTACCTCGTGCTCATCGACATAAGGCTTCCCCGTGTTATCTTGGGATTATTGATTGGAGCAGCTTTAGCTGTCTCCGGTGTTCTTATGCAAGGGCTTTTTCGTAATCCTCTTGCAGATCCCGGAATTGTAGGTGTATCAGCAGGTGCTGGACTTGGAGCAGTCTTAGCAATTGTTGTCGGCATTGCTTTTCCTGTTTCATTTGCACCTTTTCTAGAGCCTTATAAAGTTATCATAGGTGCTTTTTTTGGTGGACTTTTATCAACGATTATTCTCTACATAATAGCAACACATAACAGCTTTACCTCTATTGCAACCATGCTGCTTGCTGGTATTGCTCTTGGTGCATTAAGTAGTGCTGTTGTCGGAACATTGATTTTTGTCGCAAATGACCAACAACTGCGTGATATCACTTTTTGGAGTCTGGGCTCTCTTGCGGGCGCTACATGGTTGAAAGTATGGCTCGTTCTCCCTTTTATCGTTATTGGTCTTCTTTTCTCTCCCTTTTTATCACGAGCACTTAATGCCCTTGCTCTTGGAGAAGCTGTTGCTGGCCATATTGGTTTCCATATTCAACGCGTCAAAAATATTTCTATTCCCCTTGTTGCTCTTATGTGTGGTAGTGCTGTTGCTGTCAGTGGTGGTATTGGTTTTATTGGTATTATTGTTCCTCATATTTTACGTCAGCTCATAGGTCCTGATCATCGCTATCTCATTCCTTGCTCTGCTCTCTTGGGAGCAGCATTACTTATTTTTGCTGATATGTTTGCACGCTTAATTGTTGCCCCCGCAGAATTGCCGATTGGGATTGTAACAGCACTTTTTGGTGCACCTTTCTTTCTATGGATCCTTATATGCAAACGAGGAACAGACTTTTCATGATTGAAGCGACAAATATTTGTGTTCAGCGCGGAAAAAAACAGATTCTTAAACACATTAATCTTCAAGCTAAAAGTGGTGCTTTTACCATTATTATTGGCCCTAATGGATCAGGAAAAAGTACTTTTATCAAAGCTCTGAGTGGTGAAATTCCTTACAGTGGAAAAATAACTTTAAATGGTTATAATGTATGCCAAACAAAAACTCATGTAATGGCAAAAATGCGCGCTGTACTACCACAATCAACAACGCTCGTATTTCCGTTCTTAGTCCATGAAGTTGTAGGGCTTGGCCTTTCTGTAAACCAATTTAGCACTGCCAAAGCCGAATTGCAAAATCTTATCCAGAAAGCTTTAGATCGCGTTGACCTTTCTGATTATGGTAACCTATATTATCACCAATTATCAGGTGGAGAACAAGCGCGCGTACAACTTGCTCGTGTTCTTTGCCAAATCTGGAAACCTGTTCATAATGAGGTTCCTCGCTGGATGATATTAGATGAACCTATTGCTAGCCTCGATATTCAACATCAAATCATCGTTATGGATATTGCTAAACAATTTGCTCATTCTGGTGGCGGCGTTCTCGCTGTTCTTCATGATCTCAATCTTGCAGCACATTATGCAGATAGCATGATCTTGCTAAAAGAAGGAGAGATTTATTGCGAAGGAAATGCGACTAATGTTTTGACAACACAAAATCTCCGCGATGTTTATCATTGTTCCTTAAACGTTTCTGAATTACCTAAAGAAGATATCCCATTTATACTCCCTCAAACAGCATCCTCTTATGAGATTTAGATCCTAAAGCAGTCAGCTTCAATCTAAAAATTAATGTACCTAGCACAATAAAGTACGCAAATATTCAAGATTCTATTTTATTTTTAATGAACTCCTTTCTATCATCTAACGTCTTCCGCTCGCATCAAAGATATTTTTGGAAAAGACTATCTGTTTAAAATCTTTCAAGATTTTACGTACTAAAAATATTTGAGATTTTGTTTTGCTATCATACTTTTATATAATGCAAGTTTATACGACATAAATATGTATTTTCCTCGCTATTTCTATCACTCTTGTCTTTAATAAAAATGATCCAGAAATACATACAAATACCTTTGTCATAATAATTACATGGATTATTTATATTTTCTAGGGACTAGATAAAAATTAAGTACCTCTTAACAATCTGTAAAAGATTTATTTGTTGCTTTAACGGCGTTATTTTTTCTCATAACATATATGCTTTTTCTTTATCTTTTTTTATATTGATTCTTTATCTATCTCTGTAGTCAATAAAAACATTAAATATAATCATATTTTTATTTTTCTTCCTCTATTAGAAAAATTGTTTATTGGTACATCAAAAGAATTAAACTATTGAATAAAATATTTAAAATAAATTCAATAACGCTTCTTGTCGTCCCCTTAACGCAAAAACAATGCGTAATATAGAGATGAAAAGAAAGTATAACGATAATTTCACTCAAGGAGTATACAATTTACAAATATAACCTACATCATAGCATTGCAAAGAAATAAAATTGATAAAGAGATGAGAAATCTCTTTATGAGATCAATTCGCTGATACAAAGATATACTGTTTTTGTAATAAAACGCTACAAATGTTGCACTTTTTCATGCCTCAGATTGAGTAATTGTATCACTTTAGCCCCTATCAAAACACCTGATGAAAAGATATATCTCCAGATCATTTAATGGCAAATTTAAAATAATTTTTACATATTTTCTCTTCATAATCATACAATTATAATAAATTATATCCTTAACTCTTCCCTCCAATCATTTAAAATTATTTTTTAACTCTCTCAAGTATTGTATAAAGAGTATAGATTTCCTCTTCACATACATAAAAAATAACGCGGAATTGCTCCGCGTTAACAAAATTATCAAAGTGTATAGATTATTTATGAGCAGATCATACTCATGATTTTATAGCATAGACAACAGTTGCATTAACAGGGCGCGTTTCTGCCTCACCCGTATGGGAAAGAGTGATCTTGTGTGTATGTGCACCAGCAGAAGCTGTTGTCCCTTTCAGGGTCGCATTATAGGTATAATGATTTGGTAGCCTTCCAATATCACCAACGGGCCATCCTACTGTTTTATACTCAAAACTGTGTGCATGCTCGCCTGCTTCTTCAATGGTCCCAATATGCGTATGCGATCTTATGCTATCTTGTTGTTTATCTGCAAATTTTCTACCACCATCTAAACCACGGCCATCATCAAAGCCGCGTAAAAACATACCTCTAAAATCAGGAACTTTAAAAGTTCCATAGCTGTTTTTCCCCCATTTATCACCTATTGCCTTGAATAACTGCGGATAATCCTCACACTTATAGGACTTACCATCACATAAAAGCCAACCATTTGGCACACTTTGCATAGCAAATGTTGCAATGAATCCAGCAGGAAAATTTTCTATTTTTGGTGGTGTAGGATTTAATAAATACCACCCTTCATGCTCTTTTATTAAAACACCATTATTATATACCATTTCATAAATGCCACCTCTTTGCAGCTCTCCCCCTTCTAAGGGGATAACCCCCACATCAGTGGCTTTATAGATAAGCTTTTCTCCTATATTATTAACAGTTATTGTCGTCGTGCCAATATTTGTGCCACGAGCTTTAAAACGTATGATGATATCATTGTTGTATTTCTTTATTGGTGAAACTGTCTTTAAGGTAATTAATGTTGTTTTATCTTCCGCATTTACCATAAAGCTTGAGTCAATAGATCCACCATTATCTGCAAGATATTCTCGTACGCGCTGCATCATCGCCCGTGCACTATCATTAACAGAACTAGGCGGCTGTCCTTCTGCCCAATTAATGATACTATCTGAATAAGCATTTTCATCAGCCTTTAGAGACCAATCGTAAATATTAGACATTTTAAACCCCCATTATTTTCATAGTTTTTCTAACAACTTCTCGTTCTGTGCACTAAAATGTGCTGCCGCTGTTGATTGATACATCATAACCACTGCACCATCCTTATTTACGCATTTTATCTCTCTTCACTCCTTCCAATTTTATAACCTAAATTCACCAGACGCTTTTCATAACATTAGTATGAATACTTTCTCTTCTAATGTATAATGTAACCACCTCATCTGATGTTACTTAATATCTTGTTTTGTTGTTTTGCTGTTGTTATATAATTATTTTTTAAATCTTGCATCTTGTTGCAAAATTTATAAATATTATTCAAATTTTTCCTTATTATGGATTTCATATAACCATTACTGAATGTAATAACTTATCATCCACATAGAAAGTTTCTGACTTAAACATTATCTTTTTTTATTTTTTTTCAATAGTTTAAATCTATCTCGTCGATATTTTATACCATATATTTTAAACAAAGAAATTCTATCTTTTGGCTATCATTTGTATTAAAACTTTAAAAATTAGCTTCAAATTTTTTACATGCTTCATTATCTTTTTATTCACACGCAGATACTTTGTTCTATTTTATTCAATTTATTTCTGAAATTGTGTCACAAGATTAGCACCAATGTTTTTTTGAATAAGCTTTTATTCAATCTAAATGTATCATAGAAAATATATTCAATATGGACACTTGCTCCACACTTTCATTAAACTGGAAATAAAATACTTTGAAATATCAAATATCACACACCTTCACAAAATTTGAAGGTTGTATCCGATCCGGAAAAAATTAAAAAGCATAACCTAGCCCCTCCCCCAATCTTTATGAACAATATCCTTGTTTTTTAAACGCCCCATAACCAACTTTCCCCCTCCCACACTTAGCACATCTCCCTCTATATACTATTATATGTATATGTTTTTTGCAAGAGCAATAAATCATTCTAAACAACATCTTGCAATTATTGGTGTTCTTCTTAATTCAAGACAATATTATTTTTAATAATAAAGATTAGGTATTGTTTCCCGCTTTTGTTTATCGCATTCTTAATGGAAACATCCCCCTCATGAAGAATAGAATACCCCAAACAAAATATAATGATATTGCATATTACGCACTTTTTAAGAAATATTGCTCAAAATATACTCCTTTCATTTTACGACAGCGCACGTCAATGATACAATAGCAAGCCATTATAGATCATCAGCTTTAAGCTTTTGAGGATACAAGTGGAATCCATCATACATTTTGTTGGCCTCCACTTTTTGACAGCCTCACATCTTAGAATATTCATTAAATGACATTTGGCTTCCTTTCTTCAAGTGTTTTGCCCCATACGCTCCCACTTATGACGTGCAAGGAAGTGTTTTTATATGAAAAGATATATGATGAGAGAATCTTATGGTATTCTGAGTTATTATTTTAATATGAAAAAAATCTCAATCAGAGCCATAAACTATCTACTTTTTCTCTGATAATCCGCTTTTAACTTTATTCTGGTTTATAAAAGCTTCAATATCATAGTTTATCACTTCATAATATTTATTTTCACTCTTAAAAACACACCAAAATCGTTTAAAATATATTTTTATGATTGACAATATAGATATTTAAGCCAACCATATTCGTATTAACAAAAATACTTTAAGTGGGAGGAGGCATGCAAATATTAGAATAGATATTGTATCAGTTTTTCAAAATAACTTTTCTTGAGCTGTATTGGGTTTTCTTTGCTACAAAGCAATACTTACCCCTATTCATCCGAATGCTCGTGATTGATAATTTGAATACATCTCCATTAACATCGTAACTCCATTAACATCGCAACCTATTTTTGAACTCCGTGTCTATAAGGAAAAAGTTTGTGCAGAAAAATACTCCATCAATTAGTTGTAACCCCTTTCCCGCTTCACGCAAAATTTATCAACAGAGCCTTCTCTTTTCTGATGTGCGCGTACCATTGCGTGAAATTTCACTGGCTGATGGCAGTGGTGAAAAACCTTTAAACGTCTACGATACTTCTGGCCCCTACACAGATAAAGATATGATCATTGATATTACAAAAGGCCTTCCAGCAATTAGCTTGCCTTGGCTCTCTAAACGGGATGATACTGAAACTTATCCTGCACGATTAGTTAAACCTGAAGATAATGGATTGACTTCTGATAAAAACCTTACACCAGCCTTTAAGCAAAAACGTTCTGTTTTACGAGCAAAAAATGGCAAAGCAATTACACAAATGGCTTACGCACGCGCAGGCATTATTACCGAAGAAATGGAATATGTGGCTATACGAGAAAATGAAGGATTAGCAGTAGAAGAGCGGCAAAATGTACCATCAAATGAAACATTTTCTGGATCAATACCTGAAACTTATACTGCGGAATTTGTTCGCAATGAAATTGCTTGTGGACGCGCCATTATTCCACAAAACATTAATCATCCAGAGTGCGAACCTATGATTATTGGACGTAATTTTCGTGTTAAAATTAATGCCAATATTGGAAATTCAGCAGTAACTTCATCTATGGAAGAAGAAGTTGATAAAATGGTTTGGGCCATTCGCTGGGGAGCAGATACAGTTATGGATCTTTCTACAGGACGAAATATTCACAATATTCGTGAATGGATTATCCGAAATTCTCCTGTGCCCATCGGAACAGTTCCTCTTTATCAAGCACTCGAAAAAGTGCAGGGTATTGCCGAAAACTTAACATGGGATATTTTTCGTGATACCCTTATTGAGCAAGCAGAACAAGGTGTTGATTATTTTACCATTCATGCAGGATTAAGACTACCTTTTATCCCTTTGACCGTTGATCGGGTAACAGGTATTGTTTCACGAGGTGGTTCTATTATGGCAAAATGGTGTTTGCATCATCATAAAGAAAGTTTTCTCTATGAACATTTTGATGAAATTTGTGATATTGCACGCACGTATGACATCTCTCTTTCATTGGGGGATGGATTGCGCCCTGGCTCTATTGCCGATGCCAATGACGAGGCCCAATTTGCAGAGCTTAAAACCTTGGGAGAATTGACAAAAGTTGCTTGGAAAAAAGATGTACAAGTTATGATTGAAGGCCCTGGGCATGTCCCAATGCACAAAATTAAAGAAAATATGGAGCAACAATTAGATCTTTGTCATGAGGCGCCTTTTTATACTTTAGGACCTCTTACAACGGACATTGCTCCGGGTTATGATCATATTACATCAGCAATTGGTGCCGCTATGATTGGATGGTTTGGAACTGCTATGTTGTGTTATGTAACACCTAAAGAACACCTAGGACTCCCCGATAGGAATGACGTAAAAACTGGTGTGATTACTTATAAAATTGCTGCTCATGCCGCAGACCTTGCCAAAGGTTTGCCGAGAGCACAATTGCGCGATAATGCTCTTTCGCGTGCACGATTTGATTTTAGATGGCATGATCAATTTAACCTTTCTCTTGATCCAGAAACAGCCTGTGCCTTTCATGATGAGACAATGCCTAAAGATGCCCATAAATTGGTGCATTTTTGTTCCATGTGTGGACCAAAATTCTGTTCTATGCGTATTTCCCATGATATTCGTGATGCTGCAGCACTCAAAAAAACAAAAGGTGAAGGTATGATTGCTATGGCTGAAAAATATCAAGAAAGTGGTGATCTTTATATGGAAATTGTTCCTCCTCAAAAAAAGAAAGTAAACAGTTGAAGAACATTCTTATCAAAGGTGCAGGTGTAGGCGGCTTAACAGTTGCCTTTATGTTACAGCAAAAAGGTGCTTCTGTTACTGTATCAGCCCCCCCTCATTCACCTATAGGAAGTGCTAGTTGGTATGCAGGAGGAATGCTCGCACCTTACTGTGAAAGAGAAAATGCGGAACAGATTGTTGAAGATCTTGGTGTACAAGCTATACAATGGTGGCGTAAAACGCTCCCCAACCTTGTCATACAAAAAGGCACTTTAGTAGTTGCACCTACACGAGATAGAGGAGAGCTTGAACGATTTTTTATGCGTACGCATAATCACAAAACCATAGATAATACAGAAATAGCTCATCTTGAACCAGATCTTGCGGAACGTTTTAACTGTGCACTCTTTTATGAAAATGAAGCCCATATTGATCCTCGCAAAGCACTTATGGCTTTAAAAGAAAAGCTTCTCAACAATGGAGCCTGTTTTGTTGATGTAGAGAAGGCTGAAAAAAATTTTGATATTGTTATTGATGCGACAGGAATAGGACGTTTAGGAAAAGATAAAAATATACGGGGTGTACGTGGTGAAATGCTACTCTTGCGGAGTACAGAAATTAAAATTTCCCGCCCAATTCGTCTTCTTCATCCACGATTTCCACTTTATGTTGTTCCACGACAGAATGATATTTTCATGATTGGCGCAACGATGATTGAAAGTGACTTTGATGGTGCAATCTCTGTAAGATCAATGATGGAATTGCTCAACGCGGCCTATACATTGCACCCTGCTTTTGCCGAAGCAGAAATTGTTGAATCCGGCATTGGTATTCGTCCAGCTTATCCTGATAACTTCCCTTCTGTATGCAAATATGGTAACCATATCTCTATTAATGGATTTTATAGACATGGTTTTCTTTTGTCTCCAGAAATGGCAAAACGAGCAGTGAAATTGGCATTGGAATAAAGCATGCAAATATTTGTTAATGGTGAAACACTTCAAACAGAAGCTCCTTTTCTTAGTCTCTTGCTTGTGGAATTGGGGTATGAAGGAAATTGGCTAGCAACTGCTGTTAATGCTGAAGTTGTTCCTGTAGATGCGCGAGACCAATTTATTTTGCATGAAGGAGATAAAGTGGAAATTTTAAGCCCAATGCAAGGTGGTTAATTATGTTGAATCTTTATGGACGACAATTCACCTCTCGTCTTATGTTAGGTACAGCGCAATATCCTTCTCCTGTCATCCTTCGTGATGCTATTCATAAATCCAATACAGAAATTGTAACCGTTTCATTACGTCGAGAAAGCGCAGGTGGAAAACAAGGAGGGCAGTTTTGGCAATTTCTTCAAGATCTTGGGGTAACAGTGCTTCCTAATACTGCTGGTTGTTATACTGTTAAAGAGGCCGTAACCACAGCGCAATTAGCAAGAGATCTTTTTAAAACAGCTTGGATTAAACTCGAAATTATCGGTAATTCAGACACCTTACAGCCAAATATTTTTTCCTTAATCGAAGCTGCTCAAATTTTAAACAATGAAGGTTTCAAAATTTTTGCCTATACAACGGATGATCTCATTGTTGCTGAAAAACTTTTCGACATTGGTTGCCGTGTTATTATGCCTTGGTGTGCTCCTATTGGTTCTGCCAAAGGACCTCATAATACTGATGGATTGCGTTCTATCCGTGCTTACCTTCCTGATGCTACTCTTGTTATTGATGCCGGCATTGGACGCCCATCCCATGCCGCCATTGCGATGGAACTAGGTTATGATGCAGTACTGCTTAATACCGCAGTTGCTAAAGCAGCTGATCCTGTTTTGATGGCTGAGGCCTTTTCCAAAGCTATTCAGGCAGGGCGTATGGGGTATAAAGCTGGCATGATCGAAGCACGCAATGTAGCAGTCCCTTCAACACCAATCATTGGAAAAGCGGTATTTTCATGAAACTGGATCCTTTTTACCTCATCGTTGATAACGCTGATTGGATTGAACGTTTGCTTCCTCTTGGTATCAAGCTCGTACAATTGCGTATGAAACATGAAAATCAACAAATAATCCGTCAACATATTAAGCGTGCAAAAAACATATGCAATAAATTGGGAACACAATTAATTATTAATGATCATTGGGAAATAGCAATTGATGAAAAGTGTAATTTTATTCATCTGGGACAAGAAGACCTGAGCAATGCTGATCTTCACGCAATTCGTAAAAGTGGTATAAAAGTTGGTCTTAGTACACATGATGAACATGAATTGGATATCGCACTCTCTGCTAATCCTGAGTATATTGCACTTGGTCCTATTTATCCGACAATCTTAAAAAAAATGAAATGGATGCCACAAGGACTAGAGAAAATCAAACAATGGAGAAAACGGATTGGTGCTTTACCTTTAGTGGGTATTGGTGGGTTAACACCAGAACGTGCAGTTAGTGTTTTAAATGCAGGAGCAAATAGTGCTGCTGTTGTGACTGATATTATCCTCCATAAAAAACCTGAAGAGCGTGTACAGCAGTGGATAAAAGTGACACAAACATGGCGTTGATACCTTCCATTCTTATTGTTGCAGGCACTGATCCAACAGGAGGTGCCGGTATTGTTCGTGATATAGAAACCTCTGCACATTTTCAAATAAAAGCAAATTTAGCAATTACTTGTGTTAACGTACAAGATGATAATCGCGTTGTCGAAATCATTCCAATGTGTGGAGACCTCGTCGCTGCGCAAATGCGTGCTGCTCTAGAAGCAAATCCAATAAGCGCAATAAAAATTGGTATGACGGGGACAAAAGCAATTATAGCAGCAATCTGTAACGTACTCAAAGACTATCCCCATGTTCCAGTTGTTTTGGACCCTGTACTTGTCGCTTCATCAGGAGGAAAACTAATAACAGAAACAATCATCGACACTATGATCGATAAACTGCTTCCTCATGTTGATCTTTTAACACCGAATAGAGAAGAACTCGCTCTTCTTAGCCAAAGTCCATTGGCATCTAATGATAAGCAAGCAATACAACAAGCAAAAAAACTTTTGTCATTGGGAGCTCGCTCTATCTTAGTAAAAGGCGGACATGCGGAGGGTCCTCTTGCAATTGATAGCTTCATTGACAAAATTGAAGTCATCAATATTTCTACTCCACGTTTAAAAGGAACAATGCGTGGAACAGGTTGCATTCTATCAAGCGCTATTGCAGCGCATTTGGCACTCAATGAACCTCTCATTTCAGCTGTAAAAAAAGCAAAAGAATATATCCACACATTGCTTTTAACCCATTGTGAAAACTGTTTGTAACGTCTTAGTGTTTTCTCATATAAAAGTAATAATTATATATTTCAATTAATATATTTAATTTATTTAATAAAAGCTATTAAATAAATATAATAATAAAAAATTATACTTAATTTTTTAAATAAAATACTACAAAATTCACTTTCACTAAGTATTAAATATAGAATATAATGATAAAAAATATTATCACGCCACTTGCATTCAGTAAAAAATTCTTTTATTATGAGTGAGTTTATTTTGTTTAAAAAGTTGAAATAGCGCAATTTAAACAAATTATACATTTAAAGATGCATATAATCGCGAAAACTCGCATTTTACGATTTGCCTTTTTTGTGAAAAGAGAGAATCCTATCAGCATTCTTATACATTAATGGCTAGCGAATACGTTTATAAAACTTGAAGGATAATTTTGTTTGATCTATAGTGCCTAGATCATTAGAAAAAGTAAAATGTTAAATCAAACGCCGTACTCGATTTCCTATGAAGAACTCTTAAACTTTTATAAAGAAAGTGGTGCGGATGCCGTTCTGACAGACTTCCCTATTGATCGTTTTAAGCAGTCTGCTTGTTCAGAGAGAAAATTAACGCCTGTTGTTAACATTTCTGGTAATCAACAAACATCTGCCAAAACATCTCCAAGCGTAAAATTAGATAATCATCCACTGTATAATTCTAGTCCTATACAAAACGAATCCGCTGCTATAGAGAGTGCAAAAAGTGCAAAGACACTTGATGAATTAAAATCTGCCCTCCTTGCATTTAATGGCTGTTCACTAAAATTGACAGCAAAAAATACCTGTTTTTCAGATGGAACAGCAGGAAGTCCCCTAATGCTCATAGGTGAAGCACCAGGACGAGAAGAGGATATACAAGGAATTCCTTTTGTGGGAAAAGCAGGGGTGTTACTTAATAAAATTCTCGCATCAATTGGCTTAGCAAGAAATAATGTTTACATTGCCAACACTATTCCTTGGCGTCCACCAGGAAATCGTACACCAACACCAAGAGAAGTTGCCTTGTGCCGCCCTTTTATTGAACGGCACATTTATTTAGCACGTCCTCGTGTTCTTATAGCACTGGGAGGCGTTGCTGCACAATTTCTTACTGGATCTCAAAATGGGATTATCCGAACAAGAGGGAAATGGCATATCTATGAAAGCGAAGATAATATAAAAATACCTGTTATGCCAACTTTTCATCCAGCTTACCTTCTTAGAACCCCTAGTCAAAAGAAGCTTACATGGATAGACTTCTTAGAAGTAAAAAATCGCCTCGACAGCCTTTTGTAATTCTTTAATCCTATCTTGCTTCTAAAATTAAAACACCCTTCTTTAACTCTTAAAATACTAATGGGAAAAAACTATGAAACAGCCAATAACATCTATTTATCGTTTGGAAGATTACCAACCAACTCCTTACGCTATCCCTAAAACACACCTTTCTTTCCAATTGGCACCAACAAAAACCTATGTTACAGCCATATTGTTTATTGAGCCCCGTCACGATACAAAAGAATTAACACCTCTCGTTCTTTCTGGTGATGATCTTACTTTAATTTCCGTTTCTATTAATGATGAGATATTAGCCCCAAACACTTATAGAGTGACGCCTTCACGTTTAGAGATTACAACGCCACCAACGGCTCCTTTTACATTAAAATTGGTTACGGAACTGAATCCTGAAAGCAACCGCCAACTTATGGGGCTTTATCTTTCAAATGGTGTTTATTGCTCACAATGCGAATCGGAAGGTTTTCGTCGTATCACTTATTTTTACGACCGCCCAGATGTTCTTTCTACCTATAGAGTAAAAATTGAAGCAGATTCCAAAACAATCCCAATCTTGCTTTCAAACGGTAATCTCGTGGGAACAGGAACTTTAGAGAATAATCGTCATTTTGCTATTTGGGAAGATCCTTATCCCAAGCCATCTTATCTCTTTGCTTTAGTAGGTGGAGATCTTGATAAGTTAGAAGACCATTTTACAACTGTATCTGGACGACGTATCGAGCTTGGTATCTATGTAGAAAAAGGAAAAACCGAACGCGCAACCTATGCAATGGATGCTCTTAAACGTTCCATGCGTTGGGATGAACAATGTTTCGGACGCGAATATGATCTTGATGTTTTCAATATTGTTGCTGTGTCCGACTTTAACATGGGAGCAATGGAAAACAAAGGCCTTAACGTTTTTAATGATAAATATGTTCTTGTCGATCCTGAAACAGCAACCGATCAGGATTATAGAAATGTTGAACGTGTCATTGCCCATGAATATTTCCATAATTGGAGCGGTAATCGTGTTACCTGTCGCGATTGGTTTCAACTCTGTTTAAAAGAAGGATTCACTGTTTATCGTGATCAGGAATTTTCATCAGATCAAAATATACGCAGCCTACAGCGAATTGAAAATGTAAAAGCATTAAAAGCGACGCAATTTACAGAAGACGCAGGACCTCTTGCGCATCCTGTACGTCCTCGTCAATATAGCCAAATTAATAATTTTTACACCACAACTGTTTATGAAAAAGGTGCTGAAGTTGTTCGCATGATACGAACTATTTTAGGTCCTACTCTGTTTCGTAAAGGCACTGATCTTTATTTTCAACGTCATGATGGACAAGCTTGTACAATTGAAGATTTTATTACCTGTTTTGCTGAAGTATCTGGTCAAGACTTCTCCCAATTCATGTTGTGGTACGAACAAGCAGGAACACCCAATGTAGAAATCGATAGTCATTATAGCGATGGTGTTTTAACAATTCATACAAAGCAACATATTCCCGCAACCCCACAACAAAAAACAAAAAAGCCCATGCTTATCCCTATCGCATTTGGCTTATTAGGACCTAACGGAGAAACCCTCGCTTATGAAGCGGATACAGATATTCAATCAGACGTTATGCTTTTATCCAAGGAAAGCCAAACGTTTACATTAAAAGGACTGCGTGAAAAACCCGTTTTATCACTGCTGCGAGACTTTTCTGCACCAATCATTCTACACACGCCATTTAATGAAAGTGAACTTATTTTTCTTGCACAACATGATGACAATCACCTTAATCGCTGGCAATCTCTTAATCATTTAATGACGCAAGCTTTGCTTCAAAGCATTCAAGATAAAACACAAGCAGCAAAAGAAACAATCTCCTCTGCTTTGCTAAACCTGATTGAAACAATCATAACAGATGAAACCTTAGAGCCTGAATTTCGTGCCTTCTGTTTAAATTTACCTAGTGAAGTTGAGCTTGCTCATACAATCGGTAAAAATATTGATCCAGATCGTATTCATTACGTGCGCAATCAGTTTCTCGCTTCACTTGCACAAACACATCAAAAACTCTTAACAAAATTTTATGAACAAATGCAAACCCAAGAACCCTATTCACCAGACACTGTACAAGCCGGAAAGCGAGCATTCAAGAACATACTATTGGATTATCTTTCCATTTCTGAGAACAATCCAAATCGTGCGGCGACACAGTATGCAACAGCTGATAATATGACTGACCGAATGGCGAGTATTGCTGTTCTCGTGAAGCGTTTTAACGAAAGTGAGCAGGCACAAAATGCCTTAAATGATTTTGAAAACCGCTATCGACATGACCCTTTGGTTATGGATAAATGGTTTTCTATTCAAGCAATGGTTGCTGGCACATCAACACTCGAAAATGTTCAAAAGCTCATGCAACACCCGCTATTTTCAAAGGATAATCCTAATCGTGTACGATCTCTGATCGGTATCTTTGCCTCTAACAACCTAACAGGCTTTAACAGAGTTGATGGTGCCTCCTATGATTTTCTTTGCCAAATCATTTTAGAAATTGACAAAAAAAATCCACAGCTTGCTTCACGATTATTAACAACTTTGCGCTCTTGGCGACAATTAGAACCCATTCGGCAACAAAAACTTGAAACGGCATTAAAAACGATTGCTGCCGCACCAAAATTATCAAGCGATGTTTCTGATATCATCAATCGTCTACTCACTTGAAACAAAAAAACATTTTAAATCAATATACTATAATATTTTTAAAAATAAACTCTACAAGCTACTTTGATCATCATTAAACCTATAAACAGGCAATCTAAGCCTGTTTATAGGCCATGTTTAAAATGCCTTTTCCTTTTCATATTCCAAATTCATAAAAGTAAAATACTTTTTTTTAAAAAAAGACTGGACAGAAGACTCCTGTTTTGATTCATTGCACTCTCATGGGGTTATTAATGAATATCGAAGCAGTTTTTAAATCACATTATTCCGGAATTAAAGGAACAAGAGATGGCTAAATTGGACGCATATAATGCGCCAACGGAGATATATGCTGATTCAAAATCGAGCGCTCAAAGCCATAAAGCGCAGACAAAGCGTATTCATCTGTTTTCTGGCTCTACCTATCAAAAGCTTCTCTTTATTGAACCTTGGTTGCGACGCTCACTTCCATTTGTCATTGTGGCATTTCTTATTGCGCTTGCAGCAATCCGTTTCGTATCAATCTATGATTGGCGCAACACAATTGATAAAAACACGCATTCTACCATCACTCTCTTAGCTTCTCATATTACCAATACAATCGACCGTGACTTACTTGCCGCCACTCGACAAGGAAAAGCTGCTGCTCTTTCTCATAATCATTTACAAAATATCCTAACCAATTTTCGTAACAAAGGTTTTATAAAAACCAGCGCTGTTATTGCTATTGTCGATCAAAAAGGCAATGTCCTAGCTTCATCAAGTTCTGAGATCATCCTAGGAAAACCTTTGCAAGATTTTATCTCTGACAGCATTGCTTTACAATCTCTTGGACAACACGCTGGAGTTATGAAAATCACAATAGGCAAAGATACCCCTGCTCTTGCTTCATTTCACCAAACAGAAAATGGACAATATGGCGTATTCATTAGCGAAAAGATGCAACATATTTATATGGAATGGCGGAAAGCTCTCTCGTTAAATATAACCATGTTCATTGGAACTAGTGGCGTTATCCTCGCTCTTCTTTATGCTTATTATAACCAAATTGTACGAGCACGCAAAACAGATCTTGTTTCAGAAAAAATTCAAAACCGTATTGATATGGCAATGATGCGTGGACGCTGTGGACTATGGGATTGGAATATGGCCAGTGGGCGCGTCTACTGGTCACGAGCAATGTACGAAATGCTCGGCTATGTCCCTCAAGATGCATTGCTCTCAATTTCCCAAATTAGCGCCATTATCAATCCAAATGATGCGAATTTTTTTGACCTTGCTCAGGAATTAATGAGCGGCAAAAAAAAGCATATCGATATTAACGTTCCTATGCGTCATGCTGATGGTCATTATGTATGGATGCGCATTCGTGCCGAAGTGACTGAAGAAGAAGAACCCCATTTGGTTGGTATTTCCTTCGATATTAGTGAACAGCAACAATTGGCTGAACAAACGGCACAAGCCGACCTTCGTATTCGTGACGCGATTGAAAACATTTCAGAATCTTTCGTCTTGTGGGATGCTGAAGGACGTTTAGTCATGTCCAACAGCAAATTTTGCGAATATGCCGCTATTCCTAAACAAATTCTCCAATCAGGTATCCAACGTGCAACCGTCGAAGCCATGGCACGCCCTGCTCTTAGTGAATATCCCCTTAAAGATGATGGTACTGGTAACTTAACCAGTATTCGCCAAACGGCAGATGGTTGTTGGCTCAAAATTAACGAACGACGAACCCAAGATGGAGGATTGGTTTGTATTGGTACTGACATTTCTGAGCTTAAACAACAACAGGAAAAATTTGAAGACAGCGAAAGGCGTCTTTTTTCTTTCATTCAAGAACTCAAACGTGCGAGAGGGAGTGCTCAACAACGCGCAACAGAAGTTGAAAAACTTAATAAAAGTCTGAAAGCAGAAAAAGAACGCGCCGAAAGTGCTAATAAGGCTAAATCAGAATTTTTAGCCAATATGTCTCATGAATTGCGCACTCCACTAAATGCTATTCTCGGCTTTTCAGATATTATGTTACAATCAACCTTTGGCCCTCTTGGTTCACAACGCTATAAAGAATATATGCATGATATTTATAATTCAGGAACCCATCTTCTAACCCTTATCAATGACATCCTTGATATGTCAAAAATCGAAGCTGGAAGATTTACGCTTGATTGTAAAAATACCGATCTTGAACCTATCATTAGTGAAGCAGTACGAACACTAACGCCTCAGGCTCAAGAAAAAAATATTGCTGTTACAACAAACATTACCCCAGAACTTCATGCTGAAGTTGATGGTCGTGCAATGAAACAGATTTTCCTTAATCTCATCTCTAATGCCGTTAAATTCACTCCTTCTGGCGGAAATATTGATGTCTGCGCTTTCAAGAAAAAAAATAATCTTATTTTTAAAATTACAGATACAGGTGTTGGTATTCCACAATCAGCAATTAAAAAACTTGGACAACCCTTTGAACAAGTTGAAAATCAACTTACTAAATCTCATACGGGCTCAGGTCTTGGCTTAGCCATTTCACGCTCCTTGCTAGAACTCCACAAGGGAAAACTTGAAATTACTTCAAAAGAAATGAAAGGAACAACTGTAACGATTATAATGCCCATCACACAAAGTTAAATTTCTCCATTTTGTTCTCGTTGTAGTAAAATCTGTTTCCGTTTGTCCCCCCAACGATACCCTGAAATAAAACCATTTTTACGCACAACACGATGACACGGAATGATAACAGCCAATTCGTTACGTGCACAGGCATTAGCAACGGCACGAAAAGCATTCGGCATACCAATACGGCATGCTAAAACCTCATATGAAATTGTTTCACCACATGGTATATCACATAATACTGCCCATACTTGTCGTTGAAAAACTGTACCATTTATATCTAAGGGAAAATTATATTTTTTTACCAGCTTAGGTGTTTCTATCATGGCTATAATATGGGCAACTTCTCTCTTAAATGTATTGTCACCTACAACTTGTTGTGCATCACCAAATCGTAGCGTAAACTCCTGTAGTAATTGCTCTATAGTGTCTCCTAACGCACTATGACAAATCCCTTTTTGAGACCTAGCCACCAAAAGCTTTCCTATTGATACATCTTTCAGACAAAATCTCGTTTGGGAAATGCTCGGCATTTTATCCTTCTTTATATTTTAAAAAGTTTTGAACATCACCATAAAGTAAAGGGAGAGTATTCACTCTCTTTTAAAAACAAACAAAATCATTCTGAAATTATCTCCTTAGCCATTGTATTAAAATACACTCTCACCCTTTTATGAAACGGACACATCTATAGATTGACGTTCCCTACCCTAAAACGGAAACTTCGACCAGAGCCGATTTATCAACAATCTTATTGTTTATTTAACAGATTCCAACTGAAACCATTTTATATGGTTTATTTCATAAGCTCTCTACAGACAAATTTGGTCCTGAATTTTATCATACGCTCTAACAAAAAACACCTTAATGTGGTAATTTTCATACCTTATATCACAGCTCTAAACAGCAGTATTTTACGGAACAACACGATAAGTTTCCCATTTCATTGTACGAAATCCCATCAAACCATAAATAATGGCTTATGTTTTACAAGAAATAGAAAAAGCGCGGGTTCTCTTAGGCAAACAACGTCATAAAACACAAAATATGCAAGCAATGTATTGGAAAGATGTTCCGACTTTTTATGCTCCACGTATGATTAAATATTCTAATTTGTTGGAGCACTGTTATTATTTTTTATCAAAGGTCATACTTTTGATAGACTGACGAGATGACTCAACTCAAAAAAGAAATTTATCTTAAATTTTATGAAAAAAAGCATGGAAAAGGTATTTTAATGCTTACTTTCTTTGTCACTTAACTTATAAAATGACTGTAGCTTCAAAACTGAAATATTTTGCCTGCAACAATCGCACATAGATATTTGTCATAGGAAAAAGTCATGCCCAAACGCACAGATATAAAATCTATTCTTATCATCGGAGCAGGACCTATTATCATTGGTCAGGCATGTGAATTTGATTATTCTGGTACTCAAGCCTGTAAAGCATTAAAAGAAGAAGGTTACCGAATTATTTTGGTCAATTCTAATCCTGCCACGATTATGACAGATCCAGATCTAGCTGATGCAACTTATATAGAGCCCATTACGCCTGAAATCGTTGCCAAAATTATTGCCCATGAACGTCCCGATGCCCTTTTACCCACTATGGGAGGACAAACAGCCCTCAATACTGCTTTATCATTAAAGCGTATGGGTATTTTAGACCGCTATCATGTTGAAATGATAGGAGCCAATGCTGATGCTATTGATAAAGCTGAAGATCGTGCTTTATTCCGCCAAGCGATGGCAAAAATCGGTTTGGAAACGCCACGCTCTATGTTAGCCAATGCAACAGAACTGAAAGAAGAAAATCGCCAACAACACGCAAAAACGTGTGCTGAACTTAAAGCAAAGCTTTCTGGTACCGCGCTTGACAAAGCACTCGAAGAACTTGAGCGCAACTGGCGACATACCGAAGCTGATCGCAAACAACATTATATCGCTCATGCAACAGCAAAAGCAGTTCAAGCTCTTGATGTTGTTGGGCTTCCAGCTATTATTCGTCCTTCATTTACCCTTGGTGGAACTGGTGGTGGAATCGCTTATAACCGCTCTGAATTCTATGAAATTATTGAACGTGGGCTTGAAGCTTCACCAACAACAGAAGTATTAATTGAAGAAAGTGTTTTAGGGTGGAAAGAATATGAGATGGAAGTTGTTCGTGATAAGAACGACAATTGTATCATCGTTTGTTCTATCGAAAACATTGATCCAATGGGGGTTCATACCGGTGATTCGATCACTGTAGCACCTGCTCTCACCTTAACCGATAAAGAATATCAATGTATGCGTAATGCTTCGATTGCTGTTTTGCGTGAAATTGGCGTTGAAACGGGGGGATCCAATGTACAGTTTGCTGTCAATCCTGAAAATGGGCGCCTCATTGTTATTGAAATGAATCCGCGTGTTTCTCGCTCTTCAGCGCTTGCTTCAAAAGCAACGGGGTTTCCCATTGCCAAAGTAGCGGCTAAACTGGCTGTTGGTTATACACTTGATGAATTAAAAAATGATATCACGGGCGGTGCAACACCAGCATCATTTGAACCTTCTATTGACTATATTGTGACAAAAATTCCTCGTTTTGCGTTCGAAAAATTTCCCGGTTCATCACCTGTCCTCACAACTGCGATGAAATCTGTAGGAGAAGTCATGGCAATTGGACGCACTTTTCAAGAATCGTTACAAAAAGCACTCCGTGGACTTGAAACAGGGCTTACGGGTCTTGATGAAATTGTGATTCCAGAGCATGCTGAAGGTGATGAAAAAAGTTCTATACGCTCAGCCATTGCCATACCAAGCCCTGATCGTCTACGCTATATTGCTCAAGCTATGCGCACAGGCTTACCTTTAAATGAGATTCACCAAATTAGCAAAATTGATCCGTGGTTTTTAGAACAAATAGCCTCCATCATTGAAATGGAGCAGCGTATCCGCATTCATGGATTACCCCAAGATGCAGATAATTTACGTATGTTAAAAGCTATGGGCTTTTCAGATGCGCGATTAGCCTCCCTTATCGGACAAGAAACCGATTATATCGCAGCTTTGCGTAAATCACTGAATGTTAAACACGTCTTCAAACGGATCGATACTTGTGCGGCTGAATTTTCTTCTCCTACAGCCTATATGTATTCAACATATGAAGTTCCCTTTGCAGGTGTAGAGCACTCGGAAGCACACGTTTCTGAACGCAAAAAAATTGCTATTTTAGGCGGTGGACCAAACCGCATTGGGCAAGGTATTGAATTTGATTACTGTTGCTGCCACGCTGCTTTTGCACTGCGTGATGCAGGATTTGAAGCGATTATGATTAACTGTAATCCTGAAACAGTTTCAACCGACTATGATACCTCTGATCGCCTTTACTTTGAATCTTTAACAACAGAAGACGTTATCGCTATTTTAGAAGCAGAACAGGAAAAAGGAGATTTGGTTGGAGTCATCGTCCAATTTGGCGGACAAACACCCTTGAAATTGGCAAGCGCTCTAGAAAAACACAACATCCCCATCCTAGGTACTTCACCTGACGCTATCGACTTAGCTGAAGATAGAGATCGCTTTCAAAAACTGTTATTTAAACTTAATTTAACACAACCTCAAAATGGTATTGCCCACTCCATCGAACAAGCACGCCTCATTGCCCACGAACTAGGCTTCCCCTTGGTTGTACGTCCATCTTATGTTTTAGGAGGACGTGCTATGCAAATTATTCGTGATGAGCGTAGCTTACAAAATTATTTACTTGAGAGTGTCCCTGAATTAATTTCAGAAGATATCAAAGTCCGTTATCCTAACGACACAACAGGACAAATCAATATATTGCTTGGTAAAAATCCGCTTCTTTTTGATACCTATTTAACAGAAGCAATTGAAGTAGATGTTGATTGTCTCTGTGATGGCAAAGAAACACTAATCGTTGGTATTATGGAACACATTGAAGAAGCTGGTATCCACTCTGGTGATTCAGCATGTTCTTTACCAGTCCATACGCTCTCAAATAAAATAGTTACTGAATTAGAGCGCCAAACCAAAGCATTAGCACAAGCACTTCATGTTCGCGGTTTAATGAATGTACAATATGCTATAAAAGATGACACCATTTATGTCTTAGAAGTCAATCCCCGTGCTTCACGTACTGTTCCATTTGTTGCAAAAACGATTGGTCGCCCTATTGCTAAAATGGCTGCACGTATTATGGCAGGAGAAACGCTTCATGATGCTCTTCAAGCTTATGGTGGATTACCTTCTTTGCAGGAAAAACAACATATTGCTGTCAAGGAAGCAGTGTTTCCTTTTGCTCGTTTTTCAGGTGTTGATACACTTCTTGGTCCAGAAATGCGCTCAACCGGTGAAGTTATGGGTCTTGACTATGAGTTTTCGCTTGCTTTTGCTAAAGCCCAACTTGGAGCTGGTGTAAAACTCCCTAAAGAGGGAACTTTGTTCGTTTCTGTAAGGGATGAAGATAAAAAACGCATCTTAAATCCTGTAAAACGTTTAACTGAGCTTGGCTTTTCTGTTGTCGCCACAAGTGGAACACAAAAATTTCTCACCGAACACCACGTTGAAGCAAAAAAAATCAACAAAGTTCTAGAGGGACACCCCCATATTGAAGATGCTATTCGTAATCGCCAAATTCAATTGATTTTTAATACAACTAGCACTGCCAGTGCCATCTCAGACTCAAAATCATTACGTTATGCAGCACTCATGCAAAATGTTCCCTATTATACAACAATAGCTGGAGCCGAAGCCGTCGTAGAAGCGATCAAAGCACTCAAAAAAAGGCACCTTGAGGTACGTTCACTACAAAGTTATTTTAGTTGAATTTTTTTCTACTTAGTAAAATGTACACTATTTTCTTATTTTTTCTTTATATAAAAATTGATTAAGACTTGCTTTTTGTTCTAAAAACTTTTATAGAGGTTTCATCGAATTTTCGGTTACGTGACTTTCTTTCCTGTGCAATCTGCACTTTCGACGAAACTTCTCCCACCTAATTTCGATCTACAGCCGTATTGAAGGGATAAAAGCTTCAATGCTCAATATAATTATATATTCTAAGGAGTTTCCTATGTCTACAGGAACAGTTAAGTGGTTTAATACAACAAAAGGTTTCGGATTCATTCAGCCTAGTGATGGTAGTGCAGATGTATTTGTACACATTTCTGCCGTCGAGCGTTCAGGTCTAAACAGTCTTAATGAAGGGCAAAAAATCTCTTATGATGTTCTTCAAGATCGTCGTTCAGGAAAATTTGCCGCTGGTAACCTTGCAGCACTTTAAAGTTTAAATTCTGCAATATTTTATTTAGAAGTCTTCGTCTGTAACGACGAAGATTTTTTATTTTGTATAAAACATTATTTTACCTTGTTAAAATAAAAGACTGCTTATCTCCTTTGCACAATTTATCAAACCTCCTCTATCTTTCCTTATAAATCTTTCATAAAACCTAAGAAGAAATGACCTTGCAAAAATCTCAAAAAAGAAGAATATAAAGCCTATGTAAGAGTATTGTGGAAGTTTTTTATTGCATACAATATAATCTCTTATAAAATATTCTTAAAGCAATAATCATTTGATATAATATAAGGATTTTAAATTATGGCTTTTATTGCCGACAAACTGTCTCGTATCAAACCTTCTGCAACAATTGCTGCTTCTCAAAAAGCCCGTCATTTAAAAGCATTAGGGCGAAATGTTATTGCTTTAAGTGCTGGAGAGCCAGACTTTGATACCCCAGACAACATCAAAAACGCGGCTATTGAAGCTATTCGAAGGGGAGAAACAAAATACCCTCCCATATCTGGAATTCCAGAATTGCGCCAAGCAATTTCTGCAAAATTTAAAAGAGAAAATAACCTTCTTTACCAACCAGAACAAATTATTGTTGGTACCGGTGGAAAACAAATTCTCTTTAATGCATTTATGGCAACTTTGAATAGAGGAGATGAAGTCATCATTCCATCTCCTTATTGGGTTAGTTATCCAGAAATGGTCACACTTAACGATGGTACGCCTGTCTTTTTAGAAACAAAAGCGGAATTTTCTTATAAACTCCAACCACAAGAGCTAGAAGCTGCCATTACCCCAAAAACCAAATGGTTTATCTTTAACTCTCCTTCAAATCCATCAGGTGCCGCTTATACATATAATGAACTGAAAAAACTCACCGATGTTTTAGTAAAATATCCTCATGTATATATTCTCACTGACGATATATATGAACATCTCACGTATGAGGGTTTTACCTTTGTTACTCCAGCTCAAGTAGAACCAGCGCTTTATGATCGCACACTCACAATGAATGGTGTTTCTAAAGCTTATGCGATGACGGGCTGGAGAATCGGTTATGCAGGCGGACCACAAGAACTCATTAAAGCTATGGATACCATTCAAGGCCAGCAAACATCTGGCACGAGTGTTATTTCACAATGGGCAGCAGTTGAAGCTCTCAATGGACCACAAGACTTTATCACTAAAAATAAAAGTATTTTTCAAGCACGCCGTGATCTCGTTGTTTCCATGTTAAACCAAGCTCCTGGCATTCACTGTCCAACACCCGAAGGTGCTTTTTATGTTTATCCTTCTTGCAAAGGACTTATTGGTAAGAAAACACCTAACGGTCAATGTATTATGAATGATGAAGACTTTGTCATAGCGCTTCTAGAAACAGAGGCTGTTGCTGTCGTCCAAGGGTCTGCTTTTGGACTTGGATTAACTTTTCGTATTTCTTATGCAACATCAGAAAAACTGCTTGAAGAAGCTTGCTTACGTATCCAGCGCTTTTGCAACAGTTTAACTTAAAATTTTTAACATCATCTCTTGTGATTGTTTTTTGCCGAATGTTAGTATATCCGAGAAAATACCAGAAACTGCGTCATGGTCTAAATCTATCGATTCAGCAAAAATATCTATGAATAAACACAAAAATAGATGCTGTAGATAAAGATCAAAAAAATCTAGCTATCAAATAAATGAATCAGTCTCTTATCATAAGAGATGACAAGCCTATTCTGCTTTCTCCATTCAATTTATAACTCTAAAAAAGACCGAGCACTTTTAAACACAATTGCCCTTATAATCAAAGGCCCTTACAATAAAATCTCTTCTATTTCTCAGCTTCTTCTTCGTCCTAAAATGAAGAAGAAGCCACCTCCCATCGTTGTGTAAACAATCCAGTTTCCTTTAAGTTCTATCTAATAACTACTTGATTTACTTCATAGGCTTTATGAACAAGACCTGCCTTAAATATTCATCTCACATTCTAATAAAAAGCACTTCATGTATAAGGTTTTAAATATTTTATATCACGCTCCTAAAAGACAGACTTTTACAGTACAGTAGAATACCCCCTCTCAAACTCCTCATTGAATTTTAGTATTCTTAAAAAAATTGTTGGATATCCGCCAGTTTCGAAATTTTTTCTTTATCATCTTCCCATATATTGCAATTTCTAGGGACTCTTTCAAAAATTAAAAAAAAAGCCGGACATATGCCCGGCAAATTTGGAAAATCCTCAGAGATAAAATCAATCTGATAGATCTTCGTAAGGGAACACTCAAGAAAACGAAACTGGGAGGCAACATAATCAAGAGATAATATTCTATGTCATTTTATAAGGAAAAGCACAATAAAGACTTAAGCGTATCTGCTATGCGATAAACACATAGCTTTAAATTTGTCTCCATCATGTACCACTCTCTTTAATTAAATAGTAAAAATGTTAACTACACCATCACACGATTTTCCATTTTTCAATATATAATAACCCTCACCGTTGCTAGCATTCATAAAAAACATTTATCCCTCTTTTCAAAAATATTTACCCGCACAGACTCCCTCCACTTTTAATGTGCAACAAATAATTTTAATTGATTCAATATAGGCAAATTTGAAACGAAAGAATATTACGGGAGTCTCAAGTTGCAAAATAGCTAATTGTCCCTTATAAATTAAGATATTAATATTAAAAAGACCACTGACGGGCTTTTAAAAAAATATAATCTCGAAAAGCATTTAACCTTGCCAAATTCTTTAAATTATAAGGATAACAAAAAAAAGTATCAAAAGAAGGAATATCAACCATATCAGGAAAAAGACGCACTAAATGCTCATCATTATTGACGATATAATCAGGAAGCACAGCAATCCCAAGATCACGCATAAGCGCATTCTTTATTGAGATGATATTGTTGATTTGTAGAACTGAAACGCGCAATGATCCATCACTTCTACCAGCCTTTTCCAACCAATTTAAACCAGACAAATAAGGTGGAACCGGTTCACCGAACGAAATAATACGATGCTCATCGAGATCAGACAATTTTTCCGGCTTTCCATAATTTGCAATATACTTTTCCGAAGCATAAACATGCATATGAATTGTAAAGAGTTTTCTTTGTATAAGATCAGGTTGTTTGGGTTGATGTAAGCGAACAGCACAATCCGCATGACACATTGTCAAATCAAGCTCTTCATCGGAAAGCAAAAGCTGAACCTGCATATCAGGATAAAGACTAAGAAATTCTGGCATACGCTCTGCAATCCACCCTGCCCCCATTCCAAAGGTCGAGGTCACACGCAAGTGCCCCGTTGGTTTTGCATAGCTTTCACTTAATTGCAAACGCACACTTTCAAGCTTCATCAAAACATCATGAGCTGTACGATAAAGAGTTTCTCCTTGTTCTGTAAGAATCAAACCACGCGCATGACGTTGAAATAAGGATACCCCAACCTCTTGTTCTAAAGCCGAAACCTGTCGTGAAACGGCTGATTGAGATAAATGAAGTTTTTGAGCAGCATGCGTAAAAGATCCCGCTTCTGCTGCAGCGTGAAAAACCCTTAACTTATCCCAATCCAACGGTGGCGCCACAATTAATTTTACCTCTATATTCTCTATGTTCTCAATGGGTGACTAACGCTTGAGTATATCCAAAAACCGTTCTGCTTCCAACGCTGCCATACATCCTCTTCCCGCAGCTGTTACAGCTTGGCGGAATGTTTCATCTGTCACATCCCCAGCAGCAAAAACACCAGCAATGCTTGTTGCTGTTGAGTCCGGTGCTGTCCATAAATAGCCACTTTGTTTTTGTTTCAGCTGTCCTTCAAACAGAGAAACAGCAGGATCATGCCCAATGGCAATAAATATGCCCTCTGCATTCACTTTCATCTCGTGACCTGTCTTAACATTTTTCAGACGTGCCCCTGTTACAACAGCGCCCATTGAATCTTGAGCGGGTAGCCCCAAAATTTCTTCGACCACATGATCCCAAAGAACACGTACATTATTACAAGCTAGCAACCTATCTTGCAAAATTTTTTCTGCCCGAAACTGCCCCCGCCTGTGAACCACGCTTACACTTTTAGCCAAATGCGATAAATAAAGTGCTTCTTCAACAGCCGTATTTCCTCCTCCCACGACAATAACGTCCTTATCACGATAAAAAAAGCCATCACATGTCGCACAAGCGGAAACACCTCCGCCCATAAAGGTCTGTTCACTTTCTAAACCAAGCCAGCGCGCTTGAGCTCCTGTTGCAATAATCAGTGCATCACAAGAATATTGTGTTCCTGAATCCCCATATAAAACAAAAGGATACTTCAACAAATCAGCCTTTATAATTGTATCATAGACAATTTTTGTCCCCATATTCTCAGCTTGTTTTGCCATTTGCTCCATCAACCATGGTCCTTGAATGGGATCTGCAAAACCTGGATAATTCTCAACATCAGTTGTAATTGTTAATTGCCCACCCTGCTGCAAGCCCGTCACCAAAACCGGCTTAAGCATTGCTCTTGCTGCATAGATCGCCGCTGTATAACCAGCCGGACCTGAGCCAATAATCAGCAGACGAATATGAGATTGTACCATTAAATCCCCTTCACTTTATTATAAATTAATTATTCTATAAATGATAACGGAATGCAGCCTTTTAAAAAAATATTTTTCAAGAGCCCTAATTATGTTATGTATACTTCTTTTCAAGTTTTATGAAAAGGTCTGATTACCAATTCATCAAGGCGCGCTAATGTTAAGAATTAATCCTTATCCTATAAAGAGAAAAATGTAACTTCTTATGAGCACAAAACCATAATAAAAAGAGATACAAAGATAGGGAACGATCATTTTTCAATTTATTATCAATGTCTGTGCACGTTTTGCCTTAATCATGGGAGGAGCAATGCTTTTGCCAATTTTTGTGGATTTGCACGACAACAATCGTAATTGGATAAGCTTTCTCTATTCTTGTGCCATAACCACCATGTTAGCAACGCTGATTCTTTTAGCAACTAAGGGGGCTACTTGTCGTTTTTCAGCACGCCTTGGTTTTATGCTCACTGTTTGTCTTTGGCTCACAGGAAGCATCGTGGGTGCCTTACCTCTTTATCTTTCCCCTCTACCCATTTCTCTAGCAGGTGCCATCTTTGAATCTGTCTCTGGAATTACAACAACAGGCTCTACAGTCCTTTCGGGTCTTGATAATTTGTCGCGAAGTATTTTGTTATGGCGTTCTATCATATGCTGGATTGGAGGCATCGGTTTTATCGGTTTAGCCCTCTTGATTTTGCCTTCACTGCGTGTGGGGGGAGTACGACTTTTTCATATGGAATCATCTGATAAATCTGAAAAAATATTGCCTCGCATCAACCAAATTGCTAATGGAATTATCATAGCTTATGTTGGTCTCACATTGGCTTGTATGCTTTCTTATTTTGCTGCAGGCATGAATTTATTTGATGCCATTAACCATGCAATGAGTACAGTAGCAACTGCTGGTTTTTCGACTCACGATGCTTCTTTTGGCTATTTTTCTAATACACCAGCTATCTTAATTATCTCAACAATCTTCATGTTGCTTTCTGCTTTACCCTTCGTCCTTTATGTTAAATTAGTTCTTCCTGGACACTCCAAACGCTTCCTTGATCCACAAGTAATTGTTTTTCTCCATATCGTTCTCCTTTTCAGCTTTGCTTTAGCAGTGTGGCTACGGTTTCATGATCATCGCGCTTTCCATTTGGTTTTTCTTGATGCCATTTTTCACCTTTCATCCATTATTAGTACCACAGGTTACAGTGCTGAAGATTATCAACTTTGGGGCCCCTTTGCGCTTGGAATTTTCTTTATTGTTTCTTTTACAGGTGGGTGTGCTGGTTCTACTTCTGGTGGTATGAAAATCAATCGCCTTATTATTCTTTGGCGTATTACACAAACAAATATACAAAAACTTCTTTCTCCTAATGTTGTCGTAAAAGCTCGCTATGATCACTCAAATATATCAAACGATGTTGCTCAAGCCGTTTTATTTTTTGTATGTCTTTATATGTTCTGCCTTGTTATCGGCACTGCACTTTTGCTTACAACCGGTCTTGACTTTACCTCTTCCTTTACAGGTGTCTTAACCGCACTTTCAAATGTTGGTCCAGGCTTTGGAGATATCATTGGCCCTGCAGGTAATTTCTCTACAATCAATGATAATGCTTTATGGATTTTAAGTTTTCTAATGTTAGCTGGACGCCTTGAAATCATAACAATATTCGTCCTTTTTATTCCCGCTTTCTGGCGTGAACAATTCTAATGCATAGAGTATTTTATGCTACCATGATAAAAAATTTACAAGATAAAAAGGCGAGAACAGTATGCGTCATAATATTCACCCCTCACCCAATCTACTGAAGATTTCCTAAAATTTCATACAAAACATCATATCAATGATATAAAAATAATTCAACAAAAACAATCAAATACCAATACTCTCAAAGCCATAACATATAAAACTTCACTTTATTGATCTTCTTTATCAAATAAAGTGGACGCATAGAACATTCTTTTACGAATAATCCCTCATGCAAAAATATGAATATTTGCTGATAAAAGTGTTTTTTCTCTTTAATAGAACAACATCTTTATGGAAAATAGAATGCATTCTATTACAAATTTACGAGCTTGTTAAAAAACATCTCACAATACTCATCTTATTCATTTCACAACAATTCTTATGAAAGGTATAAGATCTAATTGGTCCCATCATTTTTACTTAAATAATAAAGTGCATACCGAAACCACAACATAAGATACAATTAGCACCATCATATTATTTTTCTGCTGTTAATGTGCAACAGACTGCATTTCAGACAATTTATAAGAAATCTCTTTACACCTTTCTTAAATAGTTTTTATCCGCCACATGCTCTCTTCCAATTGTGACGTGCAAATGTATAGTTTTTATTGATTTACTATAAACAGATTTGACATGGAAGAATCATACGATATTGAAAGTTCTTATTCAAATTGCAAAGATAAATTATTTATATGATATCAATATATTAATCAAAGCACATTTTGTTTATGAATTTCTACTACCCGAAAATATGTACAACTATTTTATCCATGAAAATACTAGAGAAAACCTCAAAAATTTTCTCTCATTTAAGATAAGAATTTTTTTGCTCTATATTTAAGTCTTACAAAACGTAATAATATTAGCATGACAGCGTTAAGATAGTGCATAAATCTCTAGACTTTAAAAGTTAAAGTATTATTTTCTCATTCTAAAATATTGCTGGAATTAAAATAATTCTTCTCTCTCCTCGTATGCTTTGTCATAAGCCATATATCGCTCTCAAACCTATAGATTTTTTAATCTTTGATCCCAAACTTTGAGAACTTCTTATAGCGTTATATGAAAGACATGATAAATTTTTTGAAATAACACTTATATAATTGAGATGTTTTCTTGATGATCATAAAAAACCTTTAAAGGAAACACTTTTTATCATTCCTCAAGAAGATTTTTGATATAATATATTTTAAAGTATTTTTTCCGCAAACAGTTCTTTGTAAATACTTCCAATCTCAATTGCCTCCTTTTCCAAAGGAAAGTGAGTACGAACATGGGTTAAAGCTTTCTTTCCGGCTGCTAATGTTTTTTCTACATCAGCAAAATAAAGTTCAATCGCTGCCGTTAAAGCCGAACCATCTCCTGCTTTTACAACCGTTCCTGTTTCTGCTACTACCAACTCTTTATAAGCTCCCGCATCACTCGTTACAACCGCAACCTGTGATGCCATTGCCTCTAATGGTGTTAAACCGAAACCTTCTGTACGAGAAGGTGCCACATAAAGTGATAAACGACGATACCATAAAGGTGTATCCAGAATCTCACCAAGAAAAATAATGCGATCATTCAGATCAGCCTTAGCAATCTTTTGGCGTAATTCTTTTTCAAAATGATAATGTTGTTCTGTCGTACGACCAGCAATAAGTGCTGTCCACTCAGGATAGTGGGGCAATAATGCTATCATAGCATCAACAAATAAATCTGTTCCCTTTGAGCTACGCACACGTCCAAAACATCCTACCGCATATTTTCCTGGAAATCCTGTTGAAGAAAAGTAATCATTAAGAGTCTGTGGTGGCGTAAAACGCCTTACATCCACCCCATGCATAATAACCTTGTGAGGCACTTCTAGATAAGCGCCCGTATGCGTACTGGTAGCAATAACTCTATCCATACGGCGAATCAACCATTTGGTAAAAGGCTTATGATGGCGTTGTGAAGCCGATGTGAATATAAGCCTCAGCTTCATTCGCAAGATATCGCGTAAAAAGATCCCACAAAGCATCTCAATATTGCGTCGTGCATGCCAAATACGAAATGATTTCCCTTTCGGACTTTTCCAAAGTCCGAAAAGGTCCCTAAAGGTAAGAGCAGGCAAGTTTTGTGGTAATCCAAATCCCAAAGTAGATATACGCACCCCCTGTTCGCGCTGTAGTGGAATAAGCTGAATAATCGTAGATGTCACTCCCGACAAACGCTTTTTTAAATGAGGCGCAATAACCTCAGTTTCTTCCAAAGAGATACGCATAATAATCCATATGTTATTTAGATGTACTGAACCTTAATGATCTCATAATTATGCGCACCACCTGGTGCATTCACCTCAATCACATCACCTTCTTGCTTGCCAATAAGTGCACGTGCGATAGGCGAAGAAATAGAGATTTTACCAATTTTTACATCAGCTTCTTGATCCCCTACAATCTGATACACTTTTTTTTCTTCAGTATCCTCATCCAAGAGTTTAATGGTTGCGCCAAATTTTATTTTGTCACCTGAAAGACGCGAGACATCTATCACTTCTGCTCGTGCGATATAATCTTCAAGCTCATTTATACGCCCCTCATTAAGACTTTGCGCTTCTTTAGCTGCATGATACTCGGCGTTTTCTGACAAATCACCATGTGCTCGCGCCTCAGAAATTGCTTCAATAATCCGCGGACGCTCCTGTTGTTGACGCCAACGCAACTCTTCTTTAAGACTTTCAAAACCAGCTGTAGTCATCGGAACTTTTTCCATAATCCGTCCCTTTCTATTACACGGAAAGTTTAATAAAAATACAAAAAACGGCTTCCAAAATTACTTTTGGAATCCGAAAACTACGATCTTTTTCATTATATAGTACAGTCTCTCTGTTTTCCATATAAAAATAAATAAAGGGAACAAAACATGCACCAATAGTGTTTAAAACATCTCATTTTGGTGTTTAAAATATTAAAATTCACTCTACTGCTGAGTCTCCTAAAGAAGAAAGAATTGTATTTTTTTCTGTTTTATCATAGTCTGGCAAAAGAAATCATATGTGATACGAAGAGAGAAGGATAGAAAATTACTAAAGAAGTTCTTTGCAGTAAAATGAAAAAAATCATAATTTTTTTTATGTTTGTTCCTTTCTTTTTAACTACAACGATATCCGAGGCAGCAGAGGCCTTTGTTACGAGAAATCTTAATTTTAGAGCAGGCCCCAGCACTCAGTATGCGCTTTGTGGCTTAATCTCTGCGGGGGAATTGATCTTTGTCAAAAACTGTGAAGGAAACTGGTGCCATATCCGATATAACGCTCAAATGGGTTGGGTGTCATCTCGTTATCTTTCATTTAAAGATGGAAATGATCTTTATCACACATACACAATGCCTTTAGTGCCCAAACGTACCGATTATTCTCCATAACAGCCATAATAACTTATGCCCTCTTGAATATCATCATGGAAAAAATGCAATAGTGTCTATGAACAACCACAAATATGCTCCCTCCAAAGAAATACTTCGAAGAATTTGTCTCATAGAAAAAACTTGATCAAGATCCTAATGAAAGCTCCAATAAACCAAAACAAATCTGTTCAATAATGTTTTGCTGTTGTTGTAATGAAATTGTAAAAATTAGTATTTTCTTTAAAATCACCAGCACGCTTCTATCAAAGGATACAACAATGAAAAATGGTGTTACTGCAACAGTAGAAGCTCTTTCTGCTCTCATTGCTTCAGGTAATCCTCTTTTTAAGAATGGTGCATTATGGACACCTCACCGCCCTATTCGTCCTGAAAAATCTGAAGGTGGTATTCCATTTCAACTCGAAACATCTTTTAAACCAGCGGGAGATCAACCTCAAGCCATTAAAACTCTGGTTGAGGGAATTCAAAAAGATGAACGTACACAAGTGCTTTTGGGTGTTACCGGCTCAGGAAAAACCTATACAATGGCCAATATCATTGAAAAAACACAGCGTCCAGCTCTGATTTTAGCTCCAAATAAAACTTTAGCGGCACAGCTTTATGGAGAATTTAAAAGCTTTTTTCCTCACAATGCTGTCGAATATTTTGTTTCTTATTATGACTATTATCAACCAGAAGCCTATGTTGCACGCTCTGACACTTATATTGAAAAAGAGTCCTCTATTAATGAACAAATCGACCGGATGCGTCATGCTGCAACACGCGCCGTCTTAGAGCGTGATGATGTTATTATCGTCGCATCTGTCTCCTGCATCTACGGAATTGGTTCCGTAGAAACCTATACGGCCATGACCTTCGAAATAGAAAAAGGGGACAAACTCAATCAACGAAAACTCTTGGCTGATTTAGTCTCTCAACAGTATTATCGACAAGATATCAACTTCGTTCGTGGTTCCTTTCGTGTACGAGGAGATACAATCGAAATTTTCCCTGCCCACCTCGAAGATCGTGCTTGGCGTATTTCGCTCTTTGGCGATGAAGTGGAAACAATTACGGAATTTGATCCTCTCACCGGACAAAAAACAGGCGATCTTCAATCAATTAAAATTTATGCCAACTCACACTACGTAATACCACGCCCAACACTTAACCAAGCGATGAAATCTATCAAAATGGAACTCGTTCAACGCCTCGATGAGTTGAACGAAGCTGGGCGTCTTTTAGAAGCACAACGTTTAGAACAACGTACAGTTTTTGATTTGGAAATGTTGGAAACCACCGGTTCATGTCCGGGAATTGAAAATTATTCACGTTATTTAACAGGACGAAATCCCGGTGAACCACCCCCAACTTTATTCGAATATATTCCACTCAATTCTCTTGTTTTTATCGATGAAAGCCATGTAACCATTCCCCAAATTGGTGGTATGTACCGAGGTGATTTTCGCAGAAAAGCAACTTTAGCAGAATATGGTTTTCGCCTCCCTTCCTGTATGGACAACCGTCCTTTGCGCTTTGAAGAATGGGATGCCATGCGCCCACAAACAATTGCTGTCTCCGCAACACCTGGACGCTGGGAAATAGAACAATCCCATGGTATTTTTGCTGAACAAATCATTCGCCCAACAGGGCTTGTCGATCCAGAAACAGAAATTCGTCCAGCACGCACTCAAGTCGATGATGTTGTGAATGAAATTCGGAAAACAATTCAAAAGGGCTACCGTACATTGGTGACAGTTCTCACAAAGCGTATGGCCGAAAACTTAACTGAATATCTCCACGAACAAGGTATTCGTGTACGCTATATGCATTCCGACATTGATACATTAGAACGCATTGAAATTCTACGCGATCTTCGGCTTGGCACCTTTGATGTCCTCATCGGTATCAACTTGCTCCGAGAAGGCTTAGATATTCCAGAATGTGGTTTTGTTGCCATTCTAGATGCCGATAAAGAGGGCTTTTTGCGCTCTGAAACTTCCCTCATACAAACAATCGGACGTGCTGCACGTAACGTAGATGGCCGTGTTATCCTCTATGCAGATACGATCACTGGTTCCATAAAACGAGCCTTACAAGAGACACAAAGACGTCGACAAAAACAAATAGCCTATAATGAAGAACACCATATCACACCGAAAAGTATCAAAAAAAATATCGGAGATATTCTCAATTCAGGTTATGAAAACAACCATATTCGTACAAATATCCCTGATGTCATCGAGAAAAAAAATATGGTTGGCAACAATTTAGCATCTCATATTAAACACCTCGAAAAATTAATGCATGAAGCAGCTGCTGATCTTAATTTTGAAGAAGCAGCACGCCTTCGCGATGAAATCAAACAATTACAAAAGATAGAACTAGAACTCGCGGAGAATCCCTTAACACATCATAGAGAACAATCCCCCCAAGAGCCCGTGTTACAACCAAGTCTTTTCTCCAAACCAGACCTTGCACACATGGGACCAACCATGGACACTGGTATTTTGGAAAATCAAAAAGGAAAATCTCGTAAAAACACTCCTAATCAAGCAACAATAAAACGAAAAAAACGCAATCAATGAAGGAGCAAGAAATTTCACACCGCCAAAACTAATCTTTAGCTCTTCTAAAAAACTGACTATCGATGAAGAGTAAACAGTATTGCCCTAAAAATAGATAACAGCAAATATTAAAAATATTCCAATTTTTCTAAGACAACATAAGAGAGGATATTTTACAAAAAATGCCTAAAATTATTGACTTTTCAAAAAATCTTTCTTGTTCAACCTTATTATAAAAATCTTTAAAACTGTAAAAACTTCTAAAATATAAATAAATGCAGACAAATTTAAAAAAATATCTTCCATGAAACAAAATATTACTACAAATATATTATATTTATACAATTATACTATAATATATAATTTAATATTAATCATAATTATATAGTAATAAAACTATAGGCTTTATTTATAAAATAGTTATTAAATTACATTAAATTAATTGATAGGAACAAATTATTCCCAAATAAATACTTTATACAACATAGTAAAAATCATCTACTACCAATACAATCTTATCAATTAAATACATTAAATTGAAATCAAAATTTTGTCAGTATCTATGATAGCTTTTACTAAATGGCTTATTTATTTGTTTTGTCACAATAAAGTCCCAAATTGTTCAGGCTCTATTCAGTTTGAAACGTGTAGGATGTGAAAAATACGAATTAACACAAGGAGCATCATTATGAAAAAAGTGATCAGGTTAGCGGTATTATCAGCAATGTCAACTGTGACCATTTTGATGCCGCTAAATGCAACGCTTGCGGATATGGCATGGAATCGTAGTGACTCTATCTCGAGAGAAATAGATGATATGATGAGGAAGATGCGTAAAGAAAGAGATGATGCGATAAGGGAAATAAGGAAGAGAGCTGATATTCTGCCTTGCGGTTTTTCTCACTCCCATTGTTCTGATAAAAAACGTGGTTTTTTTTCTGATGATTTCCAAAAGTTTGTTGATGATTTCCACAAGAGTTCTGATGACAACAAGAGAAGATTTAAAGCCAAACATGAAAGGTCTGTAGCCAAACATAGTAAGACGGAACAACAACAACAACACCATCATCACCACCACCACCATTATCATCATGTTGAAAACAAAACATATCATTACGTCGAGCGCAAAAAGACAAAACACAGTAATATTCATATAGACAACTCAGGAGATGCTTTAGCGGTGGGCATTCTTGGTCTTGCAACAGGTACAATTCTTGGTACAATTTTAAAAAAACCAGAACAGCCACAAGTGGTTTATCAAATAGTACCACAAAGTCAGGTAATTTATCAAAAAGTTCCGCAAAATCAAAGGGTTTATCAAGTGCAGCAAACGGTGGCATATGAGCCATTCCAGCAATCATTAGAATCTGATTGGCTTAACTATTGCAAGAAAAAATACCGTTCCTTTAACCCTAAAACAGGGACCTTTCGAGACCGTAATGGTTTGGAACACATTTGTTATGCCCCAATAAATTAACTTCTGTTGCGTCCTACTAAAAAAGTTTTAAATGGCAAAAAAACGCTTCAAAGCGTTTTTTTGTTTTCTCATATATTAAAATCTTGAAGAAAAGTATTATTTTGGCGCTCATAGTCTATACTACTTTTGGGATCATGCCCACAGATAAAACAAACATCATCGCCTAAGGGTAAAACTTTTTCTCGAAGGGATTTCATCAATTTTTCATAAGAACAGAAGGGGAAGTCCGTACGTCCAATAGAACCACGAAAGAGAACAACACCCAAGAAGGCTAAGCGCTCTTTCTCATTGAAATAAATAACATGACCAAGGGAATGCCCCAGTGTATGCAAAACCCTAAACTCATGTCCAGCAAAATACACACACTCACCATCTTCTAAATATATCGAACAACGCCCCATGATGCTTGCGGATGTAAGCCATGATTTAAGAACCATTCTCACCCGTTTTAAACTTCAGCTAACATTAGCAAATACTGACTTTGATATCAAGCCGCTTGAGCAAAATGTGAGCGACATGCAAAATATGTTAGAAGATTATCTTGCCTTTGCCCGTGGAGAAGGAAGTGAAAGTGTCAAGACTTTTGATTTAAATGCTCTTATGCAAAAATTCTCTACCGATGCACATCTTCACAAACGTCAATTTTCCTACACCATTGAAAGCCCTACACAAATACAAGCACGCCCACGTGCCTTCACGCGTCTCATCAGCAATCTTGTGTCAAATGCATTTTGTCATGCCAATACTGTCAAACTAACAGCCATATCCCAACAAGAATGTTTCCCATATATCAAAAAAAGTTCCCGCAATATATTATATTTATACAGTTATAATATGATATCGAACTCAATATTTAGCCTCACAAGAGAGTAGTGAAACAGGACTGTATTCAATCACACAAATAAGGTGAAATAAGGTTCTATCTTAGCACCATAAGCCTATAATAAAAAACGATAACTTTTATTCATACACCTATTGTTCAATTCATATTGTATCAAGCAATAAAAAAGTACTCATCAATAAATAATTTATAACCAATAGTAAAAAATCTGGTGCTCTAAATACAAGCTGCTTAATTAAGCTTAAGAAGAGTACATTAATTGAAATCAAAATTCTGTCATGATTTTATTTTATTGTATTGATAATAGTTTTAACTAAATGAATTTTTATTTTTTTGTCACAATAAAGTCCAAAATTGTTCAGTCTCTATTCAGTTTGAAACGTGTAGGATGTGAAAAATACGAATTGACACAAGGAGCATCATTATGAAAAAAGTGATCAGGTTAGCGGTATTATCAGCAATGTCTACTGTAACCGTTTTGATGCCATTAGATCCAACGCTTGCGGATATGGCATGGTATCATAACTATGATATGAGAAGGGAGGCTGGTTTACCGTCTCACAATTTTAGCTCCCATTTTTCTCATAGTGAACATCACTCTTTTGATAATCCCCACAAGCGTCATTATGTTAGCCATAAATGGGGAGCACAACAACACCATCATGTTGAACACAAGACATATCATTATGTCGAGCGCAAAAAGACAAAACACAGTAGTATTAATATAAATAACTCAGGAGAAGCTTTAGCAATGGGCATTCTTGCTCTTGCAGCAGGTGCACTTCTCGGCAAAATTTTTAAAAAACCAGAACAGCCACAAGTTGTTTATCAAACCGCACCACAGCATCAAATTGTATATCAACAGGTTCCACAAGAACAGATAATTTATGAAACTCCGCAAACGGTGGAATATGAGCCAGTACAACAATCATTAGAATCTGATTGGCTTAACTATTGCAAGAAAAAATACCGTTCCTTCAACCCTAAAACAGGAACTTTCCGAGACCGTAAAGGCGTCGAACACCTTTGTTATGCCCCAATAAATTAACTTCTGTTGCGTCCTACTAAAAAGTTTTAAATGGCAAAAAAACGCTTCAAAGCGTTTTTTTTGTTTGCTCATATATTAAAATCTTGAAGAAAAGGATTATTTTGGCGCTCATAGCCTATGCTACTTTTGGGACCATGCCCACAGATGAAACGAACATCGTTGCCTAAAGGTAAAACTTTTTCTCTAAGAGATTGCATCAATTTTTCATGGGAACAGAAGGGGAAGTCCGTACGTCCAATAGAGCCACGAAAAAGAACATCACCCAAGAGGGCTAAGCGCTCTTTTTCATTGAAATAAATAACATGACCAGGAGAATGCCCTGGTGTATGAAAAACCTTAAACACATGTCCAGCAAAATGAACGCACTCACCATCTTCTAACCATCGATCAGGAATACAAATGCAAGCATCAGTGATGCCATAATTTTTTGCGCTTTCGCTCACGGCATCCATCACAGGCTTATCATCGCGATGTGAACCGATAATTTTTACATTAAGCGCTTCTTTCACTTGCATTGCTGCTCCTACATGATCAAAATGACCATGTGTTATCCAAATAGCCTCAACGATAACACCATTCTTTTCGATTACGTCTTGAATCCGCGGCCAATCACCACCAGGATCAACGAGAACCCCCGTTTTACATTCACTATCAAAAAGCAAAGTGCAATTTTGTTGGAATGTCGTAACTGGAATAATATGTATATTAAGACTACCCATCATATCCTTTTCAAAAATAACTTTTTTCAATTTATAAATAAAACTTTCTCTCCTTTAAGGTAAAGGTGCTGCTCGACAGCTTTATACAACTTATGTAAACTTGCACTTTGTGTAAACTAAATTTTTATCAAGGTTTTTTTAAGAATGAGCAATCACGTTCAAGTTTTGTGTGACGATGCCCCTCACCTTCTTGTGATTGATGACGATACGCGTATTCGCAATCTTTTATTTCAGTTTCTCATTAAAAATGGATTTCGTGTTTCAGTTTCAGCCAATGCGAATGAAGCAAGACGACTGTTAGCAAGTTTAGATTTTGATCTTCTTATTGTTGATGTCATGATGCCTGGCGAAAACGGTATTGATCTCACTCATTCACTCCGTCAAACAAAAGATGTCCCTATCTTCATGTTAACAGCTTTATCAGAAATAGACAATCGTATCCGTGGATTAGAAGCAGGGGCAGATGATTATCTGGCTAAGCCGTTTGACCCTCGTGAACTTCTCCTTCGCATCAACGCCATTTTACGACGTGGTTTTCCCCTTAGCCAACCTAAAATTGAGCAAATCATTTTTGGTCCTTATATATTTTCAATTTCACGGCGCGAACTCAAAAAAAGAGGAGAAATTATTAAATTAACCGATAAAGAACAAGAAATGATGATCATTTTTGCCGAAAATGCAGGCGATACAATTCCGCGCCATAAATTCGCGACCGATGACAGCAATATAAGTGAACGTGCCATTGATGTACAAATCAACCGCCTTCGCCGTAAGATCGAAAAAAATCCAGCACTTCCTATATGGCTCCAAACTGTGCGAGGAATAGGGTATAAACTCTCAATTGAATAGGCACAAGAATGTTCAAACCTTTAAGATTTTTTTTTCGATGGCTAACGAAAAAAATGCCTAAACGGCTTTATGCTCGTTCTTTGATCATTATTATTGCTCCCATGGTGCTTCTGCAAACGGTTATTGCTTACGTCTTTATGGAACGTCATTGGCAAATGGTAACCGAGCGTCTTTCAACTGCTGTCGTGCATGATATTTCAGCCATTATTGATATTATTGAAACATATCCACAACAAGATAACTATGAAGATATCAAGCGTATTGCACAACAACGTATGGGATTAAACATTTCTATTCTCTCTCCTGCCCCCTTACCCCCACCGGGACCTAAGCCATTTTTTGCAATTCTTGATTATTTTTTAAGCGAAGAAATTACCCGACAAATTAACCGTCCCTTCTGGATCGATACCGTAGGAGATTCTGATCTTGTTGAAATCCGTATCCACCTTGGCCACAACATCTTGCGTGTCTTCGCTCCGCGCAGCCAAGCCTATGCTTCCAATACCTCTATTTTTTTAAGCTGGATGGTAGGAACAGCTCTTGTTTTATTGTTGATAGCAATTTATTTCTTACGCAACCAAATAAAACCAATTCAACAACTCGCTGAAGCGGCTGAAAGCTTTGGGCGAGGTCGTCCCTTACCAAAAGGATTTCAACCACTAGGAGCTGATGAAGTCCGTCGTGCAGGCATCGCTTTTTTACGTATGCGAGAACGTATTGAACGCCAAATAGAACAACGCACCATGATGCTCTCAGGAGTAAGTCATGATTTAAGAACCATTCTTACACGTTTTAAACTTCAGTTAGCATTAGCAAATACTGGCTTTGATATTAAACCGCTTGAGCAAGATGTAAGTGATATGCAAAATATGTTAGAAGATTATCTTGCCTTTGCCCGTGGAGAAGGAAGTGAAAGTGTCAAGACTTTTGATTTAAATGCTCTTATGCAAAAATTCTCCACCGATGCTCATCTTCACAAACGTCAATTTTCTTACACTATTGAAGGTCCTACAGAAATACAAGTACGTCCACGTGCTTTCACACGCTTGGTCAGCAATCTTGTATCAAATGCATTTTGTTACGGCACAACCGTTAAACTAACAGCTAACTCTCAACAAGAATCTTTTATATTGATAATCGATGATAATGGACCTGGAATTCATGAAAATATGCGCACAGAAGTTTTTAAGCCATTCTTTCGACTTGATAAAGCGCGAAATCAAGATGCAAGTGGAACAGGACTTGGTCTTTCTATTGCTCAAGACATAGCACGCAGCCATGGTGGCAATATACAATTAGACGAGAGCCCACTCGGGGGATTGCGCGCTATTCTTGATATCCCCCTATGAGCAATATTTCAGCAAACCGTCTGTAAAAATAACAAACTGTATATTTTAGGCATTCCCTACAGTTTCAAACAAAGTGTACTGCAGTGCCTTGTAAGCACTTTCTCCCGATAAAGCAACCATCTGAAATGCAACATAATGGCTTTCACAGGCTTTAAGTGCATGTATCAATAATGTTTCAACCTGTATATGAGATGGATGCATCCCACCAGCCAAAAGAAGACCTTGTCGATAAATAACTGAATTATTCCTTTGCCAGTAATCAAAATGTCCCAACAACAACTTTTCATTAATTGCTAGCAATAAGCGCTGTATTTCAGCTGTTCGAGCATTTTTAATAGAAAGATCAAACGAACAAGCTAAATGAAGTGCTTCATGCTCTTCCATCCATGAAAAAGCAAGACGATAGTTTGCACGTTTTCCTTCCACACAAACGCTAATTTCATCTTGTGCATCTCGCTCAAACGACCAATCATATTCACAGGCAATCTGTTCGATAAAGTCAACAGGGTGCTCTTTTCTTTCTGTGGCGCAAAATGCAAGCCTCATCACAATCCTCAATCATCTTAAAACATTGTCAACAGAATATAAACCGCTTAAATTGTAACAATATTTGCTACAATCAAACCTCTTACACCAAACAAATACACATTAAAAACATCAACAAAACACAAACACCTAGAACACAATCGCGCTCTTTAGGGAAACCTGATAATCATGAAACGAATCATCAAGTTTTTTCAGTGTATTGATACAATTTGATAGCGCCAGCCCCCCTGATTCAAAAAAATGTATTTTTACCCAAAAAAAATCAAAAACAAACAAATGCTCCGCTCTAACAGACTCAAGATTAAGCATTTTTTAGTTTCACGCATCATATTGAAAAATTGGGGATATTTTTTTGAAGATTCTTTTTTTTAAACTATTTTACTTTTTTGTGCCTGCGTTTTTTTTAATCATCTTTTTTTAAATCATCAAGGCGTCTTTTCAAATCAGCGTTATCAGTATGGATTTTCAGCACCATCTCCTTAAAAGTCTCAAACTCTTCGCGAGAAACAAGATCAAGTTTGTTTGCTATCTTTTCAGCCTGCACACGAAAAGCTGTTCCAGCTTCACGTCGTATGCCTTGCGCAACGTCAGCAGCATCTGTTGCTAATTTTGCTAATTCATCAAGAATACGATTTGATCCATTACGCATAACCTTTTTCCTTAAATTTTAATTATTGACACACGCATTATAGCGTATTCTCATAACATTTAGATACTGTAATTTGTTCCTTTTACTCTATATTTTACATACTGTGCAGATTTTTCATAATGATTTTGTTTCAGATTTTTTAATATTCCTTTTATCACCATATTTTTTTACCGTGATAAATCAGTGGAAATCTCCCCCCCTTTCTGACTAGCCTCCCTACTGACTTGACCATTGTGTATTCATCTGTCATTTCTGACCATCAGAGTCACTTCATATTCATCTCGTATAATGTAAGATGCTTAACTCATGAACAATTTGTCTTGTCCAGCCATTGCTTTTCCGTCTTTTCTTGATCCTGTCATTATCCATCTAGGTCCCATAGCACTTCATTGGTATGGACTTGGTTACGTACTGGGTATTCTTTTTGCTTGGTGGTATGCGCAAAAATTATTAAAAAAAACATCTCTATGGTATAGAAACTATCCTCCTATGGATAAAGAAAAGATCGGAGATTTTGTTGTCTGGTCTGCCATAAGTGTTGTTGTCGGAGGGCGTTTAGGACAAGTTCTTGTATGGGATCCCATTTACTATTTTAACCATCCAAGTGCTATTATTGCCGTATGGGATGGGGGAATGTCCTTTCATGGCGGACTTATTGGTATTATCATTGCTATGATCTGGTTTGCCCGTAAAAATCATATTAACATACGAGCCATGTTTGATATCATTGCGGCAGGTGCTCCTATTGGTATCGGCGTTGTACGAATCTGCAACTTCATCAACCAAGAATTATGGGGCAATATTACTACACGTCCTTGGGCTGTTTGTTTTCCTCTCGATCCTTACTATTTACCGCGCCATCCAAGCCAGCTTTACGAAGCATTTATGGAAGGATTTCTTCTCTTCATCATCCTGTGTCTTCTTATTTTTGGGTTCAAAGCATTAAAACGTCCCGGTACTGTATCAGGAACATTTATTATAGGCTACGCAGTAACACGCAGCATTTCTGAAGTTTACCGTGCGCCTCAAGAAGATCCAGAATGGTTTTCGACTCTTTTCCATTCTACTGGTTTTACCTATGGCATGGCTTTATCTCTTCCCATGCTTCTTGTAGGGTTTTATCTTCTTCTCCACGCCTTTAAATATAAACCGACAGAAAATGGCCAATCTCAAAGAAAAAATTAAAGAAATTATTGTCCTTAATGGACCAATCACTGTTAGCCAATATATGACGTTGGCACTTACAGATCCTCAATTTGGTTATTATCAAACACAAACACCTTTCGGACGTGCTGGTGATTTCATTACAGCACCTGAAATAAGCCAATTATTTGGAGAAATGATTGGCATTTGGACTCTTGCGAGCTGGAAAGCTCAAGGGTGTCCTCACCCTTTTATTCTCGCTGAAATAGGTCCAGGACGAGGAACTTTGATGGATGACATTTTGCGAACCATCCAAAAGCTCTCTCAAACGGCATTTAATGCTGCTGAAATTTTTCTGATCGAAATAAGCCAAAAACTCGCAAAAGAACAAAAAAAGCGCCTTTGCTCTTATCAAAAACAAATCCATAGCATTGAAAATTTTAATCAAATTCCTTCAAAACCTCTCTTCCTCATTGCTAATGAATTTCTCGATACACTCCCTATCAACCAATATATTAAAGTCAATGGAAAATGGAAAGAGCGCCGCATTACAGTCAATCAAAATGGAGATTTTATCTTTATTGCTGCCCCGCATAAACTTCCCTCTTCTTGTCTACAAACCTATTGTTCTAAAGTGCCTGACGGAACAATTTTTGAACATGCCCCCTTACGGCATCAATTCATGCAACAAATCAGCCACCATTTAGTGCAAGTGACAGGTTCTGCTTTACTTATCGACTATGGTGCTTGTGAGCTTGCCTTTGGCGATACCTTGCAAGCACTCTCAAAACATAGATTTCGTGATGTTTTTGATGCCCCTGGTGAACATGATTTAACATCCCATGTTGATTTTTCTTTTTTAAAAAACATAGCTCTTGAACAGAGCTGTTTTGCTGAAATCTTAGAGCAAGGAGAGTTTCTTTTTAAAATGGGGCTACTGGAGCGCGCAAAACAGCTTGGAGTTGGCAAAAGTGCTCCTTTGCAAGACAAAATCCGCCAAGACATTGAACGGCTCGCTGGTCCAGATCAGATGGGAAAATTATTTAAAGTTTTACATTTCAGTGATAAAAATATCTCCATACCTCCCCAATTTTAATGATCGGCGCTTTTGTCAATAAACACATCATTATCTGAAATATTCATTGACAAATATGAACATCTCCATCCTCACTTTAAATAATCTCCATAAGGAACTTTTATGAAATCTATCCCTCATCCCATTCTTGCAAAAAATCTTTCTACTTTACACACCCATGGAATAAAACATGGATTTTTTACACGTCAAGGTGGTTTTTCAAAAAATCTTTATCATAGTCTTAATGTTGGGAAAGGTTCAAATGATCAACCTGAACATATCGTACAGAATCGTCTTTTGATCGCCAATTATTTTTCTATTGAAGCGCAAAATTTAGTCACAGTTAATCAAATACACTCCTGTAACGTTGTCGTAGCTCATCAAGCAACTATCGGTGCACCTCCTCAAGCTGATGCTCTGGTTACGACTACCCCAGAACTCGTTATTGGAGTTCTTACAGCAGATTGCGGACCCATTCTGTTTGCTGATCCACAAGCTGGAGTCATCGCTGCAACTCATGCTGGCTGGCGTGGAAGCTTAAATGGAATTATCGAGAAAACAATTGCTGTTATGGAAAAACAAGGAGCCAAAAGACAATCAATAACAGCAGTCCTTGGACCTTGTATTGGCCCTTATCACTATGAAGTAACAAACGAATTTTACGACCAGTTTATTGATTACCACAGCAAATACCAAAAATATTTTTTAAAAACAGACAAAATAAATCGCTTTTATTTTAATCTATGGGCATTTATTATAAATCAACTCAAAGAAGCAGGTGTTAATGCTTCTTGTGTAGAGCTTTGTACCTATCAAGATGAACAGCGTTTTTTCTCCTATCGCCGTGCAATACACCGCAACGAACCCGATTACGGACGGCAAATTTCTGCTATTATGCTGAAAAATAAAAGATGAGCCCCTTTTATGCTTGAGAACAATACCAAAACTGCAAAACTAAACTTTTTACCCAAATATAAAAATAAATCCCATTATACTTTGCTTTTTTCACGAAATTATCTACCAGCCCATAAAATATGATAGCCTTCGCTATGATCATTTTCAATGTTTGGTTATAATGATTGAAGGCAAGATAATACTTCTTTTTATTACTCCCTTTCATTCATCTTAAATATGAAACATTCCCCATATTGAAAGTATTTTTATAAAGTAATAACCAAAAAGCTTAATCAATATGTTTTTCTTTGCCGCATGGAGAAAAAACTTTGCTCTAAAAGTAACAAACTTTTGGAAAAAGAGAAAACATACTGCATAGCTCTTTAATAATAATCAATAAAATTGTAATGGTTTTGTAATTGTTTTCTTGCAATTTAATAAAAAGAAATTAAAAACCGTGTCGCATTCCTACCATGATGATTCAGAGGTTCTACTATGAAACTTTTCTGCGGAAATTCTAATCCACGCCTAGCTGAAGATGTTGCAAATTATTTGAACATCCCCTTAGGCAAAGCAACTGTAAAGCGCTTTGCTGATCAAGAAATTTTCGTAGAACTGCATGAAAATGTACGTGGACAAGATGTTTTTGTTTTGCAATCTACATCCTATCCCGCAAATGATCATTTGATGGAATTACTCATCATGATTGATGCCCTTCGTCGTTCTTCTGCGCGTCGTATTACAGCTGTTATCCCCTATTTTGGCTATGCACGCCAAGATAGAAAACCAGGACCACGAACTCCTATTTCTGCAAAACTTGTTGCCAACCTCATTACTGAAGCAGGGGCCCATCGTGTTTTAACATTGGACCTTCATGCAGGACAAATTCAAGGTTTTTTTGATATCCCTACAGATAATCTCTATGCTGTTCCTGTCATTTCTCGCGATGTCAAAGTGCATTATTCTCTTGAAAATGTTATCGTTGTTTCACCTGATGTGGGTGGTGTGGTGCGCGCGCGCGCACTCGCCAAGCGCTTGAACAGTTTGCTCGCTATTGTGGATAAACGTCGCGAAAGCCCCGGTGAATCAGAAGTTATGAATATCATTGGAGATGTATCGGGAAAAGATTGCCTTTTGCTTGATGATATTGTTGATTCAGGTGGAACTTTATGCAATGCAGCAAGTGCTCTGCTTAAACATGGTGCCAATAGTGTCACAGCTTATATCACGCACGGTGTTCTTTCTGGTAATGCAATCGAGCGAATTGCCAATTCAGAGATGAAAGAATTGGTTATTACAGATTCAATCATGCCAACACAAGCTATTGAGAAAACCCATAATATTCGTGTTTTGCCCATTGCCGACCTTATGGGAGAAGCAATAGCAAGGACAGCAGCAGAACAATCCGTTTCAAGCTTATTTGGTTAAAGTGGTTCCTTGGGATCTCCTGGTGCTGTTTCAACACCAAGATCAGGAAATGCAACAATGCGTTGGCCACTAAAATGCGTATGAATAACAATGAGACCGCGTTCTTCAAAGTAGGTTAAAAGCCGACGGACGCGGCTTAAAGAATGAGTCCCATAAAGACGTGCTAAAAATGCATCGGATGGACAAGGCTTTCCGCCCAATGCGGCTTGAGCCACGTTCAAGAAGACTCCTTGAACATCTTCTTCCAAACTTTCTGATATCTGCAAAATATGTTTCCAATGTTCACTGACAGCCGTTTGTTCATCAACAAAAGCCTGAGCAATAGCCAATTTACGCCGAAATTGTGAAAGATTAAAAGGAACCTTTGACATACCATGGATACGGCAACGAACTGAAAAATCTTGATAAAGCACCGCTGTTGAACGATAAAAAGCCTCAGAATCCTCAAGAATTTCCCGAATAATATGTTCTGCTTGGCCGTCACGCTCAACATCAGAAAGTTCAGGAAATAAACTCAAGTTTTCTTCCAACAGCTCTTGTTTTTTATGTACTACCTCCTCTAACATCTCGTGCATTGATTTTTCCCTCATCGGCTCTCGTGTTTGTTTAAATGGCGTTAAAATTTCCTCTGGTGAAGCAGTAAAAACGAGCTCTTGCACATCATCCCGCTCTGTTGGAAGTGGCATTAATTTAGGACTAGAAGAGCGTGCCAAAGTTTCAACAGAACCGATAATGATTGGTAAGGGACGTCGTGATAAAGCGGGACCTAAAGCGATAAAATTTCCCCGCTCAAGATCTCTAAACATTTCTGCTTGACGACGCTCCATTCCCAAAAGATCAGCAGCGCGCACCATATCAATATCTAAAAAAGTCCGCCCTATTAAAAAGTTTGAAGCTTCAGCAGCAACATTTTTGGCCAGCTTAGCCAAACGTTGTGTCGCAATAACACCAGCAAGACCACGTTTGCGCCCCCGACACATAAGATTAGTCATAGCACTCAGTGAAATTTTACGTGCTTCATCAGAAACTTCTCCTGCAGCAGTTGGAGCAAACAATTGTGCTTCATCAACAACGACAAGCATAGGATACCAATAATCACGTTCCACATCAAACAGTGCCCCAAGGAAAGCACCCACAGCACGCATCTGTTGTTCAGTATCCAAACCTTCAAGATTAAATACTACAGAAACCCGATGTTGTCGAATGCGATGCGCAATACGCGTCAATTCTAGTTCGCTCCGTTGAGCCTCTACAATAACATGACCAAATTTGTCTGCCAAAGTTACAAAATCACCTTCTGGATCAATCACACAATGCTGTACCCACTGAGCACTTTGTTCTAGAAGACGGCGTAAAAGATGTGATTTACCTGAACCAGAATTACCTTGAACAAGAAGACGTGTTGCCAATAACTCTTCCAAATCAAGAAGTGCTGGCATCGATTTATGCAAAGCACGACTCTCTGATATCTCACCCAAGGCAATCTCAACCTTCATAACATCTCCAGTGTTTGATTTTGAACATATCAGCGCATATTGGTTGATTCTCCATCCTGTACCATAATGTGTAACATTTCCTCTTTTTTAACGATAGAAATCATCGATTTTTCCCACAACTCTTGCATCTATGAATAGTTTGAATTATAGAACAGACTTCTGCGTAGACACCCTTGGAGGCAACGCAGAATGGAGCAATCGCTGCTTATCAGCGCATATCTTCATATCCATGCAAAAACTGTTATTGTTTTTGAAGGATCTCCAATCATGTAAAAAGGACTTAAATTATGAGCAAAAGCTACACTCTTAAGGCCGAAAAACGCGAGCGGGTTGGTAAGGGGTCCTCCCGTGAACTTCGCCGCAACGGTCTTATTCCTGCTGTCATTTATGGTGAAAAACAACCTCCTTTGGCAATAACAGTTCCCTATAAAGAAATTTTCTATAAAATTCACGCTGGTGGCTTTCGTACCACCATTGCAACGATTATTCTTGACAAGCAAAAAATTATGGTTTTGCCAAAAGATTATCAATTAGATCCCGTGCGTGACTTTCCCCTCCATGTAGATTTCTTACGCATTTCAGCAAAATCCGTTGTAGAAGTGAATATTCCTGTCCACTTCCTCAATGAAGATACGGCCCCTGGACTTAAAAAGGGTGGTGTCCTCAATATTGTTCGGCACGAAATTGAATGTACAGCTCCAGCAAGTGCTATTCCTGAAGCTATTGAAATTGATCTCTCCAGCTACTCTATTGGTGATTCTATTCACATTTCAGCAGTGCAACTGCCAAAAGATGTGACTCCCATCATCCAAGATCGAGACTTTACCATTGCAACCATTGCAGCTCCTGCTGGCATGGATGTCAGCGATGAAACCTCTGAACAAGAAAATGATGAAGAAGACACGGAAACTTCATAAAACTCAAAAGGCGGAAATTTTTTCCGCCTTAATTTATGAGACATTACCCTTACTCATACTTTGACTGAAAATACACATGTGGCTTATTGCTGGTCTTGGCAATCCTGGTTTACAATATCAAAATAACCGCCATAATATCGGTTTTATGGCTGTTGATGCCATTTATCAGTCCTTCTCTTTTTCTCCATGGTCGAAAAAGTTTCAAGCAGAAATCTCCAATGGTTTCATAGATAATGAGAAAATTTTTCTTATAAAACCGCAAACTTTTATGAATTGCTCGGGTCAAGCTATCGGTGAAGCTTTGCGATTTTATAAATTAGATTTGAAGAATTTGATCATCATTTATGATGAGTTAGACCTGCCTCCGGGAAGAGTCCGTGTAAAAATTGGTGGAGGAAATAATGGACATAATGGTATTAAATCTATTGATACCCATTGTGGTACTAATTATTGCCGTATACGCATAGGAATTGGTCATCCTGGAAGCAAAGAACTTGTTCATCAGCATGTCCTAGGAAATTTTACCAAATCTGATCAAGAATGGCTTCCCCCTCTCTTAGAGGCAATCGCAAAAAATATCGCTCTCCTTATAAAAGATGACAAATCCCTCTTTATGAATGAAGTTTCACAAACAATAAAAAATAAGAACTGACCCTAACAGCTTATTTCTCTCATCAATAAAAAAACAACTTTTCTCTATAAAATCTATACATATAACTTATTGATTTATAAGAATTAATTGTTTTATATTCTTGAATAGAAATGCCAAATATCACAAGATTTATTTTAAATCTATTAATAATGAAACCATAAAAACCATTGGCTTACACCTCACAAGTTGGAGGACATATGGATAAAAACTTTTGAAAAAAGAAAGAAAAATGCCTCTTATAAATTTCCTCAAAGACAAAACCTGTTGGGAAAATATGAAAGCTAGCAAATAGAACAATGATATTTGTACATATCTTTTGAAACAGAGAAGAGGTCTATACTCTTTTTTTGGAGGAAGAGAAGATTGAACAGCAAACCAAAATACCCAAACGGCTCTCTCCAATCTTCTCCCCTAAATTAAAAAAAATCATTTGGCTGAATGGTCGATTGTAGCGGATCGTAACCATTTGATTGTTGACTATAAACTGTAGGAATACTCCTATTGTTTTGCAATACCACAACACGCGAACCAACGGGAACACGATCATAAAGATCGATAATATCTTGATTAAGCAAACGGATACACCCACTTGAAATAGCACGCCCAATTGACCACGATTCGTGTGAGCCATGAATACGGAAAAGTGTATCTTTCCCATTTTTGAACAAATAAAGTGCCCGCGCACCTAATGGATTATCGGGCCCTGGTGGCATTCCTTTCCCAAGATGACCATAACGTTCTGGTTCTCGAGCCATCATAGCTGCAGTAGGAGCCCAATTTGGCCACCGACGCTTGCGCTGTATAACCCCCTCACCTTCAAATGCTAGGCCTTCTTTACCGACACCAATCCCATAACGCAAAGCTTTTCCATTTTCACCAATAAGGTAAAGAAAACACTCTTGCGTATCTATAACCAATGTTCCAGGCGCATAAGATGTATAATAAATCACCTCTTGTCGCCAATATTTTGGATCAATTGTCGCAAGATCAACAGCAGGTAACGAATAGGCCTCATTCGTTACAGGACCATACAAAGCCTGTATTTCTGGTGGAATGTATCGAACTTGTTGAAAAGGTACCGATGACATATCTGACTGACGTGTAGCACATCCAGCCAAAGCCAAAAGTGCTGCAATTAAAAAGGCACAACGAGATAACACTCTTCTATTTTCTCCGATTAATTATTTATGCAGATTTGCATACCATGAAAAACTTAGCACACTATTAACATTAATTCGAAGTTTTCTTATCCTTGTAACTAAGGAGAGCATTAAGATAAGAAGAACTAAGGTAAAAAAGTAGATACCTACTACTTTAGACTTTTTTCTCACTTATCGCAAGACAAGGACTATAACTCTTCTGAAAATATGCTATAAAAAGGAAGCTTTATCTTAACCATAAAATCAGTAGAAAAGAAAGACTCTCATGGGCTTTAAATGCGGTATTGTCGGATTACCTAATGTCGGGAAATCAACTCTTTTTAATGCATTAACAAAAACAGCCACTGCACAGGCTGCCAATTATCCTTTTTGTACTATTGAACCCAATACCGGTGAAGTTGCTGTTCCAGATTTACGAATGGAAAAAATTGCATCAATTGCTGGTTCAAAAGAAACGATTCCTACACGCATTAACTTCGTGGATATTGCGGGGTTGGTACGAGGAGCCTCAAAAGGCGAAGGTTTAGGGAATAAATTTTTAGCCAATATTCGTGAAGTCGATGCCATTGTCCACGTTTTACGCTGTTTTCAAAACGAAGATATTACCCACGTAGAAGGACGTATTGATCCTGTTAGTGATGCAACAACGGTTGAAACCGAACTTATGCTTGCAGATCTTGAAAGTCTTGAGAGAAGAATCGTACAAATCCGTAAACGAGCAACTGGAAAAGATAAAGAAGCCCTTACAATTCTACCCATTATGGAAAAAGCATTAAACATACTGCAACAGGGAAACCCTGTCCGCTTATTACTCAAAGATATCTCTTCTGATGAAAAGAACATTCTTAAAAGTTTAAATCTTTTAACCTCCAAACCTGTACTTTATGTTTGCAACGTAAGCGAAAATGACGCCGCTCATGGCAATAGTTTTACCCAAACAGTTGAAAAAATGGCAACAGAGCAAAATGCGCAAAGTATTATCATTTCGGCTTCTATCGAAGCGGAAATCACGCAACTGAGTGATGCTGAAGCCTCAGAATATCTCAATGCTCTAGGACTCTTTGAACCAAGTTTAAATCGCCTTATTCGCGCTGGTTATCATTTACTTGATCTCATTACTTACTTCACCTGTGGGCCTAAGGAAACGCGAGCATGGACAATTGCGCGTGGTACCAAAGCTCCCCAAGCAGCTGGCGTTATTCACTCAGATTTTGAGCGCGGCTTCATTCGTGCACAAACCATCAGCTACAATGACTATATTGCTCTGGGTGGAGAAAGCGGTGCAAAAGAAGCAGGAAAAGCCCGCGATGAAGGAAAAGAATACATTGTGCAAGATGGCGATATCATGTTATTTAAACATAATACTTAAATCTTCACTCTATCTTAATAGTTTATCTTGAAAATTTTGTATTAAGTTCATGAGAGCTTACCGCAAAAGTTCCTAAAGGTCTCCTGAACAAAAAACAGGTGCTACCATTATTGTGACAGCAACTGTTTTATCCATTCAAGAATGGAAATATAAAATTAGCGCGTCCAACGCCCTTCGTATTTAAATGTTGGAGCGTCCTTTAAAGAATCTTTTGTCGCATTTGTAATAAGTTTCCACTTACCATAATCATTTGTCATCTGGATTGTTTCTGGAGAAACGACCACATAACTCTCCCCTATACCAAGGAAACCACCAACTGCAACAACAAATCCCGCAATATTATTTTCACGTAAAATAATATCTTTTACTTCACCAATATTTTCATCTTCTATATTATATACCTTAGCACCTATAAGGCTAGAAGCAACAAAATCCGTTGCTAAAGGTGTTACATAACGCACAGAATTATTTATCCCTACCTGTACAATACCTGTCGAAGAAATCATTTCAGGTTTAGAAGGTCCTTCAAAAGACTGCGCATAAGTACTAGAAATCATCAAAATTGACATAAGAGTAGTACATGAAATTTTTTTCATTTTAACATCTCCGTTTTTACTTTGCTTTTACTTTATAAAACCTCAATGCATTATAAACAGATTTGTTCCTTATGCTTTTTATACTCTTTCAAAACCAGTCGCCTTATCCTTTTTTCTTTATTTCGTCTTTTGTTTCTTTCTCAAACTCTTCTTCTAAACTACGCCAAATACGACCTTTTAAAATATAAACAAGCCCTGCAAAAATGATTAAAAATAAAATAACACGAAAACCGGTTTTTTTACGAATTTCCATATGAGGATCAGCAGACCACATCAAAAAAGCAGAAACATCACGAGCGTAATGTTCAACGGTTTCTGGGGTTCCATCTTCATAAGCAACTACACCATCACTCAAAGGAGGTGCCATAGTTAAAAAATTACTGGCAATAAAATAAGGATTATACCAATAACCATCAGCAACTTTTACTTTCTTCGGCGCTTCCTGATATCCTGTTAAAAGAGCTGTAATATAATCTGGACCAGCCGTATCATAATGAGTCAAAACATCCGTAATTAAAGCAGGAAAAGGCAAAGATACACCACGTGCACGTGCCATCAATGACAAATCTGGAGGATAAGCACCATTCAAAACCTGTCTTGCTTCTTCTTCATACGCAAAGGGAGAAGGAAAATAATCCGTTGCAACCCCAGCACGTTTAAAAAATTTTCCTTCTCGATTAGGACCATCACGCACTTCATACTGCCCCGCTAAAACTTTAATCTGTTCTTGATCATACCCAAGAGCTTTTAAATTGCGAAAAGCCACATATTTTAGCCCATGGCAGCTGGAACAAACTTGTTTATAAACCTTTAATCCGCGCCTCAATTGCGCCTTATCGTAGAACCCAAATGGACCTGAAAAACTCCATTCTTGTTTTTTAGGAACCTGTAAAGGAAAAGAAATAAATCCCTCTTCCTGATCAGAGGCATCACCCGCTAAACTCTGAGCAGAAAAACTCATAGCAACAATAACAACCAGCCCGACAAAAACATTTACCATAGTCTCTTTTTTTTCTGTTTTAAATCTTGCATAATTGAAGAAGGAAGAGAATAATTTTTTTCAAACGCTGGCAAAATCGGCAAAATAACCAAAAAAAATATAAAATAATAAACCGTAGCCAATTGTGTCCATAAAAGAATTTTGTCACTTATTTCTCTTGACCCCAACCAACCAAGAAAAACGACATCAATAACCAACGCCCAAAAGAAAATTTTATAAACAGGTCGATATCTTGCTGAACATATTTTAGAGCGGTCCAACCATGGCACAAAAATTAAAATGCAAATCGAACTGACGAATAAAACAAAGCCAACAAAGTTTGAAGAGAAAATACCAATATCAAAAGTTATAGCACGAAGCATCGCATAAAAAGGCAAAAAATACCATTCTGGAACTACACGAAGAGGTGCCTTTAAAGGATCTGCCACACTATAATTTTCAACCTGCCCCATATAATCGGGCATATAAAACAAAAACCAGGCAAAGAAGATGAGAAAAACAGTAATAGCAAAAATATCTTTGATCAGTGCATAAGGCGAAAATGGAACCGTTTCCTTATCTGACTGTATAGCAAGACCCGTTGGATTTCCTTGCCCAACACAATGAATTGCCCAAATATGAAGCCCCACAAAAAGAAGCAAAACAAATGATAAAACATAATGGAAAACATAAAAACGATTCAACGTTGGTTGTCCTACGACATAACCACCAAGAAGTGTCTCATGCAACCAAGACCCCACTAAAGGAATCGTTTTGAAAAGCCCTGCAATCACTGAAGCAGCTGAAATAGACATCATCCCCCAAACAAGCACATAACCAAAAAACGCTATTGCCATCATGATGATATAAATAAAAATACCTGTAACCCATACCATTTCTCGCATATTTTTATAAGAACCATAATAAAGTCCACGTGCCAAATGGATATAAACAGCAATAAAAAAAAACGAAGAGCCTACACAATGCCATGGACGAAAAAGCCAACCAAACTGCCCTTCACGCCGAAATCGTTCACTAGTTTCAAAAGCCAAATGAATATCCGGAACATAATGCATAGCCAAGACAATACCTGTCAATAGCTGTGATAAAAGCATAATGGTTAAAATACCGCCAAATGTGTAAAAGTAATTAAGATTACGCGGAACAGGAAAAATCACAAATGCATTATAAAAAAAACGAGGAAGAGGAAAACGCTTATCAAACCAACGAGCAAGTGCATTTTTAGGACAATAAGGAGAAAACCTTGTCATAACCTTATCCTATTTTGAGCAAAGTATCAGAAAGAAATTGGTAAGGAGGAATAGCCAAATTATAGTTAGCTGGACCCGAACGCACTCTTCCAGCTGTATCATAAACAGACCCATGACAGGGACACAACCACCCTCCAAATTTACCCGATTGCCCAAGTGTTACACAGCCTAGATGCGTACAAAGATTAATAACAATAAGCCAATTTTCACGTCCTTTACCTGCTGAACGCGCAAAATCTGTTGCTTCCTTTTCACCTTCAAGATTAGGATTGCGCGCTTGACGATCTTTTAGAAGTCTCAATTCAGTAGCGCGCGCATCAGCAATTTCTTTTGCCGTACGATTTCGAATAACAACAGGCTGTCCTCGCCACTTTACCGTTATCGACATCCCCTCTTCAATACCAGAAAGATCAACCTCAACAGAGGAAGATGCCAAAACAGCTTCATCTGGACGCAACTGACGGATAAAAGGCCACATAACCGCTCCCATTCCAACTGCTCCTGCAACAGCTGTTACCAAAAACAGAAAATCCCGCCTCGTTTGCTCACCCATGGCCTTAACTTAAAGAGACACTTTGCTAAAACATCCTTTCTACCATACCCTCTCCCATTGTACAATGCTTGATCACTCAGTTACCTCAATCATAAAAACATCCCCGTAAAAACTCCTGCCATTTGTATGGTTTATACAAAAAACTGTTTTATAATGATAATTCATCATTTTACAGAGTGAATGAAATCCTGAAACACCGTAAGGTTTTTTCATTTCCAACCTATTCATATTAATCAATCAAAATTACTCCCCCGCCCGTGAAAATCAGAGATAGCATGTAAATAAACACTTTTAAAGAAAGATAGTCTTATTATGACCATATCTCAGTAAACAAGTTGAGCTTATCGGTTATTTCTTTAACACATTTACAGCATCTCTCCCTCTCTCAATTCCAACTGGTTGTATGAGTATTTTTTTCGCTTCTGTTTTTGCATAAGCTTCTGTTTTTGCATAAAAAGCATATTTTGTTGATTTTAATTAAAATGGATGATCTAACCTCATTAAATATCCCACTTTTCAACATAATGAGCCAATCCATTCATGGATCGCTCAATAAAATGAAGTCCCGAATAGGGAGCTTCTCTCTTATCCCAAACAGATCTGTATACATAACTTTTTCCCTGAAATTTAAAGGGAATAAAAATTAACCGTAAAAAACATGTATTTCTCAAAGCATATTTTTCGAATAAATTGTGGTATTTCTTTACAAAGTCGAAAGAAAAATCATATTACAGAGAACATGACACTTCATATAGCTCTTTTCCAACCTGATATTGCTGGTAATACTGGAACGATTTTACGTCTTAGCGCTTGCTTTGGTTTACATGTGCACATTATTGAACCTGCAGGCTTCAATCTGTCGGATCGTAATCTCAAACGCGCAGGATTGGATTATCTCGAATATGCTTCCTTAGAACGACACATTGATTGGCAACATTTTATAAGCTCCATGAAACACTTTAACCGCCGCCTGTTGCTTTTAAGTACAAAAGCAAAAACATGCTATACGCAGATATGCTATCAAAGAAATGATGTTTTACTTTTTGGTCGGGAATCAGCTGGAGTTCCCGATTATGTTCATGAAACGGCCGATTACACACTGAAAATTCCCATGCAACCACAGGCACGCTCTCTCAATCTCGCCATGAGCGTGGCTATAACAACAGGAGAAGCATTGCGCCAAATTGGTTATTATGAAAGAAAATGTATTTTATAAAAATATAAATTATCACGAAAAACAATAATACAACATATAAAGAACAGTTAGAGCGTATAATGCCTATCATTTTCAAACAATTAAGTGCTTGTAAAATAAACATTTATTAGTGCCCATCACATCCATTTCATATCACCTCATATCACCACCTATGAATGATTAAATACTCCTCATAGTAAAAATCCAGTGAACATCCCCCTCTTTATGGTCATACAAGGTGCAAACCGCTATCACTATTCTCTTTATTCGTTCTCATTTTCGAGAATCCTTATCTTTGAGATGGTTTATAAGAGACATTTTCCCCCTCTGTAATCATTTTTCCTCACTTGTGACGTGTAAGGCAATAATTTTGATTGATGTAATATGAACAGGTTTGAAATAACCTTACAATATTGTGGACTCTTCTTTCACATGAATAGTGATTATTATAAATTAATATGTTGACTTAAAAAATATAAAAAACAGTGGGTTTATAAACAGAAATATTATAAATCAATTTTTTCTAATAGTGCATGACGATCCATTAAAAATCCGCTTTCAATCCATATCATTTCTAGCTCTTTAAGCTTTTTTCCTAAAAGTATACCTTTCGTAAAACCTTTTTTTATTAAATCGTTACCATTAATAGGAAAAGTTGGAATTTGCCATTTTTTGGCAAGTTGATAAAGCTTAATATAACCCTCTGCTTTTTGCAAAGCATCACTTTTTTCCAGATGATCAAGATGTGATGCAGCGACAGACAACGATAATTGATCTAAAACTGGCTGTCGTCCATGAAAATAAATCAGTTTTTGCACAAAATGATCAGAACAGTTTTGGCTGATTATTTCTAACTCTGCCCATTCTTTTAATCGCGTTGTTTCCTTAAGAGAAAAACGCAAGCGCTGTGCCATTTCATGAAGACGCATGGGATCAGGAGGAAGAAGGCTTTCTAGCCGTAACAATGGATCAACTTTCCAACCAAGAGCCTGTTCTGTCTTCACCAATGCGTGAATTGCATCAATACCCCATCGTTCTGTTTCAGGGAAAATGAGTGCCAAAATTCTGCTTTGTCGCATCCATAAAAGAGCACGCGTTGGATCAAACGCCGCAAGAAGCTTTTTCATTTCTGCCCAAATACGTTCAGAAGAAAGTTTTTTTAAACCGTGTTTTAAACGAACACATGCCTTCAATCCTTGCACATCAGGTCGCCCTGCTCCATACCACGCAAAAAAGCGAAAAAACCGTAAAATACGCAAATAATCTTCGCCAATACGATCTTCTGCAACCCCAATAAAACGAACTGTTCGGCTAGCAATATCACTCAAACCTCCCACATCATCATAAAGGTTGCCAGCAGCATCACAATAAAGCGCATTTATCGTAAAATCTCGCCGTTCAGCATCTTTTTTCCAATCACGACCAAATGCCACTTTTGCATGACGACCATCCGTTTCAATATCGCAGCGAAGCGTTGTAACCTCATAAGAACATGAATGAGCAACTACTGTTATTGTACCAAACGCAATCCCTGTAGGAATAGCTTTAAATCCTGCTGCTTCTACACGTGCGATAATCTGTTGCGGCAAGCAGGTTGTGGCAATATCAATATCACTAATAGGCTGCCCTAGCAGTTGATTGCGTACTGCTCCCCCTACAATACGCGCCTCTTCCCCCTCCACAGACAAAACACGAAGAAGTGTTTGGATATCACTTTGTTGTAACCACGCAACCTGTTTGAAGTTCTGTCTTATATTCACCCTTTAACCTTTCAAAAAAGTTGTCTTCATTGCTTTAAAAAACTCTCTTCATAAAACAATTTTTTTAAGACATCCCTTATAAAGCACGTCTATTCTTCCAAAGAAACTTTTCTCTTCTATATGAATATGAAAAAAAACGGCATATGATACTTCATTTCTTCTCATTTTCTGTTACAAACAATAAGATATCCATTATCATGCAGAGAAAATTACCATTTTTGCGACAAACGCCTTAAGGAAGAAATATGAGTCAACATGATCCATCATCCAATTCTATAAAAAAGGTCAATATCAATCATGAAGCTCAAGTCATTATTGATGATATTGATACGGCACACAAAGAGTTGGATATTTTACAAAAAGAAATTGACAAAGTTATTTTTGGGCAAAATCAGGTAATCGAATATGCTTTAATCGCTATTTTTGCTGGTGGTCACGCCCTTCTTGTCGGTGCTCCAGGACTTGCAAAAACACGTCTTGTTGAAACATTGGGAACAGTCTTAGGGCTTGATGAAAAACGCATCCAATTCACTCCTGACTTAATGCCATCGGATATTATTGGTTCTGAAATTATGGATTCCGATAAAGACGGTAAACGTTCTTTTCGATACATTCAAGGTCCTATTTTCACGCAACTTCTCATGGCCGATGAAATCAATCGTGCTTCCCCACGGACACAGTCAGCCCTTTTACAAGCTATGCAAGAATATCATGTTACTGTTGCAGGTACCCGTTATGATTTGCCACAACCTTTTCATGTTCTTGCAACGCAAAATCCTCTCGAACAAGAAGGGACCTATCCACTTCCTGAAGCACAACTGGATCGCTTTTTGATGCAAATCGATATTGACTATCCTGACCTCACAACAGAGCGACGGATTATTTTAGAAACAACAAAAGAAAAAAAATCAAATGCAAAACCAATTTTATCCGGCAAAAAATTGCAAAAAATTCAAAATATCGTTCGCAAAATGCCTCTTTCAGAAAATGTGATTGAAGCTATTTTAAAAATTGTCCGCTCATCTCGCCCTCATAAAGACAATAGCCTTGCTAATACTTATGTTTCTTGGGGACCTGGTCCACGGGCATCACAAGCCCTTTCACTTTGTGTTCGCGCTCGTGCTCTTTATTATGGACGCTTAGCTCCTTCACTTGATGATGTTGAAGCATTGGCCTATCCCGTATTACAACACCGCATGGCTCTTAATTTTTCTGCCCGTGCTGAAGATATAACCGTAAAAGATATTATTAATAACCTTGTGAAAGATGCTCTTTGAATGGCTCTTGGCAAAAAAGTTTTACAAAAGCCTCCATTGTCGCTGGCAAATGAACTGCATAAGGATACTGGCAAAATGCCATATTTCCTTTTACAAGCGCGTCATATCGCTAATACATTGATAACCGGATGGCATAGACAACGTAAAAGCGGTAATGGGGAAAACTTTTGGCAATTTCGTCCCTATATGGAAGGAGAATCCATTAGCCGCATTGACTGGCGTCGCTCAGCGCGTGATGAAAATACATATCTCCGTGAACATGAATGGCAAATGACACAAACCGTTTGGCTTTGTCCTGATCAGAGCGCATCAATGCATTACTGTTCGCGCTTTTCTAAAATCTCTAAAGGTAATCATGCCACTCTTCTTACCCTTACCTTGGCATCCCTTCTTGCACGCAGTGGCGAACATATTGCTATTCCCAACTTAATGTCCCCCACAATGACATCCAATGTCGTAGAACGAATAGCCTTTGCTTTAGAAAATCATTCAGATGAAAATTCATTTCCGGATTTTTCAACGATTACACGCTTTTCACATGTCGTTATAATGAGTGATTTTCTCGACTATCCTGAAAAAATCATCCAACATTTAACCGTTTTAACTACAAAACAGGTGACAGCTCATTTAATTGAAATTTCTGATCCCGCAGAAGAAAGCTTCCCCTACACAGGTCACACAGCATTTTTGGATCCTGAAACGAAAGAGAAACATGTTTCCACTAAAGCAGAAGATCTTCGTAAGAGCTATTGTAAACTATATCACGCAAGGCGACAAGAATTGGTAAATTTTTGCGCACGCCAAGGATGGTCTTATCACGTTAGTACAACGGATCAACCTTTAACAGAGACCATTTTTCATCTCGCAAATACAATGAGCGACTCTCCATTGCAAAAAAGGAGGGCACTTTGAGTTTTGCTGCTCCCTTTCTGTTACTAGGGCTTTTGTTCCTACCGGTCATTTGGTGGCTATTGCGGATAACTCCTCCATCTCCGCGTAAAGAGCTTTTTCCCCCTTTTCGCTTCTTACCCAAACCAACTCATCAACAAGAAACAGCAAAACATACACCTTGGTGGTTGCTCTTGTTGCGTTTAACCATAGCGGCACTTGTTATCATAGCTCTAGCACGCCCCACTTGGAATCAAAAACCAATAAGCCTTTCTGGGTCTCAACCCCTTGCACTCATTATTGATAATGGTTGGGTTTCTGTAAAAGAATGGAAAAAACGCATCTCTATCGCTGAAATACTCCTTGCACAGGCAGAAAAACAGCAAAAAGATATTTATCTTGTTGCAACGGCTGAACATGATATCTCCAATATAGAGCCCCAACCAGCCAAGATTATAAAACAGCATTTAATGCATTTGCAACCGCGTCCTTGGCCTGTCAACCGTGTGCATGCCTTCAAAAAACTCAGCGAAATAACCAAAGGAAAACCTCTTGATATTGCTTATTTAAGTGATGGATTACAAACAAATGAAGATGAGCAAGCTTTTGCTCTTCTTGAAGAACTAAAACCTAGAAACTTCTTGTGGTATTTGACTGATATTTCCGATTTAACCGGCATAACATCCATAGAAAATAACAATGGAAACATGGGCGCGCGTATTATCCGCTCAACAACACACAGTAATACTCCCGCTATACTCAGCCTTTACGATTCAAATAATCAACTTCTCGGTCAATTTACGAACAATTTCTCTGAAGGAGAAACAACAGTACTTGTTCCTTTTAATGTACCACTTGAACTACGCAATGATATCGCTTGGATAAAAATAAACAATCAAAACCATGCTGCTGCAACCTTCTTGGTAGACAGCCATAACAGGATAAGCCGTGTTGCTCTTCTCTCACCCGATACCAATGAAATGGCACAGCCTTTACTTGCTCCATTTTATTACATTATTAAAGCCTTACAAGGTCATACACAGCTTATAACAGCCGGTGGAAGAGAACTTTCAACGGATATTGATCATTTGCTTAAACAAAATCCATCTGTTTTTATTATGGGTGACATTGTTAACATGCCCGAAAATGCAGAAAAAAAACTTTCTGATTTTGTGAATAAAGGGGGAACACTCATCCGCTTTGCAGGAGAAAAACTCAGTAGCGCAGAACATTACGATAACCTTCTTCCGATACCACTGCGCCCAGGCCAACGTTCCCTTGGAAGTATTATGTCTTGGACAAAACCACAAAAGCTTGCACCTTTTGCAAAAAATAGCTTTTTCTTTGGTCTTCCCTTTCCAGGAGATGTTACTGTCTCTCGCCAAATCCTCGCAGAACCAACCCCAGATCTTTTTGAAAAAACGTGGCTTAGCCTTTCGGATGGAACTCCTCTTATTACCGCAGCAAAACGTGGTAAAGGAACCCTCATTCTCATTCATGTTGCTCCTGACCCAACATGGTCTAATCTTCCTCTTTCTGGCTTTTTTGCACAAATGCTGCAAAAATTAATCACATTAGGTTCTAACGAAAACACAAACCTAACACACAGAGAAAAAAGAACAGTGGTACAAAACCCTTGGCGAACTATAGCCGTTGACGGACAATTACAAGTACCATCCTCTGATATTGTTCCACTGGTCTTTGATGCTCAAAATCCACCCCGTCCTTCCTATCATACCCCACCAGGACTTTATGGTGTCAAAAACAATTTTTATGCGCTTAATCTCTTAACTCATTCATCGCGCTTGATGAAACAATCATCATTGCCACCTTCTCTTAACAAGAGTCCTTTATCTTACGATATAAAAGAAAAAAATCTTACCGGTCCACTTTTAGGATTAGCCATCTTATTATTCGCCTTTGATAATTTTCTCATTTTATGGATGGGAGGTATTTTTTCTTTCAATAAACGGCATAATATGTTTTTCCTCCCTCTCATAATTCTTATTGCCTTGTTTGCATATGCTCCAATTCTTCATGCACAAACGACAGAAAATCATCATGATAGTGTACAAGCCGCTGGTGCAACACATCTTGCCTACGTTATAACCAACAATCGTGAAATTGATACAACGAGTAAAAGTGGTCTAGAAGCCTTAAGCCAATTTATTGCAGAGCGCACAATGCTTTCCCCTGGCTCTGTTACAGCACTTGATCTCGATAAAGATGAACTCTCCTTTTATCCTCTTATTTACTGGCCAATTGATGTTGAGAGTCCTATACCAACTCCCAAAAGCCTTGAAAAAATAAATAATTTTATGAAACATGGGGGAACAATTTTATTTGACACACGCGATCAGATAAAGAGCAATCTTAATCTTGAAGGAGATGCCACTCCAGAAACGCAAAGATTACGAACCATCTTAAAAGGATTAAATATTCCATCCATTGAGCCAGCATCAACCGATCACGTTGTTGCACGTTCCTTTTATATTATGCCAGATTTTCCTGGTCTCTACCGTGGTTCACCTTTATGGGTTGAATCCTCATCAACAAACAAAAAAAATAAAAATTCTCTTGCCAGTGGTGATAACGTAAGTTCTCTTCTCATCACCGCAAATAACTTTGCCGGTGCTTGGGCACTCGATGAAAAAGGAACATGGAAATATCCCCTTGTTCCCAATGATCCAATGCAACGTCTATGGGCATTTCGCGCAGGTTTAAATATTGTTCTTTATGTGCTTACAGGAAACTATAAAGCGGACCAAGTTCATGTTCCTGCGCTCTTGGAACGCTTTAAAAGAGAAAGAAGGCAATGATACCACTTTTCACTTTTCAGCCTTTCTTACCACTCTTTTGGATTCTGCTCTTAAGCGGAATATCCTTTCTTTTTGTCGTTGTTGGTCTTGTTACGCAACGTCAAGGTTCTATATTTCGTCTGATGGCATTAAGCGCCCTCATCCTTGCTTTGCTTAATCCAATGATCATAAAAGAACAGCGCGAACCACTGAAAAGCACAGTGGGAATTATTATTGACCGCAGCAAAAGCCAAACATTTGGAACACGTACAAACGACAGTGATGAAGCGCGCGCGCAATTAACTCAAGTATTGGCGCATTATCCACAATTTGAACCACGTTTTATTGAAGCTGGAAAACTTGCTGATAATCAGTATGCGCCCTCAACGAATTTGTTTGAGACTTTAACACAAGCAGTATCTGATGTACCACTCTCTCGTTATGCAGGAACCATTTTTATCACTGATGGACAAGTGCATGACATCCCTGACCTATCAGATCTTCATCATGAAGCACCTCTCAATGCTTTGATTACAGGATACTCAGATGAATTTGATCGCCAAATCAAGTTTATTTCTCCTCCACGCTTTGCCCTTGTCAACAAACCACAAACGCTCTCCATTTTGGTAGAAGATAAAGGCCCCGCCAAAAAAACAATACCACAGAAAGCAAATATTACACTAAGCGTCAATGGACAAGACATTGGCCATTATTCTGTAACTCCTGGCGTGATTTTTCAAACTGAAATTACTCTTCCTCATGCTGAAAAAAATATTATCCAAGTTATAACTGATCCATACAAAGGTGAACTAAGCTTTGAAAATAACCGCGCTATAACAATTATTGAAGGAATCAGAGAAAATTTACGCGTTCTTCTTATTTCAGGTGCTCCTTATAATGGAGAACGGACATGGCGAGACCTTTTGAAAGGTGACTCCAATATTGATCTTGTTCACTTTACTATTTTGCGTCCCCCCACCAAAGCAGATAATACGCCCTCAAGCCAATTATCCTTAGTGGTCTTTCCCACAAGAAAACTCTTTGTTGAAGAAATTAATAACTTTGATCTCATCATCCTTGATGGCTACCAGCACTCTACTGTTCTCCCCTTAATCTATTATGATTATATCGCCCAATATGTACAAAAGGGGGGTGCATTGTTGATGGTAACAGGACCTGAATTTACCCAAAAAAACTCACTTGCGAAAACACCTTTAATAAGCATTCTACCGGCATTGCCCAATGGAACTATTATTGAAAAACCTTTTCGCCCCACATTAACCAAAGAAGGTGAGCGCCATCCTGTCACAAGGGGTCTTGCAACACTTAACCTTCCAGCTTCTCAATGGGGACAATGGTTGCGACAAATTGCTATTCAAAATATAAATAACGGAATCGCCCTCATGAAAGGAGCCAATGAACAACCACTTTTAATTCTCTCCCATGTTGATAAAGGGCGTGTAGGCATGTTGCTTTCCGATGAAAGTTGGCTTTGGGCTAGAGGTTTCGAAGGCGGAGGTCCTTATGCTGCTCTTTATCGACGAATTGCCCATTGGCTTATGAAAGAACCAGAACTTGAAGAAGAAAAATTAAGTGCAACCAGCAGCAATCATCATTTAACAATTCGCCGCCAAACCCTCAAAGAGCATCCAGAGCCCGTCGAAATAATCTTTCCCTCTGGAAAAAAAGAAAATATTACTCTCACCAAAGAACAAGAAGGCCTTTTTACTGCAACTGTGACCACTGATGAGACAGGAGTTTTTACCATTAAAAATGGCGATTTAACAATACTTTCTTCTGTAGGGATGCTCGATAATCTTGAGTTGTTTGACTTGACTTCAACACAAGAAAAACTGGCCCCCATTATTAAGCACACTGGTGGCTACATCGGACGTTTACACCCTGAGGGAAAAGAAAATTTTCATCTTCCTCCATTCAAGCTGATTCAATCAAAAAAAAGTCCGTCCTCTTCCCCAGCACATTCAATTGTTCTGAAAGAAGCAACCGAAACCCGTTTAATCAATACCTTTTATTTTTCGATATTTTCTGGCTTTTTTGCACTGCTTGCCTGCCTTTTACTGTTGAGCAGCATGTGGTATCGTGAAGGCCGTTAAAAAATCTGAAATTTAGTATAATAGTTTTTAAATTTAGCTTATCCTTTTACGTATTTACTTGTCTTTTATAATTATATAACGTATTGATTTATAACTAAAAATACAGTGGAATTCTCCTTATTTCCAATATCCTCATATTAAAATAATAAAAAACATTCTCTTGCGTATTATTAGAAGAAATGCTGTATGGATAGAAACCATTGAAGAAAAGAGTGAAATACCTCTTATGAATCCTCTTAAAGCAAAGCAAGAATTTTCATAAAATTGGGGGAAAATAGTATGATGTTTTTTATTTGCACCTTGTATAAGCGTAGAGATGGTAGTGTACAGTAAGCCCTATATAGTTCACAGAAGCTTTCCATTATAATATCGAGTACCGTCTTGAAATTAGCTCAAACGCATTGAGAAATGTTTTTTACAAATATGTGAATGTACGACACAATGATATTTTATTAGGGATATTCTATTTGGAACATTCCGTTTGAGACATTCTTTTTTTGCAAGCTAATTTTCATTTTACCATCTTTCTTGCCTTTAAACACTAAGTTATCTTATGTTTATTCTTTAAATCGTTTTTAATACTCTACGAGCTTTTATGTTTTATCTTGCCCATATATCGGATGTACATCTTTCCCCTCTCCCGCAACCTTCCCTTTTTGAACTTTCTGGGAAGCGTCTTACCGGTTATCTGAACTGGCAAAAAAAACGTAAGAGTCAGATGGCAACAAATGTCTTAGAAACTTTAATGGATGCCTTGAAAAAAACAAAGCCTGATCACCTGGTGATCTCTGGTGATCTTGTCAATCTTGCTCTCGATAAGGAATTTGAACAAGCGTATCGTTGGCTCCTTAACTTAGGACAACCCCAAGATATTTCTTTGACATTTGGAAATCATGATGCCTATGTCCGCGGCGCTTTACAAAAAGCATGCACTCTTTTTAAACCTTGGATTACAGGTGACATCCCTCAAAAAAGCGTCTTTCCTTATATGCGCATTCGTAAAGATGTTGCCATCATAGCAGCTTCTTCAGCCATTGCGACATTGCCTTTTCAAGCTTCCGGTTATTTTGGTAAAATGCAAGCGCAAACTTTACCGCTCTTTTTAAAGGAAGCAGCACAATGCAACCTTTTTCGTGTCGTCATGATTCACCACCCCCCCTTTCCAAAGGCAACGTCTTGGCATAAAAAACTACGGGATATAAAACGTTTTCTAGACATTATCAAATACCACGGTTGTGAGCTTATTCTTCACGGACATACTCATTTACCCACATTGAATTACATTGAAGGACCAATTAAAAAAATTCCTATTGTTGGTGTTCCTTCCGCATCACAAGCTTTTGGAGATAAAAAACCGCCCGCAGGTTTTAATTTATTTTCCATTGAACGCTTACAAAATCAATGGCATTGCCAATTACAACGTTATAGCATTATCAACCCCAAAAACGAGATTGCATGTACTGAAACAATTAATCTTTAAACACCTTCATAGTTGCCCAAACAACCAAAAATGAAAATATTTTTATTTCATATCCCTTTGGAAATCATAATTCTTATTTCCTTTTTCTCCTTAAAAGATAAAGTTTCACCTTCTCTGTCAATAGATCAATTTTTCTCAGACAGTTCCATCTGCAGCCCCACTTATGTGACTAGCTTTTTACAAACTTATCGGTTTTGGTTTTCTTCCTTCCCGCCCTAAAGGACGAAAATTCTACCACATCTGATTTATAAATAATTCGGATTCTTGTCTCAAGGGTTCCATCTGCTAATCGCACATGTGATTTACTTCACAAAGCTCTACACATAAACCCTGCTTTGAATTTCATCATCCACTCCTCCAAAAGCATCTAATGCGTAAAATCCTTATATTATTACAATGATGATATTTTATAGAATAATAGAGAAGCTCATTCAGCTTCTATGCCTGAAAATCAATGGCTAAAAAAGCCAAATAATAACTAAATTATATAATTTAAATAACCCAATATACTTGTGATTCATAAACAAATGATGTTGATTGATTTATCGTAAATAGATTTGAAATGATCCATTACTATTTCACTCAAAATTTATTATCGTACATTAAAAATTTAGGAAAAATAATAGATTATGTTTCGATAAAAAACATAGGTAATAATATTTTTTATGTCTCAATAAATTCCTAATTTTTCATCTATTTTTTCCTATAAATCACTTTATAATACTCTTTATAATTATTTTATTATTGAGTTACATTGTGGATGTAATTTTATGTTCTTTAGAATTTTTTGCGAGCTTTTTGTTATTAAATAAAATATTTTACGATACCGCAAAACAGAAAAGTTGATTGTATGAGAAATCTTTCAAATAAAATAAAATGCCATTAGCTTGCCAATTCACATGTTGGTTTAAAAAAGCATCTTTTAAAGCACCCAAACCCATTTCCCGACGGCACCTAGGAATGATGTAATGTTAAGTCCATTTAGCAACACCATCTTCACGTTTATGGAAAAGCAAGCTCGTATCAAATCTCATACTTCGCCACCCCCCTAATGTAGCGAAAGTCTTTAGCACTTAAGATGGTTCATAAGAAGCATTTTTATTCTTTCTTGAATGTTTTTATCTCACGAATCTCCCTCTTTTTGATGTACAAAAGACATGGTTTAGATTGGTTCAATATGGTATAGGTTAAAAATGAGAAAATCTTATGACACTTGGGTCTCTCACTCAACATGACAAAAAGTAATTTATATTTACAAATCAAAGTATTGTTCGAATAAAATAGTAGCTTTTTTGAGTAAAGGATATTTACTAGAACATATCTGAAAAACAAAAGCCTCATTCGAAAATGAGACTTTTGAAGTGTTTAATTCTGCAAAAAATTAAAATTTATAAGCTACCCCCACACGGAAATCGTTTGTCTTGTAGCCCATTTCAAATTTATCCTGTATGAATTTCTTTTTGCCAAAATCTGAATAACGATATTCTGCACGTACAATAATATTATCAGTCATTGCAAAATCAATACCACCTCCAAGGGTATAACCAATCATGGTCTTTTTTTCATCATGCAACCAATCAGAAAAATCAACTTCTCCATTTTTGCTATCAGCTACTGCCGCAAAAATATTCTGAAGTTGCGTATAAGCAATTCCTCCAGAAACATAAGGCATCATACGTTCAAGTGCAAAACCAACTTTCACTCGCGTAGCACCTGACCATTTTTGTTTTAAAGTATGCTGTATAGCCTCAATAGGTAACGCTGGAGATTCCTCCTCATGAGAATCTCTCGTGTAACCTGTTCTTTCTAAAGATTTTGCTATTCCTTCAGGTTTATTTTTTGGTAGAGGGATATCCTTCGTACTTTTTTTATTAGACCACATAACATCCGTATCAATACCTATAATAAAACCATTATCGATATCAATATTGGAACCTGCATAAACGCCCCCGATAAAACCAGAAAGTTTAGGCAAATTCTCTTTTCCAACTGGATTCCATATCCCTGTCTCTTTTTTTAAATAACTTGCAGTCGTTTTGCCTGAAAAGTTTCCAATCTGCCCTCCAAGATAAAATCCTGTCCAAGAAAAAGAAGGCGCTGCAATAACAGGAACAGGCTGTTCAGGAATAACGCTATCCGCTGCCTGTACGATAGAAATTGAAATTAAAGAAAATATAGATGTTGAGATTAAATACTTTGTAATCATAATTGCTCCCCTAAAAGCTAATGTGATACATAAATAATAGTAAATCGTTTCACATTTTTTGCAAAAAATCTATAGCAAAAATGACACAGTTAAAAACTTTAAACTCCTATTTAAAAATAAAATTATTTTTTAATAAATAATTATTATAAATACTTTAAAAAAATTATTTATAATTTTCTTAAATTATTACTTTATAATAGCTTTCATAGATGGATATTTCATTATTATCCATAATAATATAAACAACTCCAATATCAATTTTGTTTAAAAAATGAGATATATAATCAATAAAACTTTTTATCATATTTACTTCAATATATTTTTATAATAATAAATAATATATATCCACTACCTCTATAATATTTTATATAAATCTAATATGATAAAAACATTATTGAATATAATTATTGTGTTTAATATCTCTAACTTGATAAGTATATCTAATATAATACTACTGATTTATAACTGATCCATATTCTTGTATCATATACATGAGCAACATCATTCGCTAAAATCTAGTCCTTATTTCTTTTTGTATAAAGAATAACACCTAGAGTGACTTTTTTTGATAGAGAAACTCTTTCATGACACTTGAAGAAATAAGTAGAGAATGGTTTTTACTCTCTAGATCTCTCAAACCTATATGACATAAAATATCAAAATTAATATATAAAAATGGAATTAATAATTTTTAAGCTTCTATAATATCTTTTTATGATTTTATCTAATAATCGCATTCAATAATTTCATAAAAGCATTATAAAATACATTTAATGTTTCATGACTTTCGTAAAAACTGAACAGACTAATTGCCCAGTTTCTGCAATTAATTTTTCAACACGAAGCAAATCAGGTTCCCCAACACTCTTTAACAAAAGATCACTTAATCCAGCTGGCATATCATTGGGATCAAGAGAATCATTTAAGCAAAGTCGTATAATTTGACTCAAATTTGTATAGAGACCATAGGCATAATGTAAATCAGCAACACATGACTGATTAAGAAAACTATTTGGTAAATTATCTAAAATATCTGCTGTCGTCTCTCCAATGTGAAACTCAATGACATGCGTAATAAGAGAAAATTGAGCAATAAACTCCAAATCCATAATGCCACCAGACATCGTTTTTAAATCCCATTGATTTTTTGGCGGCTTTTCTTTTGCAATCAAGGAACGCATTTCACATACTTCTTTTGCAACTTCCTTCTTATCACGAGAAATAGCAATAATTGCACACACTTCATTTTCTAGCTTTTGTAAAAAATCAGGATCTCCTGCAATGCCTCTAGCCCTTGTTAAAGCAAGATATTCCCATATCCATGCTTCTTGGCGATAATACTTTTTAAAAAATGGAAAAGAAACAGCAATAGGTCCTTTATTGCCTAATGGCCGTAATCTTAAATCAACGACATAAAGAACACCTTGGCTTGTAAGAGTGGATAAAGCAGAAACGAGGCGCTGTGCTAAACGCGTATAATATTGAGAGATATAAAGAGGCTTTTCTCCATCAGATATTTCTGCATCATCATCATGTTCATAAAGCAAAACGAGGTCAACATCAGAATCTGCCGTTAATTCGCGACTTCCAAGCTTCCCCATACCCAATATGCCAACACGCCCCCCTTTAATACGACCATGAAGACGAGAAAATTCCTCTTGAACGGTAGCAAATGTTTTTGTAATCATAAGATCAGCAAGCGCAGTAAAAGCAAAACCCGCTCTTTCTCCTGTAATTGTACCATTCAAAATTCGAATACCAATCAAAAAACGTTGTTCATCTGCAAAAATTCTTAAATGGTCAAGAATTTCCTCATAAGAAAGAACATTTTCAAGAAAATATTCAAGCCGTTTTTCTAAGTACATTTTGGTCGGTAATTCTGAAAGAATATTCGGATCTAACATTCCATCAAAAACATGGGACCTGCGTGCAATAATTTCTGCAAGACGTGGAGCAGCCCCCATAATAAGGACAAGCATATCCAAAAGAGAGGGATTAGATTGCAAAAGACTAAAAAGTTGAATTCCTGAGGGTAAGCCCTGTAAAAAACTATCAAAACGCAACATCGCCTCATCAGCTCGCTTTGTCGCGCCAAAAGCTTTCAAAAGAGCTGGCGTTAATTCCGTTAATCTCTCGCGTGCTTCGGCTGATTGCGTTGCTTTATAACGACCACAGTGAAGGGTGCGCATAATACGACAAATATCACTTGCTCTTTCAAAGCCTAAACGGCTTAACGTTATTAATGTCTCTGGATCATCTTCTTCACCTGTAAAAACTAAATTACCAATTTCTAAACCAAGTTCTTGCTCATTCTCAAACAGTGCAGCATAATGTTTTTCAACAACCTGAAGTGTTTTTAATAAATCACGGATAAAACTGCTACTGTCTTGATAGCCCATTAAATAGGCAACACTCGTGAATTGAACAGTATCATTTGGAAGAAGATGTGTTTGTTCATCGAAAAGCATTTGAATACGATGTTCCACATTTCGAAGAAATGCATAACTTTTTATAAGGCTATTTCTCGTTTTTTCACTGATCCAACCAAGCGTGTGAAGTTCTGCTAACATTGCAACTGTCTGACGTCCACGTAATTGAGGAAAACGTCCACCAGCAATGAGTTGTTGTGTCTGAACAAAAAACTCAATCTCACGAATACCCCCACGACCTAACTTTATATTATGCCCATAAGCTGCAATTTGACCATAATTTTTATGCGCATGAATTTGACGTTTGATCGAATGAATATCAGCAATAGCAGCGTAATCTAAATATTTCCGCCACACATAGGGAAAAAGCTCTTTGAGAAAGTTAAAACCTGCCCTCTTATCACCAGCAACTGGACGTGCTTTAATCATGGCTGCTCGTTCCCAATTTTGCCCACGCCCTTCGTAATAACGCAATGCAGTCCTTACTGGTAAGGCCAAAGGGGTTGATCCTGGATCTGGACGAAGACGAAAATCAAGACGAAAAACATATCCTTCCGCAGTGCGTTCTTGAATGATACGGATTAATCGGCGTACCATTTTAGAAAATACGTCAACACTTTCAGAAAGATTACCAATATGAGGTGATGTTTCATCAATGAAAACAATAAGATCAATATCAGAAGAATAATTAAGTTCCCCTGCTCCTAGCTTTCCCATCCCTAAAATAATTAAACCACAGTCTTTTTCTGGATTTTCGCGGCTTAGCAAATTAATCTTACCATGATCATGCGCTTCTCTTAATAGAAAACGTAGTGCTACACTTAATGCTGCTTCGCCCAAACGTGTCAACCAAGCACATGAAATTTCGTAAGTAAAAACACCTCCCAAATCAGCTAAAGCAATGAGAACATGCGCTTCTCGTTTTTTGCGCCTTAAAGCAGCCATCAATGAAGTTTCATTTATAGATTCATCCTTATCAATAGCCGTAATATCATCTATAATTTCGCTCAGCCTTGTTTCTATATCAACATTTAATAAAACACTAAGATATGATGGATTGGCAATTAAAACCTCACGCAAAAAAGGAGATAAGGTCATAACCGAACTGATAAAATCAATCTGCGTTCCACTCTCTGAAATGATGGAAACAAGCGATTCTAAACCTTCTTTCCTTGCTTGTTCTTCCATGTCTTTTAACCATTGGGAACCACTTTTATCGAGAGGACATAAAGAAAGAAGCTGTGTTTTTAAAAAAGCTTGTTTCGTCTGCGCTCCCTTGAAAAGCATTTTGCTTTCCTTTCTATTGCTTTATACTTTTAAAATAGTTATTACGTATGAAAAGAGAAAAGTGAAGAAAAATATCTTTAAGGAAATAACAAAATAGCCCTAAGCCCTGGATTTGCATTTTCAAGTAACAATTCACCCCCATGAAGCTTCATAACCGCTTTTGCTATACTTAAACCAATCCCAAACCCAGGTTGTGTGCGGCTTTCTTCAAGACGAACAAATCGTTCTGTCACTTTTTCACGTTTATCCTCTGCTATTCCTGGTCCATTATCGCTCACAACAACTAATAAATGTTCATCACGATATTCCATTGATAAGAAAACCTTCGCTTGCCTTCCACCTTTAGGCGCATATTTAATTGCATTATCTATAAGATTAAAAATTGATTGTGCAACAAGCTCACGATTCAATTTTAGCTCTTTATCAAATATATCTCCCAACTGAAGTAAAACACCTGACTCTTCAGCAAAAGGTTCGTAAAGCTCAACAGCATCCTCAATGATCAGTTTCATATTAATCATTTCAAGATGTTCAATTGTACTGCTGGCCTCAATACGTGAAATCATTAAAATCGCATTGAAAGTACAAATAAGTTGATCTGATTCTGCAATAACCCTATCAAGGACCTGACGATATTCAAGCTTTGTCTTATTTCCTGAAAGCGCCTCTTCAGCGCGATTTCTAAGACGTGTTAACGGCGTTTTCAGATCATGAGCAATATTATCTGATACTTGACGTAAACCAATATTTAACTCTTCAATGCGGTCTAACATAACATTAAGATTGGTTGACAATCGATCAAACTCATCCCCTACTCCAGAAACAGGTAAACGCCCACTGAAATCACCATCCATCAAACGCTGTGATGCAGCCGTTACATGATCAATCCTTTGTAAAGCTCTCCTGCCAACAAAAAACCATATGAGTAAAGCGCCTCCAACCATTGCAGCAAGTGCAATGATCACAGCTTTGCGAATAACCACTGCAAAACGTTCTGGCTCATCCAAATCACGTCCTATAAGAATCTTCATAGCATTAGGCAAGTCAACAATAACCGCCAAAGCGCGATGTTCACTTGTTTTGCCATGTTCTCCAAAACGGGAATACAAAAAAGAGGTAGAAATAAAACCACTCTGATTCAAAAGACCTAATTCAATACGCGCTACATTTCCTGCTAAAATACGCCCCATAGAATCTGTAACAAGATAAAGAAATGCTCCTGGTTGTCTTGAACGATAATCAATAGTGCGCATTAATAAGGATAATCCCCCATAATTATAAGCATTTTCAATATACTTTAATTCTTCATGTAAAGCCTGTTCAGTTTGCTCTGTTAACAATGAAGCAGAAAATGCCGTCATATAAATCGAAAGTCCTGTTGCCACCAATCCAAACAATAAAATGTAAAGTGCTGAAAGCCTTAGCGCCGTCGTGCGCATTATATTAATCAAACGATTCATGCTTTGTTATCTGGTACTTTGAGCATATATCCAGCTCCACGCACTGTATGGAGAAGGGGAACATCAAAATCTTTTTCAATTTTGGCTCTCAAACGAGAGATATGGACATCAATGACATTCGTTTGTGGATCAAAATGGTAATTCCAAACGTTTTCCAAAAGCATAGTGCGTGTAACAACCTGCCCCGCATAACGCATCAAATATTCAAGCAAACGAAACTCTCGTGGTTGCAATAGAATGTTTCTATCACCCCGTTTTACCGTATGTGCTAACCGATCAAGCTCAAGATTACCTACACAGTAAACAGTTTCTGCTTCTTTAGGATTTTTCCGCCGTTGTAAAACTTCAACACGCGCAAGAAGTTCAGAAAAAGCATAAGGCTTTGTCAAATAATCATCTCCCCCTGCACGCAGCCCCGTTACACGATCATTAACTTGCCCTAAAGCAGACAGAATAAGAACTGGTGTTTCATTGCCTTTAGCGCGCAATTCAGCAATAATAGAAAGACCATCACGATGCAAAAGCATTCGGTCAACAACCATAACGTCATAATTTTCCGTGGTTGCTAAAGCATATCCCGTATCTCCATCATAAGCAACATCAACAGAATGCCCTACTTCCAAAAATGCTTTTTCGAGATAATGCCCCGTCTCATGATCATCTTCAATAACGAGTATCTTCATAAAACGTATCTCCATTATTTTATTATGTTGTAGGACAAATATTTAATAAACATTTGTCCTACAACTAAAGCTTTATTTTTTGAAAATTGGAAGAGCAACAAAACGATTTTGATCATTTGTTCGCACTTGTAAGAGTATAGCTTTTCGTCCTAACTGCTGAGCATTTTTGATTGTGTTAATAATATCAGAGATTCGTTTAACCGGTTTATTATTTACTGTCACAATGATATCACCAGGGCGTATCCCTTTATCTGCAGCATCTGAATCGGTATCGACATCCGTTACGACAACCCCTACACCATCATCAGAAGGCATAACAATCAGACCATAATCTTCCAATGTTTCATCTAAATCACTCTGTCCATTTGAATATTTTGAAGTCTCTTTCTTACTTTCATCTTCAGACATTGAAGCGAGTTTAACCTTGATGCTCTCCTCCTTACCTGATCTCCAAATCCCTATGGTTACCATTTCTCCTGGTTTAATATTTGCAATACGTTTCGCCAGCTCACGCGCATCAGCAACTTTTTCATTATTCACTGAAATAATGACATCACCCGCTTTAATACCAGCCTTTTCTGCCGGTCCTTTTAACGGATCAGTAACCAAAGCGCCTTTGGCTTCTTTCAAACCTATTGAATCAGAAATCTCCTTTGTTACCGGCTGAATCTGAACACCTAACCAACCACGTTGAACTGAACCTTTTTCAATAAGTTGTTGTACAACCTGTTTTACAGTCGCTGCTGGAATAGCAAAAGCAATCCCAACATTTCCTCCAGAAGGAGAAAAAATTGCTGTATTAACCCCAACAACCTTTCCATTAAGATCAAACGTTGGACCACCAGAGTTTCCTCTATTAACAGCAGCATCAATCTGAATAAAATCATCGTACACACCAGTGCCAATATCACGTCCACGTGCAGAAACAATACCTGCTGTCACAGTTCCACCAAGACCAAATGGATTTCCAATGGCAACAACCCAATCCCCAACACGAAGCTTTGAATCATCACCAAAATCAACATAAGAAAATTTTCTTTTATCATTCACTTTTAATACGGCAAGATCGGTTTTGGGATCTTTCCCAATGAGCTTTGCATTCAATTCTGTACCATCATCAAGAACAACAGTATAACTTGTTCCATCAGAAATCACATGATCATTGGTCACAATGTAACCATCAGATGAAATAAAAAAACCCGATCCAAAAGCAACAGGACGGAGTCTATGCGATTGGTGCGGAAATTTATTTTTAGGTTTATCAAAATCATAAAACTCTTTAAAAAATCTTTTTAAAGGATGCTGATCTGGTAATTGATCAAGTCCTGGACCACTAAAAAAGTTGCTAAAGAACCTATCTTCTTTCTTTTTATTGCTCTTTACTTGTACTGCTACAACGGCTGGTTTCACTTGAGCAACAATATCGGCAAATCCCTGTTGTTGCATTAACGAAGTAAATACAGAACTTGCATGAGCCTTTGTCATCCACAAGCTTGATGTACATCCACTAAAAAACAGTGCACTTTCCAATATCGCAGAAAAACTCACTGCGACAAACGTTTTAAAGAAAGCCTTTTTAACCATTTATTCTATGCTCCTATTCAATCATACCTTTATTTCAATTCCGATCACTTATAAAATACCAGACCTTACCGTTTTCTGTCTAAATTATTAAAGTTTTGTAAGGTTTCAGTATTCCCTAATATAATTACAATAAGATTGTCTGCTCATTGCAGATAATCTTATTTTTTCTTTTATGTAACATTTTTTTAATGCAATGACATTTTTGACTGTCCTTTTTCATTCACATAACTCATGATTATTCCGTTTGAAGTGGAAAAATATGATACTTACGCCAATGATAATAATGATCAAAGGCGAGAACCATAAAAACCAAGTTATCTTATTCAACGGTGGTTTCAAGAGAATAAACTCACCATATCGCTCAACAAGAAAGTCAGTGACTTGCTGATTACTATAGCCCATTTTTAGCCTTTCCCGAATTAAAAGCCGTAAATCACGTGCTAAAGCAGCATCTGAATCATCAATTGATTGATTTTGACAAACGGGACAACGTAAATGCGATGAAATATGGCGTGCTCGCGCTTCAAGAATCTTATCCTTTAAAATCTCATCCGGCTCTACTGCTATTGCTAATCGAAAAGGAAACGCTGCCATTAAAAAAAATACAATCCAAAATTTTTTTTTCATCTCAATGTCTTTTCCAAAAATTTAAAGCAAACACTACCTTATTGTACATGCCAATGCGAAACCAATACCCCAAAAGAGAAAGACATCCTCCCATAGCCATCATGAATGCCCCTAACCAAATACATATTACATAAGGCTTCCACCATATGTGCACAACGAGACCCCGATTATCAATATGTCCCGGTACAATATAGAGCTGTGATAAGCCATGATTTTTAAGACCAACTTCTGTTGTTGATGTATTTTGGCTTGAATAAAATCGCTTTGAGGCTGTTACATGACCTACAATGTTTTTATTTTCATATATTTTAAAATAAAACTCCATTGTCGAATAATTCGAACCAACACCATCATACACTGCATCAAAATGAAGCGTTTTATCCGCTATCGTCACCCTATCCCCTACGTTCATGATTAAAATACGTTCTTGCCCAAAACTTGCCACGCAAACAATACCAAATAATGTAACGCCTAATCCCATATGTGCTATTGCTGCACCAAAAGTAGACCATGGCAATCCAAGAAATCTCTTAACGCGTACTGAAAAAGCTCTCTTGCCATATCCACTCTTTCCCCATAGATCCGCTAAACTGCCTAAAAAAACAAACGCTGAAAGCCCAATCCCTAAAACTGCAAAAATATCACGCACAGATGTCGCGTAAAATATTATAAAACAGACGATACCAACCAATACAAAAACAAACCACAACCGTTCAAAAACTGCAAGAAAATCACCGCGTTTCCATGCCATCATTGTCCCAAACGGAACAAACAACAACAGCAAAACCATTAGCGGTCCACAGGTAAGGTTAAAAAAAGCAGCCCCTACAGAAATTTTTTGCCCTGTTAATATCTCAATAAAATAAGGATAAAGCGTACCAATCAATACTGTTGCTGTTATTGTTGTCAGTAACAAGTTATTTAAAACAATAAACCCTTCACGTGAAATTGGTTGAAAAAATCTTTCTGTTTTTAAAATAGGGGTACGCAAAGCAAAAAGAAGAAAAGCAGCTCCCGTAAAGAAAAATAAAAGTGCAAGAATTGCCTGCCCCCGTGCTGGATCAATAGCAAAGCTATGAACAGAAACTAAAAGTCCCGAACGAACAAGAAAAGTTCCCATTAAAGAAAGAGAAAAAGTTAGCAGAGCCAAAAACAAAGTCCAACTTTTTAATATTTCTCGTTTTTCGAGAACAAGAATAGAATGTAAAAGAGCTGTTCCTGAAAGCCAAGGCATAAACGAAACATTTTCAACAGGATCCCAAAACCAGTAGCCCCCCCATCCTAGCTCATAATAAGCCCAATAAGAGCCAACCATAATACCCAATGTCAAAAAACACCAAGAAAGTAAAAGCCACGGACGAATCCCACGCGCCCAAATTCTATCAACATGTCCCATAATCAATGCCGCAACGGCAAAAGAAAAACAAAGTGAAAAACCGACATACCCTAAGTAAAGTAGCGGTGGATGAATTGCTAATGCGATATCTTGTAAAAGAGGATTGAGACCATTTCCCTGCAATGCTGGTGGATTTACGCGTAAAAATGGATTGGATACAAAAAGAATAAATAAAAGAAAAGCAGTTGTAATCCAACTTTGGCAAATTAAAACAAGCGTCTTAAAATCTTCTGGCAAATGTTGGTTAAAAAAAGCCATCAATGCACTAAAAAAAGCAAGACTTAAAACCCATAACAACATAGAGCCTTCGTGGTTGCCCCAAACACCTGTAATTTTATAGAGCATCGGTTTTTCTGAATGAGAATTCTCAACAACGTTCAAAACAGAAAAATCAGATACGACATAAGCATAAATTATCACTAAAAAAGATAAAAGCAGTAATGTAAAAGTGATATATGTTAGAGGAACAACTGTTTGCATTAACAAACGCTCTCTCCACCAAAAACCTAAAGCAGGTAAAAATGCCCCTAATAAGCTTACTGAAAATGCTGCAGCTAAAAAAATATGACCCAGTTCGACAAGCACAATCGAATTATTTCTCCATAATGTAATGTTTTTTCAAACGATCAGCTGTTTCTTTAGGCATATAAGTTTCATCATGTTTTGCTAAAATACGCATCCCAATAAAAAAGCCCTGTTTATCGAAATGCCCTTCTACGATCACCCCCTGACCTTCACGAAAAAGATCCGGTAAGGCACCATTGAAAACTACTTTTTCATGTTTTTTGTTATCCGTTACAAAAAAAACAACGCCTCTCTCTCCAACATATTGAACAGTTCCCTTTTCAACAAAACCACCCAAACGCAAAGGGCGCCCCGTTAAAATATCTTCTCTTGTAATTTCAGAGGGCATTCTAAAAAAACTGACCGCATGACGCATTGCATACACTATGAGACTTGCTGCAATTGTCATAACCAAACAACATAATAATATGATCAGTAAGCGCTTTTTTTTTCGCTGCTCTAAAATAACCTTCAACGAAGTAGAACTTTTTAAAGATTGATTGTTCATAGACACTCTGCGAAAAAATTTTAAATACGTTATAATTAAGTATCAATATTTTATTTTTTAAGAGCTTTGCACATCTTCTACATAGGTGCAACTTTTTATCCAATCTCTCACCTTTGCTAATAAGCTTACCAATAGCTTTCTTACTTTTTTCACCAATTTTTATTTAATATATAACCACTTATATTGCGCTCTTTCCATTCTTCATTTCTGTTCTTTAATCGTCTCTACACATACCTTTCTCTTCTAGAATGCCCCCCTCTTTTATCTTCCTAAACAGCTTTTCTCTTTTATTTTCTCATCTCAATTGACGCCTATTCCTTTTCTTTGTATGGCCCACTCGATAAATCACGTAACTGAATCATCATTTTTTCAACACGTGATCGTCCTGAAAAATTTTCAGGCATTGTGTCAAGAAAGCTTTGTAAAAATTGCACTGCCTGCGCAGTTTTTCCTGCTTGATGCAATGCATCAGCCAACAATAAACGTGGATAAAAATCTGTTGGCGCTAAATCCGCTGCTTTTTGAAAAGCATTTTGTGCTTCTTGCGTTATCATGCCTCCTTCATAACCAACCAATGCTAAACCATATCCTACAAGCCTTGGAGCTGTCTCTCCATTCAAACGAAGTGCATCTAAATAAGCATTGACCGCCTCTTGAAAATGGCGCTCTTCAAGATAGCCTACCGCTAACGCATCTGCGAGCTTGCCATCACGAGGTGATCGGAAAAACAGCACTTGTAAGCGAACAAGCTTTTCTTGCTGACTTAGAATTTTAGGATCTTTATCCATTAATTCGCTAAAAAAATAGCTTTTCACTTCCGGATTACCTGTCAGCCCATAAATACTCCATGTGATGAGAAGAACAAATAAAACACTTAAGGCCTTAAGAATATTCCTTTTTTTATAATGCATATAAAGCTTGTTACACTCAATCGTATGCCTATGGCTTCTATCACCATCCATGGTTTGAACTTTTCCTTCTTTCTTTATCCTATCGTCAAAACGGAGTGAAAGAAAAAGAACACTTGCCAGAAAAGCCAGAAAAAATGCTGCAAAAATGAATAAGAGCATATCACTTTTTTCCAATACCAACAGAGAATCTCTCGCTTACCTTTTATCCTCTTCATAAGAAGAGTGATGTGAATTAATAAAAATTCATTTTTTCATGGAGAATATTATAAAATCTATTATATATATATCAATTAAACAAAGAAACTAAAAACAATGTTTCCTTACTCTTTAATGTATTGTCTGAAAATACTGCTTTACAAAATTTATAGACATTTCTTGCTTAAGGAGAAAATATGTTATTCTCCCATCTTAGGTAATAAAACTTTTGCATACAACCCACCCAAATCAGAACGTGATAAAAAGAGATTGCCTCCATATTCACTGACCATATCTGAAACAATTGCTAACCCTAAGCCTGACCCTAGTTTACTTTCATTAAAGCGCCGCCCTCTTTTTAATGCCTCATCAATTTTGTCTTCTGTTAAACCAGGACCATCATCTTCTACAAAGATACTAAAATATTCTGTTTCTTCAGCATTTTCTTCTAAACAACAAGAGATCAAAACCTTTGCGCGAGACCATTGAGTAGCATTTTCAATCAAATTTCCTATAATTTCTTCTAAATCTTCCTTCTCTCCAGAAAAAACAATATCATCAACATCCATAATAAATTGAATTTGTTTTTCAGGATTAAGCTTTTTCATAACCCGCACCAAGCGTTCAAGCACACTGCGAACAGACGTATGATAGACAACACTATCGCATTGTGCTGCAATCCGCGCACGCTGAAGATAATGATTGATTTGAGCTTGCATTATTTGCGTTTGCTCTCTCAACAAACTAGCCTTTTCTCCGCGCATCTTATCTGTCTCATTCATAATCACGGATAGAGGCGTCTTCAATGAATGCGCGAGATTACCAACCTGTGTGCGAAATCGCTCGATAATACGCTGATTATTATTAATGAGAGCATTCATCTCTTGTACAAGCGGCATCACTTCGCTTACTAAATCCGTATTCACATAATGAACTCTTCCTTCGCGAATATCATTCAATGCACGTCGAATAAGCTTTAACGGTTGAAAACTAAAGAAAATAATAGCAATATTAATAAGAACACTCCCGAGACCGAAACTCCAAAGAAAAATTTGCAAAGTTCGCTTAAATCCCTTTACCTGGGCATGAGCTTCATCGATATTCCCAACAAGCCGAAAACGTGCAATATGATTTTTATTATCAAGAACAACATCACTCTCAATCACTTGTAGCTTTTGACCATTGTTCCCCGTTATCCGATAAGAGCGAAAGAATTTATTGTCAAAAGGTATATCAACATCACTTGGTGTAAATATCTCGCCTGTTCCCAATGAAGGAGATGTCAATCTTCCTTTTAAATTATGGGATATCGAAACAACTTCCCAATACCATCCTGTTGTTGGATCAGAATAACGAATATCATCAATCCCAGCCCCTCCTATCAAGGTACCTTCCGATGACACCGTCACTGTTGCAATAAGACTGTAGAGTTGAGCAGAAAGGATACGCTCTAGGCTTTGTTCAGTTGAACGCTTATAAAATAAAATACTTACTGCAGAAATCGATAAAAGAGAAATAACAACCCATAATGTTGATAAGATCATAACACGTAAACTGAGAGATCGAGTAATTACAAAAAAGAACCTCCTATACCAATTATTCTCTTCAAAAACATTCATTAATCACCTCGCGTTCTCACGCGATATCCCATTCCTCGAATAGTTTCAATCAAATCCACTCCAAGCTTTTTCCGTAACCGACCTACAAAGACTTCCACTGTATTCGAGTCCTTATCAAAATCCTGATCATAAAGATGTTCAGTAAGCTCTGTTCTTGAAATGACCCTGTCACAATGATGCATGAGATACGAAAGCAGTCTGAATTCATAAGATGTTAGTTTAATCAATTGACCATCCACAAAAACACGAGACGTCTTTGTATCCAACAAAACATTTCCGCAACATAATGCACTCGTCGCATGTCCCGTAGTGCGACGAATTAATGCTCGCAAGCGCGCCATCACTTCCTCCAAATGAAATGGCTTCACAACATAATCGTCAGCTCCAGCATCAATACCGTGCACCTTATCAGACCAACGGTCTCGCGCTGTTAGCATTAAAACAGGCATGGAGAGCCCTTCTTGACGCCACTTTTCAACAACACTAATACCATCAATCTGCGGTAAACCTATATCAAGTATCACCGCGTCGTAAGACTCTGTGCTACCTAAAAAATAAGCCTCTTCACCATCGAAAGCACTATCGGAAACATATCCTGCACGTCTTACAGCTTCTGCTAATTGATGGTGAAGATTCCGATCATCTTCAACGATTAAGATACGCATCACAACACCATCTGCCAAAAACTAATCAGCAGGAACAAAAAACTCAACACGACGTAATTTTTCACCATTACGGGCTGGTACAACAACCACAATTGCACACATGTCCTTTCCATCCTGAACAACCGGTTTTGAACGGACGAGAACCCCACTCTCTTGCGCAGCAGCCTTCTTACCTAATTCAGCACACCCCGAAGCTAGAACATAATCTGCTTCTAAAAAAGCTGCTATTATTACAAACAAGAATTTTTTTTTCATCATAAATATTTCAATAACCCATCTCTTCTCTTCCTTGATAAAGGATAAAAGAAATAATGGTTTTTTTTGGTCGATTAAAAAATCACAAATGGAAAAACTTTATCCTCTATCTTACAAAAGTAACATATTAACATTAATCCAAATTTTTAAAAAATCAAAAAAATATTTTTAATAATGAGAATAAAATTTATTCAATAAAATAATAAAATAATAAAATATTAATATACTATCTTACAAAAAATGCATAATTCTAAAACAAATTCTTTCTCTGTTATAACTATAGAAAAAAAATACTTCTACTCCATATACTTATTGTAGATTTGTTTGGTTGTATTGCTTTGCCATAGGCTCTCTTTAAATGTTTGATTTTTTTAAAAAAAAGAAAGGGCAACACCGTAAGCCATTTCATAGTCCTGCTCTCATTGAATTAGACGCACGATTAGACACAGCGCTTTATCACATTCGTTCTGCTAACAGTTTTTTCTGGAAAAAGGCAAAAATCGTCTCACAAAATTTTCATCTTCAAGGATGGAAACGTTTTATCGTTGAAGTTCTCGATGAAATACTAACATTAGGGTTGATGGGATTTACTCTTTTCACCATTTTGGGCATTTCTGTTTTTGAACTTACCAAAACAGATTGGTCTTCTCCTAAAAACTTTTCCATTCTTTTTCTCGATCTCTATGGAAATCCAATTGGACACCGTGGTGCAATGCCGGCTATTTCTGTCCCTGTTGAAGAAATGCCTGACACTGTTATTAAAGCCGTTCTTGCCACAGAAGACCGTCGTTTTTTTGATCATTGGGGCGTTGATTTTCAAGGACTTACACGGGCAATTTCACAAAATATTCAAGCTAAAGGGGTGGTGCAAGGTGGTTCAACTCTCACACAACAATTGGCTAAAAATTTATTCTTAACAAACGAGAGAACCATAACACGTAAAATCAAAGAAGCTTATCTTGCTCTTTGGCTAGAAGCAAATTTTAGCAAAAAGCAGATTTTGCAACTTTATCTTGATCGAGCCTATATGGGAGGAAACAATTTTGGTATTGCAGCCGCTGCAAAATTTTATTTTGGAAAAGATATCCGTCATGTATCTTTGAGTGAATCTGCTATGTTAGCAGGACTCTTTAAAGCTCCAACAAAATATGCCCCTCATAGTCATCTCTTTGCTGCTCAAACACGTGCCAATGTCGTCCTTTCTAATCTTGTTAATAGTGGCTTTATGACGAAAAGCCAGATTATCAACGCGCATCGCCACCCTGCTAGGGCCCTTCCCCAAATAGACAATAATCAGCCTGATTATTTTCTTGATTGGGCATTCGAGGAAGTCAAAAAAATGCGCAATCAACTTCCAAGCCATAGTTTAATTATTCAAACGACCCTTGATCCGAATATTCAAAAAGCAGCAGAAGAATCAATTGCCTATCATTTACATCAATATGGTCAACAATATCGTGTAACACAAGCAGCCACCGTTATACTCGATAATAACGGTGCGGTATGTGCAATTGTTGGAGGACTAGATTACAAAAAGAGCCAATTTAACAGAGCAACACAGGGCGGTCGACAACCTGGTTCTTCATTCAAACCTTATGTTTATGCAGCCGCAATGGAACATGGATTATCACCCTCAACAATCGTTCTAGATGCTCCCATCAATTGGGGAGGTTGGACACCCAAAAATAATTCTGGTCGTTATCTGGGAAAAATTGACTTAGCAACAGCTTTAGCCTTTTCCATTAATACAGTCCCTGTTTATCTCACCTACCAATATCTTAACCGCGATACCCAACCTATCATAGATCTCATTAAAAATATGGGGATTAACGCGCATATTTTATCACACAAAACGATGGTTCTTGGCACTTCCAACATGACCCCCATGGATCAAGCTACAGGCTTTAATGTCTTTGCCAATGGAGGAATAGCGGGTAATCGTCATGGGTTTACGCAAATCAAAACAATTGGTGGTCGTGTTGTGTGGGATTTCGAACATAACGGAAAAAAACTACACCGAGTTCTGAGTGAACAATCAGCAGCTTATATGAATCAAATGATGGTGGGTGTCACAACACGAGGATCTGGTAAGCGTGCTGCGTTGCCCATGACTCTTGTCGCTGGGAAAACTGGAACATCACAATCTTATCGTGATGCTTGGTTTGTTGGCTTTACGGGAAATTATACGGGAGCGGTATGGATGGGAAATGATAATTTTTCACCGATGAATCGTGCTTTTGGGGGTGGCGTTCCTGCCATGATATGGCATCGTATCATGCTTGCTGCGCATCAAAATATTATGCTCAAACAGCTCTATGGTGTTAAAGATTCTCTCCTTCCTTATCAGCCTCCAGTACTTTCTTCCCGTGTAGATTCTGAAGTTTCCTCCCAAATACCCTCTACGCTTTCTCCTGAAACATTAAATATCGTGCGATTGATTAACAAAGATCTGAAAAAACCTCTTCAATCTCTTTGAAGATGAAAACAACTGGAGATTCAACATTTTGAATTCAAGATATTCACTGATGTTTTTTAATATCACCATTTTCTTTTTTATCTTCGCTTTTTCCATTTTATGTGGAACACTGAGTGTCGATTATGTACTCAATTCCTTTCATCACTTTGGACACTTTAGAATTGGAAAATGGAGTGCTTATCCACAAATGGGAACCGCCAATATGGATCCTTATACCCGCGCTCGCACCGCTAAACAAGGCATAGTTTCACTCGGACGAACTGAAGGTATTCAATTCCAGATTTGGCAAGATAACCAAGGGCGTCCACTTCATCATCACTGTCATTATTTGCTCAAAGGCACCATCCCTGAAACCCGTCTTTTTACCCTTTATACAGCTGACAAATCCCTTAAACCCTATACTTCATCCAAAGAAATACCTTTTGAACTTCACACTAACAATATTATCTATGAGCATGATGGCTCATTGCGCATCAATATTTCACCCACACCGCAAACCGGTAATTGGCTTGCAACAATTAGTCAAAAAGAATTCGGGCTTATTCTTACTTTATACGATACTCCAATCATCTCAGCAACGGCATTACAAAAGCTCACAATGCCCTCTATAGAACAAATTCCATCAGGACAAATAAATTGTGATTAGATTTATTTATACCGCACTTCTTGCAATCATTGGCGCTATTATCGTTCATATTTGCGTTCTCTTTCTGATCCCCTATTGGGCACAAGATAATATATGGACAGCACTAAAAAAATCTGGAACCTCTTATCAATTTGTCGATTTTACGCCCAATAATCCTATTCAGCAATCTGCTGATCCACTCTTTCTTCTTAAAGTCTGCAGATTTAATCTTGAAAATGGACCTGTTCATTTAAAAGCTTTGAAAACACAACAATTTTGGTCACTAGCAGCCTACACACACGACGGAATTATTTTCTATAGCCTTAATGACCGAACAGCCCCTGATGCGACACTTGATCTTATCATTGGAAAACCAATACAAATCATAGAACTCAAAAAATCAAAACCTAAAAAAAATGCCAATTCAGTTTTGGTTGCTAAAAATTTGAATGAAGGGTTTGTTATTTTACGTATTTTTGTCCCTTCTTCCCTTGCAAAAAAAGAAAGTGAAGCTTTTCTTTCATCTGCGACCTGTCGCATATTTTATGAATAAAAACGGACTAACCTCTCATTTGTACAATACCTTACTTTCTGTACAAAATACATGAAGCCTATCAAAATGGTTATCTTTTTTCTCTATTAATCAAATATTCGAATTCAGATTTATCTGATTGTAGATCCCTCAATTTTTTATTGAGGTAGAATGAAATCTCTATTGCACATAATCATATCCTATTTGAGACGCATTATCTGACAGAAAAAACTCCCCGCCATTAGAAGAGAAAAATCAAGAGTAAAGTTCTAAAAATATATGCTGCTAACAACCGTAGAACTTGTTATTTGAGTTTACTTCTTTTTATTTACAAAAATTCCCATAAAGTTCGCATCAACAACATGATAAACTATAGAAGAAATATTGTTTACCTTCAATGAAGTGCTAAAATAACCGCTGGAAACTTATAAGACATTACGCATCCTTGACCTTAAAAATAAGTGCTTTATTTTTGGTTTATGAGCAGAAGCTTTTTGTAAGATAGCACTCTGAAAAAACTTGGCTTATAGTTTACAATTGAGGGGAAAAAACTTCATGAAGAAGAGATATGTTCGATTCGTTTCAAGAGCAGCAGTATGGTCCCCTCGATTTGGTGGTTTAGCCTTCTTTATTTTATTATTTTCAGTCATTTTACAACGTTTTTCCTTACTTAACGTAAGCGACTTCATAATCTTGATAGGTATCTCTACTGGCTGTGTAATTATTTCTCTTTTTCTGGCTCTTAAAGCACTTCATAGTTTGTGGGTCTATGGTGCTCTAGGGGGAATGAAAGCTTTAAAAGGGATCATTTATTCATTAATAACTGCGACACCATTGATGCTCTTTTTTGGACTTTGGTTTAGCTTACCAGCTCTTTACGATATTTCTACCGATACACAAAGACCACCGGCTTTTTTTCGCACAATACGTCCCAGCGATGCTTTACCGCTCAAAAGTGTTTTGACTGAACAAGCAGCAATACAGATCTCACAATGGCCAGAAATATCGGGGCGCCGTTATGATGGCTCACCTGATCGTATTTGCGAATCTGTTCTCAATGTTTTAGAAGCCTATGATTGGCCTGTTGTAGCGCAAAGAGAATTCAAAGGCGAAGAAAATGAAATTTACATTGAAACAATGGCCAAAACTTTTTACCTTGGCTTTATTTCAGATATTGTTATTCGTTTAACGAATGAAGGGGATACAACTTTTGTTGATATGCGTTCTGCTTCTCGTTATTTGCCAAGAGATTTGGGAACCAATGCTGCTTTTATTATCGATTTTATGGATGCGCTTGATACAGAAATCGCCTCACTTCCTCTTTCTCAAGATGATGAGTAGAAACTAGAAGTATAGTAAGTTATATTAGTAAATCAGCTTATTTTTCAATAAATTATGATATATAAGAAAATAATCACTTTTCAAAAACTATAAACTAAAAATTCTTATACAAAAGATAATATTCTTAAACCTAACCATTCTTGAAATAATGAAAAAGATTAAAAAAATAGGAAATAAAAAACAGAAATATTGATAATAATATTAAAGTCTCTTTGTCTAACTGTAATCAGTAAATATTTTTTAAATTTTAATATTAAATAAATATTATAAAAATCATTTTTCATATAAATAACGTATACAAATAAAAACTGTTATAGAAAGTAATATAACAAATATAATGAACAAAAATGTGCTTAACAACATTTTTTTCACAATTTCTTTGTTACTATAACCTTTAAATTTATACCGTAAAAACATTGCATAGAAAAATATAAAGAAAGCACATGTAGAAGATAATAATTCTGCAATAATACGAATAATATCACTCATAAAAAAATCCAAATTAAAAACATATAAAAACAATAAACATTAATATATATTATTTCATATAAAAATTAATAATTTAAAATAATATAAAAAACGAATTTATTATTAATTAATGATTTAATTTTAATATTTTTTTCATTACATACCTTAGATACATAATACAATTTAAATAAATATAATTAAACAAAAAATGCAAAAAATAATTCATAAAATATATTAAAAATATAGATAACAAATAAAATTTCCAAATTAATCTATAATTATAAATTAATAATGAATAATCATTTTTCATAGAAATAACGTATATAAATAAAAAATGTCATAGAAAATAATATAACGAACAAAAATATTCTTAACAAAATTTTTTTCCAAATTTCTTTTTTACTATAACCTTTAGATTTATAATATGAAAACAATGTATAGAAAAATATAAATAAAGCACCTATAGAAAATAATAATTCTACAATAATACGAATAAGATCATTCATAAAAAAAAATCCAAATTAAATATATAATTTTGTAAAATTATGCACCTAAATCTTCCTGTCAAGTTTGTAGACACATAATTATGCCTACAAGCTTGTTCATTTTAGAAATATCTGCTGATTTTTATATTAGCGATAACATCCATAGAGTGTATTTCCTACACCTGTAGCAAATCCTACTCCAGTGCCAACTCTTCCTCCTAACATTAGACCTTCCGCAGCGCCTATTGGTCCTCCAACTGACCACCCCATAAGTCCACCAGTTACCACTCCCATATCATGTCCGATATGTCCGATATGTCCCATTGACAATCCTGCAGAGAGATAATCTCCAACAGTACACCCAGGTCGAGATCCACTACTTGAAAAATTCATTGATGAAATATTTGACCACGTATTAGGAACATATAAAACCTCCTTGTTTATTAAAAAATGTATTAGAGAGATACAATTAAAATGGTTTAATATTTTATTTAAATATATTTAATACACTATTAAATAAATTAATTTTATAGTATATATTCATAAAAAATATTATAAAAATTAATATAAAAATTAAGCTTATTATAAATAATAATATATTTCTTTTATATTCTTTCGTATTATAATTTTTATATTTATTTTGCAATAATAAATAATATATTATTGTAATTACACTTATTATTGAAAGTAATATATTTACAATAAAATGACTAAAATCTTCCCACATTAATAATAACCACTAAAATAGTTAATAATAAAATTATAAAATATAATTTATCTAATTTTATTTTTACATAAGATTATATTTACATTAGTAAAATACTTATAAATAAAGATAAAACACATCAAATATTTTATATATTAATATCATTTATTAAATAATAAAGTCCAAAATATATTATAAAGTATATAATAATTATAACTACCCCCAATTTAATAGATTTTTTCCAAGTAGGAAATTGTAATTTATAAAAAAGTATACTTAAAATTAAAAAAATGTTTGTTGCAAGTAATGCATTTTTAATATTAAATAAAATATCTCCCATAATATTTTCCAATTAATTAAATAATTTAATACATAATATTATGATATATAAAAACTAGTTAAACAATATATTAATTTACAAATAACTTAACTAAATAAAACAAAATAAAGAACACACTAAAAAATAAAATTATTCTTATTAATGATTTTTTTTTAATATTTTTTTCATCGTATCCCTTAGAGACATAATACAATTCAAACAAAGATATAAATATACTTAAACAACAAACTGTAAAAAATAATTCAGAAAAGATACTTAAAATATACATAACACATAAAATTTCCAAATTAAAATATAAATCAATTTATTAATGAAATATACTCTATAAACACCTATAGACATATTTATTAAAATATGTCTATAATATTACTATAACTTTAAATATATATTAAAATATTATAACTTAATAGCATACATTATACCGAAAACCTATCCCCACAAGTCCTCCAAGACCGTAGCCAACACCAGAACCAATTGCACCACCAGTTCCCGCTCCTGCCAACGTACCCGCTCCTGCTCCGAATGCTCCCGCGACACCTCCTATAATTACTCCACCAGTCTGTCCTATATGATATCCTACTAATCCCGATGAATGTGCTGTCGAGAGATAATCTCCAACAGTACACCCAGGTCGTGATCCACTGCTTGAAAAATTCATTGATGAAATATTTGACCACGTATTAGAAACATGAGACCAACCATTAGAAAAACTAGAACTAAATGAACCAAACATATAAATCCCCCTTTATATTTTGTAAAAAAACATATCAGAACGATACAATTAAGATGGTTAGCATGCAGTTTAGCACGGCTATTAGCACTCTATCAAGCTACTTAGGGGCTTATTTAGCCAATCGGCTTACGCTAGAATTTGGACGACGCGTTTACACCCATCTTTTAAGGCTCTCCTGCCTGTTTTACGCCATTAGCAAATGGGAGAACTGTTTTCACGTATTGGAAAGATTAATACAATTCGTGCTTTTTAAGAAAAAACTCTGTAAAACAAATAAACTTAGCAAATTTGATTATAAACTTATAGCTACATAAATTTATAGATACGCAAACAATCTATAACAAAAAATAGAATTTTCGTATAGAATGTTGCTTTTTCTATCTCTTTTTAACTAAGTCAGCTCATTTTCTGAAATGTAAAAAGTCTACATAGATATAAAACAAATACTAAAAATAAATCTTATTTAACCTGATAAAAAACATATCATATATAATAATATTTTAATTTAAAATAATTTATCTATTTTACGAATGATTTTATATATATAGAGATATAGATAGAAATTTAGAATTCTATAAATAATAAACTTAACTCAAATAAATCTAATTTTATATTCTTTTCAACTTCTTAATCTAAGTATATAAGAAAAAATTTTTAAATTATACATAATAAGAAAGTAAAAACATAATATATATAATTAAAAATAATATAAACTTATTTAAATGAAAGTTGTTTTTTATAATAAGTTAAATATAAATACTAATATCTAATATATTTAAAAGAAAAATAAATAAAAAAATGCTAAAAAGAACAAAAAGAACAAAACAAATGTCTTAAGCGATTCCTTTATACTATTTTTCCAACTGTCACCACTGTATCTATAAATTACTGTCACCACTGTATCTATAAATTAATGCAAATAAAAATATAAAAATAAATATTGAATACAACACATCAAAAACATTACTCATTAATAGTGAAATAATATTATCACCAATATACATAATAAACATCCGAAATAAAATATCTATTATCACACACAAAAATATCCCTGAAATCAGTTTAGCCATAGCTTTAAAGTATGTTTACAATATCACTGATCTCAGAAATATCTTACTAGCTATTTTCTAAATAAATTAGAAACAGCCTCCCTCCATTTTACGGATGGCATTGATTGTACTTATCTTTTAAACCGTTAACAGCTCCCATTACTCCGCCTGCGGCTGCTCCTTCCGGACACCACTTAATAAACCAATTAATGCTCCTGTGCCTCCCTTTATGACCGCTGATTCAACATAATCGCCTACTTCACAACTTGGATTCGGATGGCATTGATTGTATTTATCTACCATGGCGTCACCAGATCTTCTAGTCCACCTACTACTGCTCCACTCACAAAGCCAGCACCTGCACCTCCTAGTTTAGCAATAGAACCTCCGACTGCACACCAGCAACACCTCCTACTAATGCTCCTACGATGCCGCCTGCGCTTGCTGCTTGGGAATGAGCGCCTGCGCTACAATCATCTTCTTCTGGAAAAAGCCAACTTTTTGGATGTGAGTTACTAATTGAATTATGTGATGAGCATGCTATTTAGCAAAAAATAAACTATAATTTGTAAAAATATATAAATTATAATAAATAATAAAATACTGATAACAACTTTATTTTATATTATTTTAAAATTCCCATATATTCAATTAATAAATTTGCAGCATAATATAATATAAAAAACCTAACTGTTGATAATGTTGTCCTTTTTATACTCCAGTTCTCACCTTTAAATCTATTGTAAGAAAACATGCAAAGTCCAAATCCAATTGCTGTCACTAAGGAGCTAGTAAAAGTATGCATAACAAAAAATCCAGACTGAAATTTCATCTACTTTATGAAGTCTTTAATATATATAGAAAGTATAATTCAAATAATAAACTTAACTTAATTAAGTATAATTTTATATATAAACAATATTTATAAAATTCCCATATATTTAACTAATAAATTTCCAGCATAATATAATATAAAAAACATAATTGTTGATAATATTGTCCTTTTTATACTCCAGTTCTCACCTTTAAATCTATTGTAAGAGAACATTAAAAATCCACATATAAACGTTGCCAATAAGGAGCCAGTAAAAGTATTCATAAAAAAAAATCCAAAATAAAATATCTATTATTACACACAAAAATATCCCTGAAATCAGTTTAGCCATAGCTTTAAAGTATGTTTACAATATCACTGATCTCAGAAATATCTTACTAGCTATTTTCTAAATAAATTAGAAACAATGTCCCTCCACTTTACGGATGACATTGATTGTACTTATCTATCAAACCGCTAACAGCTCCCATTACTCCGCCTGCGACTGCTCCTTCCGGACCACTTAATAAACCAATTAATGCTCCTGCGCCTCCCTTTATGGCTGCTGATTCGACATAATCGCCTGCTTCACAACTTGGATTCGGATGGCATTCATTGTACTTATCTATCAAACCGTTAGCAGCTCCTCCTAATCCGCCTGCTAGTGCTACTTCCGGCCCCAATAATGCACCACTTGCTGCTCCTATGCCTCCGTGTATGGCAGCTGCTTCAACATAATCGCTTGTTTCACACCTTGGTGCCGTATAGCATTTATTGTATTTATCTACCACAGCGTCACCAGCTCCTGCTAGTCCACCTCCTATTGCTCCATTGACAAAGCCAGAACCAACACCTCCCGGTCCAGAAAAAAGACCTCCAACTGCACCAGCAATACCTCCTATTAATTCTCCTACGATGCCACCTGCACCTGCTGCTTGGGAATGAGCACCTGCGCTACAATCATCTTCTTCTGGAAAAAGCCAACTTTTTGGATGTGAACTACTACTTGAATCATGCGATGAGCTTGAACTACGCTTTTTATTATCCATTATATATATTTAAAATACTGTATCATAATGATGCAGTGAGAAATTCTTTACTTATTACTTTATAAGAAGTCAAACATAAGTTGTAAAAATAATAATAAAAATACTGTATAAATAATAAATACATTATGTTTATATTATATTCATACAAAATGTATATTTTGTTGAGTAATAATACTATTTACAATACTGTTTAAATATGCGACATCCATCGCTCTTTCTCTTAAACAAAATCATAAAATCAAATGAGTCATTCACAAGAAAAACCTGTAGCCTTCTCTTGGTTTACAAGAACAACAAAGAAATATATTTATTATGTCATCGAACTCAGTTGCGTTGCTGTTGTTTTGCGTTTGTTGGGCTTGGTAAATCCTTTTATTTTTCAAGCGATTATTGACCGTATTCTCCCTTTTCAGCGTATTGAAAGTCTCTATGCTATCGTTGTCTTGATGGTTGCTATCATGCTGTTTAGCACAGCTCTTAGCACTCTATCAGGTTATTTAGGAGCTTATTTAGCCAATCGGCTTACGCTAGAATTTGGACGGCGCATTTATACCCATCTTTTAAGTCTCTCTTTGCCCACTTTACGCCGTTGGCAAGTGGGAGAATTGTTTTCACGTATTGGAGAGGTTGATACAATTCGCGGTTTTTTAACAGGAACCATCACCACAACTGTGCTAAATGTTCTCTTTGCCATTATTTATATTGTTGCACTCTTTTCCATTAGTCCGAAACTGACCTTCATTGTCCTTATCATTTTACCTTTACAAATGGGTTCTTTAGCGTTGGTCGGTCCCTTCTTGCGCCGCCAATTACGCCGTTCTTTCACTCTGCAAGCTGTCCATAAATCGTGCCTTATTGAAAGTTTTACCAATCTTGAAGCCATTAAAGCACACGTAAAAGAAGCTGCTCATACGGTACGCATGCAAGAAACTCTAGCACGTAGTCTGGATCAAAGCCTTACAACCAGTAAATTGCATCTTCTCAATGGAGCTATGAGCCATATTTTTGGTGATCTTTTCACTATTTTTATTATCTTATTGCCTTTCATCTTCTTGCAGGCAATGTTTCTGGTCCTATCTTAAGCCTTGCATCCCTATGGGAAGAATGGCAGCATTTGAAAATCTCTCGTCTTCGTTTGGGCGATATTCTTAACTCCCCTCCAGAATGGGAAGAAGAAAAACCGCCTCTTCAACTCAGTGCTCCTCCTCATCTTGAAGCCAACGATCTCTGTTTTTCTTATGGAGATAAGTCCATTATCAATCATCTTGATATCTGTTTACAACCTGGGCAACCAATTATGTTACTTGGTCCTTCAGGGTGCGGAAAAACAACCTTGGCGAAGCTCTTTTGTGGACTCTACCCCCCAACAAGCGGAAAGATATTGATTAACGCCCAACCTTTACAGAATTTTGATGTCCGTAGCGTGCGTGAAACTATCGCGTATTTTCCTCAAAATCCTTGCCTTTTTTCCGGAACCATTCTTGAGAATATGCTTCTTGCAAAACCAGATGCCACTAAAGATGAAATCGACGCTGCACTATATATTAGTGCTTGCCATGATTTGATTGCTCAATTACCTCTAGGACTCCATACTCAAGTAGGAGAGCAAGGTGGTTTTTTATCAGGTGGTCAGCGCCAACGCTTGGCTTTGGCTTGTTTTTTTCTGATAAACCCAAGCCTTCTTATTTTGGATGAACCTACTTCCGCATTGGATGACGCTGTCAGTGCACAAATTGTTGAGCATTTATATAAACTTTCACAAGATCGTATTGTTCTTGTTATTACCCACAAAAGTGACCTCTTTCCTCAACATGCAACCGTCTTAAACTTTACTGATTTGGAGGCAAAAAATGGCAGATAAAGCTCCTTATTTGCGCCTTTTGTCACCAACGCTTCATATGGTGGTTGCTGTTTTGATTGCTTTATTTCTCTTTATTGTGATCGGCAGCTTTATCGCAAAAACAGAGATTGTTGCACGGGGGCAAGGAAGTGTTATTCCCACCACCTATGTTCAGCTTGTCCAAGCGCAAAATACAGGACGCATTGAAAAAATCCTTGTAAAAGAAGGGCAATTTGTTCATCAAGGGGATCTCCTTATTCAATTAGATCCCCGTGAAGCCCTCAATGAGTGCGCACGTGTTCAAGCAGATATCGCGCAACAAACTCTTCAAGCACAAATCGCAACAGCTATTTTAACAGCTTTGCATGAAAGTGATCCTTTGGATAAAGATTTTGTGACCAAAGGGCTTGCCTATCTGCCAGCTCCTCCTTCTGGCAACACGACTGCAAGAATAGAAGGTGAAAAACTCATTAGCGCTACCCTTCAATCTCTCCAAGATAAATTAAGAGCGCTAAAAGCACAAGCGGACCGCGTCGAGCGCAGCGGTGCAACACAACATGCGCAATTAGATAGGTTGGAAGATGATCGTCAATTAAGCCAAGGAAAATTAAAAGCTGCAAAAAGCCTGATGGAAACAAAAGTCATTAGCCAAGCCGTTTACTTAGAGCGTTTACATGACTTTAAAAATGTCGAGCATGAAATTTTAACCAATCAAAGACATTTGGAAGAAAATGCCGCCGAAATAAATACCCTCCGCCAACAACGGAAAAGTCTCATTTCCGATGAAATCGCCCGCTATCGGCAACTTTCGCGTGAAACAGAACTGAATCTTCAAGGATTAAAAGCAAAGCTTGATAGCACTCAATACCATCTTGACCACTTATCACTTTATGCACCTGTTGATGGACGTATCGATGATTTAAGTACCCATACTTTGGGTGGCTTTGTAGAGGCTGGTAAAACTCTCATGCGCATTGTCCCTGGTGCGGGCGGTCTCATTATTGAAGCATTTTTTGATAATCGAGATATTGGTTTTTTAGAAAAGGGCCAACGTGCTTACATCAAGTTTTCTGCCTTTCCGCCTGAACGTTTCGGTGTTATCCACGGCTCAGTCGTTAATGTAGGCGCTACAGCACGCTATAATAAAGAAATTAATGGTGTCTACGCTGTTTTAATCAAAATTGACCAAGATTATATCACTTTGAATAACAAACAATTTAAATTTATCCCTGGCATGACTGTAACAACGGATGTCATTACCTCAAAACGGCGTCTCATTTCTTATTTCTTTGAACCTATCACCAAAATTTTAGAACAGTCCCTAAAGGAAAGATAATGTCTGTAAATGAAAATCCATCACCATCACTCATAGATCCTCTTACGGCTTTGGGTGCCATGGTTGTTTTAATGCTTACATCTCCCTTATACCGCCGCTGGCGAGTTTGGGATATAGACCGAAACTTAGGTCCAGCTTTACAGACTGGGCAATACAAGCTCTATAAAAATGAACGTGGAGAATTTTGCGCCTTTATCACCTGGGCTTTTTTAGATGAGAAAAATCATCAATCTATGCTTGAAAAGGGAGAATTTTTACCCGATGCCAATTGGCAAAATGGAAAATACGTATGGTTTATTGATTGTGTAGCACCTTATGGCCATACTGCTCATATTGTACGTGATATGCAACGAAATATATTTCCTGATCAGCGTTATTGTTATGCTGTACGACGTAATGAAGATGGTGGAATAAGAAAAATCGCACGCTGGTGTTGTTATAGAGCGCAAAATCCAGCCAAATAGTTTTTCTAAAGCAAGTGCGCATAAATCATTTAAGCCCCACTCTTATAAAGAAAAATCCCTAAAATAACTATTTTGACTATAGTTATAGTAAGAGCCACTCCGCTACAAACGCGTATTTCCCCTCTGACCAATCCGATATGAATGGCTAAAGATAATATAAGAGGTTTAATCCACTCTCAAGTCTATGATTTCTCAAGTTTATGATTGATTCATTTCACTAAAGGCTGGCTGGGGTACCTGGATTCGAACCAGGGAATGCCGGTACCAAAAACCGGTGCCTTACCGCTTGGCTATACCCCAAAAAAACACGCTTTATAGCGACTCCTGCACCTTATAGCGATTCCTGTGATTGGACGCAATATCTGAAAATCAAAGACCTTACTTTTTTATCATAAAATTTCTGAGTCTTGTATGGCATTGCCATCGATACAAATTCGTAGCAGAAACTGATATACAATTGTGATTTTAACATAAGTAGCAACCATTTATCCACCAATTATTTTGCTCTTTGTATTGAGGTCTTAGGAACAGAACATGAAAATCTTTCAGTTTACTCATGTATCTAATAAATTTGCATATGATTTACTTTTCTTGATATATTAAAATCTCATCTTGCTCAATTTAAGAAAAAAGCTGTCACCACATTGGCAACCGGTAAGTGTATGATAGTGTTGCTGTGCTCTTGCATTAAGCATAAAGATGGTAATGTCCACTAATTTTTACATTATATTATTCATGGGTAGCACCATAAAATAAAATCAAGCACATTGAAAAATATTTCCTAAAAAATAACACTTAATATTCTGTTGAAAACATTATGATACACCAATAAACTGGAAGAGTTTTGCAAAAATTAAAAACATTTTATATGGTATTTGAAAAAATAGATATACAAAAACAAGGAATAATAGCTATTTCCATTTACTTTTTATTCAAAAGATAATGATATTCATTACCCGCTCATAGATGTAAAAAATCTTCAGAAGCAATCTTTATGTAGACCAATACCCTTTTTGATTGATGAATATACATTTCCTAAAAGCTTCTTTTACAAAAAGAGAGACATTAAAACTATTTCATACAAACTAGGTATTCAACATTTGCTTTTAAATTCGGTAAATGGCAAATTAGGCTTATGAAATAAGCTTAACAATTAGAATCGAGGAGATTTTTAAATGGCTTTTGAATTGCCCCCGTTGCCTTATGATTACGATGCCCTTTCGCCTTATATGTCACGCGAAACGCTTGAATATCATCATGATAAGCATCACCTTGCTTATCTTACCAACACCAATAATTTTGTGAAAGAGTTAGGCTTAGAAAATGAAAGCCTTGAAGATATTGTTAAAAAAAGTTTTGGAAAAAATATTGGTTTGTTTAATAATGCAGCGCAGTATTACAATCATAACCACTTTTGGCTTTGGATGAAAAAAAATGGTGGTGGCCAAAAACTTCCTGAAAAGTTAGCAAAAGCTATTGACGCTGATCTAGGTGGTTATGACAAATTCCGCGCTGATTTTATTGCTGCTGCTAGTGCCCAATTTGGTTCTGGATGGACGTGGGTTGCTGTTAAAGATGGCAAGCTTGAAATTATGAAAACCCCTAATGGTGAAAATCCCTTAGTGCACAATGCTCGCCCTATTTTGGGTGTCGATGTGTGGGAACATTCCTATTACATTGATTATCGCAATGCTCGACCGAAGTACCTCGAATCCTTTGTAGACCATTTAATTAATTGGGACTATGTTTTAGAACTTTATGAAGAATGTGAATTTTAAACTATCTAGATAACTTTTTAGTGTATGAAAGTCTCTATAATCCAATAAATTATCGGAGACTTTCATACAGAAGTATTATGGATTAGCAAAAGTCTTTTCCTGCTATCTTTAGAATATATGCATAGATATAGGCAACTTCTTCTAGCTTTGAAAAACGTCCAGCTGCACCAGCGTGCCCTGAATCCATATTAATACGTAATAAAACTGCATTATCGTCTGTTTTTAGGTCTCGTAATTTTGCCACCCATTTTGCAGGCTCCCAGTAAGTTACACGAGGATCTGTTAATCCTGCCATCACAAGTATAGGGGGATAGTTTTGAGCTTTGACATTATCGTAAGGGGAATAGGAAGCAATAAGCTTATAATCTTCTTCTGATTCAAGAGGGTTCCCCCATTCGCCCCATTCTGGAGGTGTGAGTGGCAATGAAGCATCTAACATTGTCGCTAAGACATCAACAAAAGGCACATTCGCTACGATCCCAGCAAAATCCTGGGGAGCTATATTGGCAATGGCTCCCATCAACATCCCCCCTGCTGAACCACCATGGGCAATCAGCCGGTCGTGAGAAGTGAATTTATTGTTTACAAGGTAACGCCCACAAGCAATAAAATCTGTAAATGTATTGTGCTTAAAGAGATGTTTTCCTTTCTCATACCACTCTACTCCCTTTTCTTTTCCTCCGCGAATATGAGCAATAGCGTAAATAAAACCTCTGTTTACTAGAGAAAGTACATTACTATTGAAACTGGCAGGAATAGAAATCCCATAAGCACCATAACCGTAAAGCAGACAAGGCGCACCACCATCAAGGGGAGTGTTTTTGTGGTAAAAAAGTGAAATAGGAATCTTCTCACCATCGTCTGCTATTGCTATAATCCGTCGTGTTACATATGCATCTTTATTATGCCCAGAGGGAATTATTTGCGTTTTTAAAAGCATTCGTTTACAACTTTTCATCTCATAATCAAACACTTGATCAGGTGTTGTCATAGACGAATAGGAAAAACGAATAGTTGGACTGTTATATTCTGCAACTCCTTGCAGACCTAAAGAATAAGCCTCTTCAGTAAAAGCGATGGAATTAACTTGTTTAGTGGTACGTTCCATTACTTTTATACGTGGAAGCCCCTCAAAACGTTCGATCCAGACAAGAAAATCTTGATAAGCATCATGGGATAATATTAGGCACCCAAGCTGATGTGGGACAAACTCAGACCAATTTTCTGATTGTGGAGATGTATATGGCGCTACCATAATTTTGAAATCTTTTGCATTATCTAAATTGGTTAGAATATAAAAGACATCACCACCCTCTGTAAGTGAATATTCAATACCTTGTTGTCGTTTCCGTACACATTGGGGAACAGTAAAAGGCGCCTCAGCAGGAATTAGCCAGATCTCGGATGTTTCATGATCATGAATATTAATATAAATAACATCATTAAGCTTAGAACCGCTTACATCTAAGAAAAAACCTGGATTGTCTTCACGAAAAATAAGCTTATCTTGTGATTGATCTGTGTTTAATTGGTGATAATAGAGCTCTGAAGGTCGGTGGTTTTTATCCATCTTAGTATAGAAAAAACCTTCAGACCTAGCATCCCATACAATTTGACCAGATGTATCAGTAATTGTGTCCGTACAGTCAGACAATGTCTCAAAATTACGAATTTTAGCTGTATAGAATTCTGATCCTTTGTCATCATAGGTCCATACCACATGTGTATGGTCAGGAGATTCTTGAACTGAACCAAATTTAAAATATTCTTTGCCTTCTGCCAAGACATCACCATTAAGGTACACGTTTTTTTCTCCGCCATTCCTTGGTGTCCGAAAATAATGTGGCTGTTGGCCTCCGGTAACATAAGAGAATCCGTAAGCAAAAGGACCATGTTTTATAGGAACAGAACTATCATTCTCTTGGATCCTGTTTTTCATTTCTGTAAAAAGCAAATCTCGTAATGGTTTTGTATCAGCCATTTGAGCTGATTGATAAGCATTTTCTTTTTCAAGATGCTGTCGAATATTGGGGTCAAGACAGTTAGGATCTTTAAAAACATCTTGCCAGTTAGACGCACGTAGCCAATGATAGGGATCATCACGAAAAATACCATGATATATTTCCTTATGAGTGATTCTAGATGCTTTGGGAGGAATTGCAAAAGTGCGAGTCATACACAATCCTATATTAAAATATGTTAATAGCTTCGTTTATATGTTAGAATCACAATGATTGATGAAAGTGTAAAAATCTATAAGTTCTATTCACTTGCAAAAATAGCACCATGATAATTTTTAAAACTAATACCTTTCTGTTCATTACATATCACAGCTATTGTTTTCTAGGGATATAATACCACTTTTATAATGAAAGTGACGGGTAAAACAATTAAACTATTAGAAAAAGAATTGATTTTTTTTGAAACAGTATAATCGCATAATTTTACAGAAAGGAATAAATATATCTAAAATATTATTATTACTGTATAAAAAATAAAAATGTTCCATCTCCTTTTAACGAATAGTTTTATATTATAAACAATACTATTATGTCATATTTATAATATAGTATTTTTTTATTATTAAATTTTATAAATATAAATAATAAAAATAAATTTAAAACTTATTAAACATAAACTTACTAAACTATAAGTATTCAAAACAAAATATAATAATTTATATATTATATTTTTATAATTAGTAATTTTATTTTTACGTTCTCAAAAAAAATAAATAAATTTTATCATATATTTTTTTATATTTGTGATGTATTATATATTATGTATGATATGTTATAGGGTAAAAATATATTTTATCATGTAATAATTTCGTTTTTCTTATTGTATATTATGACAAAAAATGGGTATTTATTTGATTTTTTTGTGTTTTGGCAATTTTATAGAATAATTGAATTGACAAAAAAGATTTTTGTACAATATGAAACTCATGTGCATGAGATCTTTATATCATGAGTATATGCACTATATCTCGATTTTGAATTACTCAATTTTAAATTAAAGGAAACAAGAATGGAACATCGTGCAGTCTTAGAGACTGAAAGCAATTTAGTTATTACATTGGTTGCTGATATTGTTGCTGCCTACGTGAGTAATAATTCTATTCGACCGACTGAAGTGCCAAGTTTAATTGCTGATGTCCATGCTGCTTTTCGTAAAGCAGGGAATCTAGAGTTAACAGAAGTCGAAGTTGAAAAACAAAGGCCTGCCGTTAATCCGAAGCGTTCAGTATTTCCTGATTATCTCATTTGCCTTGAAGATGGAAAGAAGTTTAAATCTCTAAAGCGTCATCTCATGACACATTATGGAATGTTGCCAGAGGAATATCGTGAAAAATGGCAGTTAGATAGTTCTTATCCTATGGTAGCGCCTAATTATGCAAAAACACGATCGGCTTTGGCCAAAGAAATGGGGCTTGGACGCAAAAGCAAACGGAAAAAAACTAAATAATCTTATTTTGCGAAAAAATGGTTTCATGTATAAAGTTTATTTTAGTATACATGTTTTGTGTGAAGCTTTTGTATATATAGCAATTTCTACCAAAGGTATTACATATAGCTTTCGTTACGAATCCGTTTAATCATTGATTTCAGACCATTTGATCGTTGTGGTGTAAGATTTTCATTTAAACCAAGTTTTTCAAAGAGCTCTTGAGCATCAGAATTGCGAATTTCAGAAGCTTTTTTGCCTGAATAAAAAGCAAGAAGTATATAAATGAGTCCACGCACAATATGAGCATCGGAATCACCTTGAAACGTCAATATTGGATCTTCTGAGTTATTACGTGAAGATAAAAGCCACACTTGGCTAACACAACCAGGAACTTTGTGAGCATCGTTTCGAGCGCTTTCCGGAAAAGGTGGCAATTCATAGCCAAGCTCGATGACATAACGATAACGATCTTCCCAATTATCCAAAAGCGAAAAGTTATCTATAATATTACCGATTGTGTCCGCCATTATTTTAGTCCTGTTTCGTTTGAATAATCATTCTTGAATACACTTATAAAAAATAAATATTTATTCTTCCTAACATAAATAACACGAAGAACGTTAAAAATCCTTATTTCAAGATAACATTGCATGGTTTTGTAAAAACTCTTGTATTTCGATTTTGTAAGAAACATTAGGGAAAGTCTCTGATATTATTTTTGTTTCCTAATATGTTCCCTAAATATTCATAAGCAGCTCTTGCACCGTAATATGCGCGCTCGCCAAGTGAACTTAAAAAGGATTTTCCTACTTTGCAGGTTTTTATATTACGGTCACAAAATGCGCCTAAGTCATTTAAGGCTTCCTTAAAAGCAACAATCACATCGCTCGTTGTTGTCTCATTATTTTGGGGGATAGAAGAATGATTACTGCTTGGATCTGCTACAAAAAATGAAACAATGACAAAAATAAAAAATAAAAAAAATGATAATTTGATTAAAAAACGTATCATGGATAATCAATGTACCGCAGTGGTAAATACAATAAAAGAAGCATTTTATCCACCGTTGCTTTATAAACAATTTATAAAATGTACTTTTTATAAAATTGAGTATTCATGTATTGGATCTATATCATTGGCTTTTTTATAAATATGGCACAATTCCGCTGTATAAAATGGGATACATTGTCTATTCAGTAAAAAATTAACATCAAAATTATACACTTACAAGCTGGTCATGTTAATAAACATACTATGATAAAAAATGAGAGAGATAATCATGTTGTGTACATAATTATTTTAAATAATAATCCACCATCTTAGCTTAGTTGAAAAGGCTAACAAGAGTAAACTCTGTTATTCTGATTCTAGTGTCGATAAAATATTTATATTATCTATAAAATTTTTACTGGAATGTTATAAAAATAGTCAACATGTCGATAAAAACATCAAAAAAATAACTGCATCTCTTATGATTACATCTCAAACCAGTTTTTTTCTATAACATTGTAAACATCAATTTAATTGATACTTATGAAAATTATTTAATAGAAGGAATTTATACAAAAATATAATAATATTGATAGATAATTATTCTTACCAAACCGTTTATGGATAAGTAACCATCTATATGTAAATTATAAAGAATAGATAATGATTGTCATCTTTTTAGTGTTATAGGCAAATATTTTCAATTTTAGTTTAAATAATAGCCAAACATATGCCCCAAAATGAAGAATAACGTGGCATTATTGTTTAGATAATTATATGTGATAATGCAGTTTGCAAACACCAAAATGATCTTGAATGCTAATCATTTGGTGCTCTCTTTATACACATTAAAGATTTATATAAAATAAAATGAAATGAATAAAAGTTGATAAGAACTCTTGTTGATTTATCAACTTATAAATTGATATAATGAAGCCGCTCGTTCTAGGAGTTTGAAAGGAAAATCAATAATGTCAATGCACTTTTCGCTGTCTGAAAATAAGAACTGATTCATATTCGTTTCCTAATTTATATTTGTTTCTTTGTAAAAAATAAACGCAACTGAAAATAAAAGTAATGGCAACAAAACGAAAGACATACCGAAAAAAAAATGTAAAACACCGTAAATACTATAGTAGTATTGTTATAACGCTTCTTCTTATAATTTTTCATTTTATTTTTTGGAGTGTAAAAACTCTTTATTTCTATACAAGAAAAAATACTTTATTTTTTGTTGGATCTCTTCTTTTTAGCATTAGTTTTTTATTTATTTCATTTAATGCTTTATTTTTGCAAATGACAACGCATCAAAATATTTTAACTCAAATGAAATTTTCCTCTGTTCAAAGTATAGGTAAGAGCTCTATTTTATCGGAAAAAGAAGAAAAATCACAAGAACTCTCCCGTGTAACTTCTGTACATTCTCAAAGTCAGAACCACACAAATTCACCTTTACCCTCTCAATCAGCAAGCATGCTGGAAAAGCAAAAAGAACTAACAAAATTAGGCCTTTATGATGGACCATTAGATGGACTGGAAGGACCTAAAACACGCCGAGCCATCACTTTATGGAAACAGCAAACTGCTCAGAGAATGCAAAAGAATGTTCTATCTAATCCCGCAACAGATGAAATCGCGATATTAATTAAGCAAAGCGAAATAGAAACAAACAATACAAAAAATATGACACACTTAAAAGAAGCTATTTTAGAGCCTTCTGTTGAAGATATTATACAAGTGCAAAAAGCTTTACATATTTTTGGGAATGAGGAGGTTATTGTCACAGGAATAGAAGATCAAAAGACGATAGAAGCCTTAAAACAGTTTCAAAAAATATTTGATCTTCCTGTAACAGGTAAAATTAATCACACAATTTTAATGAAAATGCGTGAAGTTGGTTTATTAAATTGAAGTAATCTCTTAATTTATAATGATAATTCATCTTTCGTTTATTTAATATTCCCCTCAAACATTCCTTCATCTCAAGCCCTCTTATATTCAATCAATCAGAATGGTTTTCTTACACATTACATATTGAGCCGTACAATTTGCTGCAAAAAAAACACAACCGATTGCAGAAAAAAGAAATATTGCAAAATAGCAAACGTGCTCGTTCTACCATTTTTATTGCCTCTGATGATAAAAGAACACGAAATTTTTGTAGTATCACGTAAACCTTTCATATCATCGAGCCACGAATTGTCCATATATTATCGTCAATTTGATCTTTATAAATATGATGTAAAGAATTTGTGCAAACATCTGTAAAGATAAGTAGACGTAAGGCTAGTTGTGTTATGATTGTTGTTTCGCAAAGTGTCTGATAAAAAACCAGCACTTCTCTCCAATCTATTGCTGGAAAATTATGTGTTTTATGACATTGTTTTCCTAAGAGAGCGTGTGCGTTTAGTATTGCCTATAAATCAACATCCAAACCTAACGCAGCAGTATGTTTGAAACAAATATTAAGACAGTTTAGTACTTCTCTCAGCTGTCATAGCTTTTGTATGCCAAATGGAGGCAAGAATATTGCGCATCTCTGTTTGTATAATCTCCTTAAAACAGGAAAACAGCCTAATTTGGAAAGAATATGAAAATTTAAGGTAAAAACCAGTTTTCATCTTTGCCATTTCCTTTTAATTCAGCTTTACACCTTTCAATAACATCTAAAGTAATATCTTTAATGGAGATTACCTATTGCCTCATGCTTTTATTTATCACATGTCTTTTTGGCCTCACTCCCCCTCACCTAAAATAAAATGTCCCAAACGGAATATACTTGGATTGCCATTCACGGGCTTTCTTAAAAAACATCTCTAAAGCACCCAAGACCACTTCGCAACAACGCCCGTGAATAATAATAGCAGCCCCAGCGCCGCGCATCATCTTTACGCTTTTTGTCAAGAAGCAAGCCGGCACCATTACACATTTACCTACCTTCAATTTGTGACAGCTCTTGACATTTGAGATGATTCATAAAAGGCATATCCTTACTTTATTTTTTTATCCACAGACACTCATCCCGCCTATAACACACAAAAAACATGGTTTTGATTGATTCATTATAAAAAAAGTCGAAATGAGAGGGTTTTATGATATTTACAGCTTTCATTCAATATAAGAAATAAAAAATTATCATTATAAATCAACAGATTGTGTAACTTTGATATTCCTTCATAAGTGTAAAGACGGTAGTGCATAATGGAGTTTATAAATTTTGGGAAGATTTTCATAAACTTACGGAGAGTTTTACATAATCCCCATTCCACGAATGTCAATGTGAAATGGGGCATCTACTGAGAAATGTCTATATCAAACAGCATGATATGCAAAAAAATGCATTTGTTTGCAGCATTCTATCTTGCGTGAGGAGCTCATTCCCCTATAAAAAAGCAAATGCATAAATTGACTGCACAATAACACGTTTCTCTCTATCAAGAGGTTCGCCAATAGAAAGTGATTAATAATACATCTTTTGTCTATCCTGCTTTATATTTTCTCTCATAAACCTCTAAAAAAACACTTTCTCGCGTAACATAACTTATCGTGCATTTTAGAAGCATTTTTATTCCCTTTATTAAAGAAAATAAAAAATATATAAAAATTTATTTCTGTAATAACTATACAACAAAAAATATTAACCCATTACATCCTTTTTGCTATTGCGGCCTGAGCTGCTGCTAAACGAGCAATTGGTACTCGAAAAGGAGAACACGAAACATAATCTAGGTTATTTTCTTCACATAAAGCAATAGAGGCAGGATCGCCTCCATGTTCACCGCAAATTCCCAATTTTATTTTTGCACGCTTTGAGCGTCCACGCTGTGCAGCAATGGTAATAAGTTCCCCTACTCCATCACGGTCAATAGATACGAAAGGATCTTGCTCTAAAAGACCTTTTTGAAAATAGGTTGCCAAAAAAGGAGCAGCATCATCACGGGAAATCCCAAAAGTAGTTTGTGTCAAATCGTTTGTTCCAAATGAAAAAAATTCAGCAGTTTCAGCAATTTCATCTGCTCGAAGCGCTGCCCTTGGAAGTTCAATCATCGTCCCAACTATATATTGAATAGTACCTCCCTTTTCTTTCATCACTTCCTTAGCAACCTGATCAATACGCGCTTTTACAAAATCGAGTTCAGATTTAAGAGCAACCAATGGCACCATAATTTCAAGCATAACAGGAGATCCAGATTTTTGGGCAGATTCTGCTGCTGCTTCAAAAATCGCCCGCGCTTGCATTTCTGCAATTTCAGGATAAGTAATAGCTAAACGGCATCCTCGTAATCCAAGCATAGGATTAAATTCGTGTAACTGCTGAGCACGTTCAGCAAGTACTTCAGCAGAAACCTCCATAGCTGTTGCAACATCAAGAATTTCTGCTTTCGTTTTAGGCAAAAACTCATGGAGTGGCGGATCTAACAAACGAATGGTAACAGGTAAACCACACATAATTTCAAATAATTCACTAAAATCTGAACGCTGCATTGGCAAAAGCTTATCTAGTGCTTTACGACGACCACGTTCATCATGACTTAAAATCATTTCACGCATGGCAACAATACGTTCTCCAGAAAAAAACATATGCTCCGTACGGCAAAGACCAATACCTTCAGCCCCAAAAGAACGCCCCATACGGGCATCAGATGGTGTCTCAGCATTGGCGCGAACTCTTATACGTCGCATCCCATCAGCCCATTCCATTAATTTTGCAAAGTCTCCGCAAAGCTTAGGCTGCAACATTGCAACTTTTCCTTTGAAAATTTCCCCACTTCCACCATCAATCGTGATAACATCGCCTTTTTTAAAGCTTTCTCCTGAAGCAAATAGCGTATTTGTATTATAATCAATCCGCACACTACCAGCACCAGAAATACATGGTTTTCCCATTCCACGCGCAACAACAGCAGCGTGACTTGTCATGCCGCCACGCGTTGTTAAAATTCCTTCTGCAGCATGCATACCATGAATATCTTCTGGGCTTGTTTCCACACGGACCAAAATAACTTTTCGCCCTTCTGCTGACACAGTTTCTGCCTCTTCCGAAGTAAAAACAATTTCACCGGTTGCTGCTCCAGGAGAAGCAGGTAAACCACGTCCTATAACAAAACGCTCTGCTTTGGGATCAAGTGTTGGATGTAAAAGTTGGTCAAGTGACTTTGCATCAATACGCATTACCGCTTCTTCACGGCTTATTAACCCCTCCTCAACCATTTCAATTGCCATCTTGAGAGCTGCACGAGCCGTACGTTTTCCCGAACGAGTCTGCAGCATCCATAATTTACCTTTTTCAATGGTAAATTCGAGATCTTGCATATCCCGATAATGCTGCTCAAGCTTCTGCGCGATCTGACATAACTTCAAAAAAGCCTCAGGCATAATTTTTTCTAAAGACGGCTTATTTGAACCAGCAACAATACGCGCATTTTCTGTAATATTTTGAGGCGTTCGAATACCCGCCACAACATCTTCTCCTTGCGCATTAACTAAAAATTCACCGTAAAGTTCTTTTTTTCCTGTCGATGGATTGCGTGTAAAAGCAACACCTGTTGCCGAATCTTCACCCATGTTGCCGAAAACCATAGCTTGCACATTAACTGCCGTTCCCCAACTTTCAGGAATGCTATGTAAACGACGATAAGTGACTGCGCGTGCTGTCATCCAACTTGAAAAAACGGCTCCAATCGCCCCCCATAATTGCTGTTCAGGATCTTGTGGAAAAGGGATTCCTAATTTTTCTTCAATATATGCTTTATAAGAAGCAATAACATGTTTCCAATCATCTGCTGTCATTTCTGTATCAATAGTGTAACCATTGCGTTCTTTTGCCTCATCAAGAATCTCTTCAAAATAAGAATGGTCTACCCCCAAAACAACGTTAGAATACATTTGGATAAAACGCCGATAACTATCATAAGCAAACCGTTCATTATTAGCTTGTAAAGCAATAGCTTTTACAGTCTTATCATTCATGCCAAGGTTAAGCACTGTATCCATCATTCCTGGCATAGAAGCCCTAGCCCCTGAACGAACAGAAAGCAAAAGTGGTCTTTGCTCATTACCAAATTCACGTCCTGTTTGTTCACCAACGCGTCTTAATGCTTGCTTAACAGATTCCTGTAGCTCTTCTGGGTATGATTTGTCATGTGCGTAATAAAAATTACAGACTTCTGTTGTCAGAGTAAATCCTGGCGGTACGGGCAAACCAAGACTACTCATTTCTGCTAAATTAGCCCCTTTACCTCCGAGAAGATTACGCTCGCTTGCACTTCCTTCTGCGTTTCCATCTCCAAAACTATAAACCCATTTTTTCATTGTACAAATCCTCCCATATCAGCATCAAAACACCATTCAACCTAGGCTTAACTTAAATGATTCAAAATCGGCGAAATAAAAAAGATCGCTTCATAAATGCATAATACCTAACCTTCTTAAAAGAGATAATGACCACATCACCATCTATCTTCTAGAAGATTAAGATTCAGTTTTTAAGAAAACTATCAATCACCGAAAAAAAGTCTTCTACTTTCATAGCACCTTCATATTTATTACCATTGATAAAGAAAGTAGGCGTTGCTGTCACACCAAGTTCTTTACCACGCTCAAAAGATGCATTCACTTCATCTAAAATGGTCTGATTTTTCAAACACGCAGTAAAACTTTCATCTGAAAAACCCGCCATTAAGCTAATTTTTTTCAATGGTGTCAGAGCATCTTTTCCCCAAACCCACTCATTTTGTTTTTGAAATAAAACTTCTATCAAAGGGAAATAGCGATCTTCTGGTGCACACCGTGCTAACATAAAACCTGCTGTTGCCCGAGGATCAAAAGCATATTCTCGGAAAATCAGTTTCACTTTTCCTGTTTTGATATATTTTTTACGAATTTGAGGAAGTATATCGTTGTAAAAATGTGCACAATGAACACATGTTAACGAAGCATACTCAACAATGATGACTGGTGCATCCGCCTCTCCCTCAAAGCGATCCTTTACTTTACTTGATTGGAGAAGCTCAGCCATATCAACTGTTGCCACTGGTTTGAGATCACGCGCTAAAGCAACTGTTACACTATTTTGTACAATCGTTATGAAGAGAAAAATTATCCCGAAAGATAAAAAAGAACGAAATTTTACCATAAATAATACTTTTCTGTTGGTATTAAACGAATAGGAATCCAATGCTTTCTCATATATTAAAGAAAATATATATAAAATATCTTGCTATTTATTATTTTTTTCCGAGAAAATGCAACAGCCAAGTTTATAAAGTGATTGGCGTAAACTTTTATCTTCAATTCCTTCAAGCATTTTCTCCACGCATTTTTTGTCTTGTTCACTCAAAGTCGACTTTAGAGGCAAATGATTCATAAAAACCGACAGACGCCTTTGTTCAATCTTGATGCGATCAATAGCAATATAGCCAAAAAATCCATTAATTTTATGAAGAAATTCCTCTGTTTCATGCATTAATTTCAACGCCGCAAATCCTTCACATGCGACAACAAGTGTTGCTGGCTGAAAAACTTCATCTTGATCTGCACGACGTTTCCAAATAATTTTAAGCGGCATTGTATGTTCACTGATATCATGGCCCACAATTTGTGGCCAATGCTCTATAAGCTCTACATTTAGCCCTGTCCGTTTGCGCAAAACGGGATCAAGTATTTTGAATACCGTCTCAGAAAGAGAATAAAAGATACGTTTTTTTAGTTGTTTTCTCATTTTTAGATCATTGTTCAACCGTTTACTCAATTACAATAATTTGTTTTATCTAAAAATAATTGCCTCCCTAATTTATAAAATATCAACAAAATAAAAATCCACTCCTCACCAGGGTCTCGACAATAAAAGAGCAAAAAAAGAATTACAAAATAAATATTTTTTCTTTTGCATTTTACATCTCTCTATGCTTGAAAACAATCATGTATGAAATTTCTTCGCACCTCCTTTCTTGGTACGATCAAAATCATAGAAACCTCCCATGGCGGATTACCCCCGAAGAGCAAAGACAAGGTATCCGTCCTGATCCTTATCAGGTTTGGCTTTCTGAAATCATGCTGCAACAAACAACCGTTGAAACGGTTAAGCCCTATTTTAAAAAATTTCTGAAATTTTGGCCTGATCTTCCTTCTTTAGCAATAGCCTCACAAGATGATATTATGAAAGCATGGGCTGGACTTGGTTACTATTCACGCGCACGTAATCTTAAAAAATGTGCGAGACAGCTTGTTGAAAACTACGCAGGACAATTTCCACAATCTGTAAAAGAATTGCGAACTCTAGCCGGTATTGGAGAGTATACTGCCGCAGCCATTGCCGCAATTGCTTTTAACCATCCTGTGGCAGTGGTTGATGGTAATGTCGAACGTGTAATAGCGCGCCTTTTTGCTATCGCTTCAATATTACCAAAAGCAAAAGCTGAAATTAAAGAAAAAACACAAAAAATTACTGCTTTAAATCGTCCTGGCGACTTTGCTCAAGCAATGATGGATTTGGGAGCAACCATTTGTACTCCACGCAAACCATCTTGTTATATCTGCCCTCTTCAAAGTTTATGCAAAGCGGCAAAGATGCAACAACCGGAGTCTTTTCCAGTTAAAGCCCCTAAAAAAGAACGCCCTTCAAAAACAGGTAGTGCCTTTGTGGTTCTTAATAAAAACAAACAAATTTATTTGGAAAAACGACAGACGCAAAAACTCCTTGGTGGAATGACCCAAATTCCTAACAATATTGATATAAACAACAAAAATGGGCTCCAAAACGCCCCCTTTCCTGCCAATTGGCAATTCAAAGGGCAAATTACGCATGTTTTTACTCACTTTTCTCTAAAACTCGATGTCTACTATACTGAAGATATTCATGAAATGAATTGTGAAAATGGTTGGTGGTGCAACATTCAACATCTTGCCAAAGAAGCGCTCCCTACTGTTATGAAAAAAGCCATTTCCGTAGCACTTCCCAATTCTTTCAGATTTAAATAACCTTGTTTATTCGTAAACATGTTTGCTAATGGAGACTTTTGTATCCCTAATGACCATTTCTTAATCTTTACAAAGAAAAATTTAAACACGTAGAATGTCTCATTTTTTCTATCAATGAGAATTAAGAAGGAATAGAAATCTTAGATTTAAATTTCAGGATCTATCCTTTGTTCGCTTATGAAGAAGCAAATCGGCACCATCGTTATATTTACCCACCCCCTACGACACCCTTGGCACTTGAAACGGTTCATAAGAGGTACTTTTAGTTCTTTCTTTAACAATTTTTATTCACACGCCAACCCCGCTTATGACATGCAAGTAAGTAATTTTTATTGATTCAATATGAAACAGGTTTGAAATAAAAGAGTTTGACGATATTCCGAGGGCAATTCAATATGAGTTGCGCTAAATTATCTTGATAAATCAATATATTTTACGCACTTTATAGATGCACGTACAAAAAAGCACTTAATTTTGAACTTCTGAATGAACCTTTTAATTCTGATATTTCATTTTTATAAGATTATATTGAAATTTTACTATTTTGGAACTAAAATCAGAACATAGAGTAGAAATTTCTCGTTTTAATTTTTTCTACAAGAAGCGAAAAATACTCGCTTGCCGCTTACAAGCGAGGTGAGTATTTCAATATAAAATATCTAAGAAAAGCATAAAACGCGCTTGCATCCATCCCAATCGAGATCAGGTACATTGGTGATTAATAGAATGAAGCAATCAGCTTAGTTCATAAAACACCCGTTTTTAACATTTGTGAACGTATGATCATTCTTAAATGATCTATGGACTTTAACCGTCCATTTTCCTCATAATACCAAAATGTCCAACCATTACAACTCTGCGAATCTTGAGCCTTTCTTCCCATTGCGTGAATTGAGCCCGCTTCACCACCATGCATAATCGTACCATCAGCTCTTACAATAGCAGATACTTGCTTTTTCCGATCATAAAGAACTTCTCCAGGATAAAGTAAACCTGCCTCAAGCAAACTGTTGAATGCTATGCGCGGTTCTGCTTTTTTTCTATCTAAAATCGCCAGCTCTGGTTGTCCTAAAGGTTTAACCGACGCAATCCTTTCACATGCCGCATCAATGTAATCTTGCTCGCGTTCAACCCCAACAAAATCACGCCCTAAAAGCTTGGCAACAGCACCTGTTGTTCCCGAACCAAAAAACGGATCAAGAATAACATCACCAGGTTTACTAGAAGCCATAATAATACGCGCTAATAACGCTTGCGGTTTTTGTGTTGGATGTAATTTACGCCCTGAATCATCCTTTAAACGTTCAGCTCCAGTACAGAGAGGAAAAAGCCAATCTGAACGCATTTGTAGATCTTCATTTGCCGCTTTTAAAGCATCATAATTAAATGTATACTTTTTATCTTTTTGATCTCGCACAGCCCAAATAAGTGTCTCATGAGCATTTTGAAAGCGTCGCCCTCGGAAATTAGGCATCGGATTATTTTTGCGCCAAATAATATCATTGAGCATCCAAAAACCTAAATCTTGTAATGCCGTACCAACTCGAAAAATATTATGGTAAGATCCGATAACCCAAAGGGTTCCATTAGGTTTTAACACACGACGACAAGCAAGCAACCACGCACGGGTAAAAGCATCATAAGCAGCAAAACTCTCAAACTGGTCCCATGCATCATCAACCGCATCAACAAGCGAATGATCTGGACGATATAAAGCACCATCCAATTGCAAATTATAGGGTGGATCCGCAAAAATCATATCAACGGAATGTTTTGGAAGTTTTTCTAAAACGGAAACACAATCTCCTTTAAAAATTTTATTGCGCCATGGCGTCTGGGAGGGATTACGAACGAAATCTTTTTGAAGCTGAATAACTGTCATGAAAAACCCAACAAAATGAACTGAATTTGCCCTATAATCAACCAAAATAGTTTATAGGCCCGCTTTACCAATCCATATTTACAAAATAGAGTAAACGTATCGTTAAAGTTCCGAAAAATTGATTATTATTTTTTGTTTTTTAAAGTAAAAAACTTCCATCTGAATGAATTTTTCTTTTTTCAATATACTGTTCCCCTATCTTTTATTTCGTAAAATGAATAAGAATCATTTTCAAAATATATTTTTATGAAATAAGATTCTCTCAATGTCGTTTTCATGAAAATTGTTCATCTCGTAACATGTAAAGGAATATTTTATGCCTCAAATAGATCTTATTATTTTTGATTGTGACGGAGTTCTCGTCGACTCTGAATATCTTGCAGCAAAAATTGGATCTCAATTGCTCAAACAAACAGGATATGAAATCTCACCTGAAGAATTGAGCGAACGTTTTGCAGGGCTTATCTTTCGCGATATTCTTAAACAAGTTGAACAGGAAACAGAAAAACCAATTTCTGCTCATCTCATAGATCAAATGACTGATATTTTTCGTACACAAATAAAAACTGAATTACGTGCTCTTGATGATGTAAGAGAAGCAGTAGAAATTATTCAAACACGCTATCCCTACTGTATCTGCTCTAATGCAAAGAGCATCGATATAAAAGAGATGCTCACCACTGTTGGTCTCTATGAACTTTTTGAAGGTAAAATATTTTCTGCACCTGAAGTTGGAACAAAAAAAACCAAACCTGCCCCTGATATTTTCCTTTTTGCCGCAAAACAATTACAAGTAGAGCCTCAAAACACTATCGTTATAGAAGATTCAATTCATGGTGTACATGCCGCCAAAGCAGCAGGCATGCGTGCCATCGGCTTTACGGGAGGATCACATAGCTATCTTGGCCACTCTAATGCACTTGCAGAAGCTGGTGCAGAAACAGTTATTGCAAAACATGCTCATTTAGGAGAAGTCTTAGAAGCAATGGCAGTATGGCGAGATCTATTATAAGAAATCTCTTGAATATATCAGTTTGTAAACTCTTGTAAGAAGCACTTTTATTCAAATGTCCTTCTCTTCTCGCTGCTCCTTTTATAATAACTTCAATAAATGCGTAATTCACGACATGGGTGAATTGCATCTCAATGTGAAAAAATATATCACCTCATTGAGATCATAAGTCTGTTAACCATTGCACGTGCTTTTAAAAAAAGCAAAAAACAGGGGTGCAAACTCATAAAAATTAAGCCCTGCTTATCTATCTCAAATCCGATATCCCAGTCCCAACCACAGCAGCTCATCCTGATAAATTATGAGATTTGTCAAAAAAGGAATATCACAACTCCCTACCGATAAGATGTGAAAATTGCTAACCTCTTTTATCTGATCAAAAAAAACACACTATGGTAAAATTGTAAGGGATGTGCGTATTGATCATGGAAAAAAATATTAAAATTCGCAGAACCTATGGAACACAAGAGTTTATTGAAAAAAACAAAAGTATTCTTGTTAAATTACACGGGCTTATATTTGCTCAATCCAAATCTCGCAAACTTGTTGAAGGCTTATTTACTTTGCTGCTTAAACAGTATTTTAACAGCATCAATCGGCACAACCTCCCTAAGATTACAAAAAACAAAAAGAATACATTCTTATAAAGATTTGCATTTTATAAAAAACATTTCATACCAAGTAATTTACAGACAACGTATTGATTTATAATCAATAATTAATCATTATTCAAATTAAGCAAAATGCAAAAATGTAGCAACATTAGGAGCGAGCAAAGTGTATGGCGATGCCATCTTTCTTCTTTATAAACGCCAAAAACTCTGATGCCCTAAGAGTTTTATATTATGGGGCTTTATCATCATATCTATCATTGCACAATAGGCTTGAGTACCTTGAGAACGGTTTCTTTAAAAAAACACATAAATATGAAACATATAATCATGTTAAACAACCTACAGAGATACCAATAGTTGCTTAAAATTTTCCGAAAGCACTTAATAGACTTTTTAAATAAGCAATGAAATCAGATCTTTTTAAAAGTAATCCAACTTTAAGAAAAACACCCTTTCTAAAAATATTAGAAAGGGTGTTTTTCTTAAAGCGGCTTTTCTGTTTGGAAAGAAGAAAGTGTTGAAAAATATTATCTAATACTGATCTTTCGGCACTCATAAATATGTCTAAATTAGATTCTTCTATACACTGCTTTGCATCATAGTAATATGCTGTTCACATTGGCGATAAAAAGATAATATCATTTATCTCTATCCAATTCGAGCTCTACTTTACACTATGAGAGAACTGTACATTTTTTAGTATCTATAACATAAATGTATATAATTAATAGTGAAGTATCATTATGCTATCACGATGCAATTAAATAACCATTGAATAATAACTTAAATAATATCTATATAACACAAATTCTACAATAATGACTATCTATAATAACTACTATAAATAATAAAATTTTAGCGTGTCCATTCATATTTTAATTGTTAAGAATATTTATATAAACATATCATAATTTTCATGTTTTTTATTATATTATCGATAATAAATAATTTTTATATATTTAATATGTAAAAATTTTGATCATTTTATTATCGATAAATGTATTTATAAAATAATATTAATCTCATTTTACAAAAATTATACGATAATAACGTGTTGTTTTATATATAATACATAATAAAATATTTGATAAAGCTTTTAAAATATTTTTTTGTAATTATTACTGTTACTTTTTTACAATAATGTTTATAAAAAATTATATTTATATTTTTATATGTGTTTTTATTGTTGATTAAAAATACATATTGGACTATATATGTATGATGTAAATAAACATATATGTATATTTCTTACATATATAAATTAAAAATATTTTAGGTAAAGTTATGGTAAAAGTATTTAAAAATTATATCTTAAGCATTTTTATAACAAGCGCTTTTTTTCTTTCACAAACCATAAATGTTAATGCAAACTATTTAAAAAAAGAGACTCCAAAAGAGGAGTTTTCTGTTGCCCTAATGGAACAAGTAAAGAATGTGAAATCTGACGCAGTTTCTATGACTGCTTTCCATGTTCCATCTGTAAGTTATGGAACAGAAAATGGGACAACCTTTGAAGGAAAAGTTGAAAAGGTTATTGAACCCATGACTGTAGGAGTGGGACTATTGTTCGCTGGATATACAATAAGTTTTATAGGATCGATAATAAGTTGGATAAAGGACATAGTATTGATGTTCAAGTAATTCAATATATTGTAGAAATATAGAATATATAGCTTCATTATTTTATTATTAATTATTATAAATTTATTACATAATGAAGCTTATATTACTATAAATATAAATGCTGTAAATTACATCAAAAAATCCAAAATATAATTTTACACACATATATATTGAATAGTATAAAGTATTTGAGGTAAATGATGATTAAGTTGTTTAAAAATTATATGTTAAGTATTTTTATAATATCTGTTTTTTACATTTCACAGACTGTAAGTGTACATGCCAACTACTTGCAAAACAATATTCATCGTGAGAATAGTTTTATTTCTTTAACAGAACAAAACAGAAAGGATGCAATCAGTACGGTTTTTCTCTATACACAAAATCTAAATCGTGGTATGAAAAATGAAATTACCATCGAAGGAAAATTTGAAAAAGTCGTTGAACCTCTTACACTCGGGACTTTTGGTATTGGGATGGCTCTTGGTTATGTATCAAGTACGGTAGGTATGTTTTTAGGATGGATAATCAGCAAAATAATATCCTATTTTAAATCTCGTTAAAATTGAAATTTCATCAGATTAAGACCTTCTCATATGAAATATAAACTATTAACACATTCTGTGTTTATCCATTGTTGATGATAAAAACTAATGAATTATCACAATAAGAGTGAAAAAAGCTTTAAATGCTTCTGTTTCTCTCAATGTGCACTAATTCTGCCGATGCATCTATTCAATTCAGATTAAAATAAAAGTATTGGTGGTAAACTATGATTAAAGTATTGAAAACTTACGTATTAAATATTTTTATAGCAGTTGCTTTTTTGCTTTCACAAGTTATAAATGTTCATGCCAATCATTTGAAAAATGATACTCAATGGGAAACTGTCTCTCTAATAGAACAAGGAAAGAAAAAAACTATCGATATAGCTGCTCTTTATGTCCCAAGTTTCACTCATAGAGCAAAAAGTGAATCTGCCTTTGAAGGAAAATTTGAGAAAGTGTTTGAACCAATTACGCTAGGAGTTTTTTCTACAGTAGGAGCTTTGGGTTTTGGATTCTTAACTGGATCTGTTATGGCCATATTTAGCGGGATAATCGGATGGGCAATAGGAAAAATTAAAGGCAAATAATTCAAAGATACTTAGTTATTTTTTTCTATTTAAAATGAAAACACTTTACAGCCTGCTTCCCATCATTTAGCAGGCTGTTGTATGTTTTCTATGGATAAACTTTAGGTTACCATACTGTATAGCACAAATATAATATCTATTATTATACAAAGTGATAAGTTAAGCTAAAAAAGATTATTCAAAGTATGATTTGTGCACGAAATGCCATAAAATTACCTTATAAATCTTCCAATGTGAATTCTGAGATGTATCATTTTAACATTCAGTTCAGCAGATTTAATTGTTACAAAGTATTAAGAGCATAAAATAACTATAAATGATTGAGTTTTATACAAAAGTTCTTCAGTAAATGCCATTCTATCTATTTAATTGTATTATTTAAGAAGGTGCACAAGTGAAGATACGTTGTAAAATTTAAGTGAATGAATAATAGAGAGAAAATTTTCGACTGTAAAAGATTTTCTGTGAACATTTGGCGTTTATATCTCAAAAATAAAAATGCTTAAGGCTATTTCCTTTCATTATTGAGTTAAAAAGAAGAAAAGAAGCTCTATCCATTTAATAATTTAAATATTATGAAAAACGTGAAATAAATAACTTCACCAATTTGCCAGAAATAAAAAAAGGATAAGACTTATGGAATATATCAGCACGAGAGGTGAAGCTCCTGCTTTAAGCTTTACGGAAACAATCATGACAGGGTTGGCAAGTGATGGGGGACTTTATTTGCCAGATAAATTTCCTCAGCTATCATTTGATGCGTTACGAGCACTTCGTGGTCAGTCCTATACAACAATTGCTAAAACTATCCTGTGGCCCTTTGTGAATAACGAAATCGAATATACAGCTTTTGAAAATATGATCGCTGAATCTTATGCAACCTTTCACCATCCAGCAATCTGTCCGTTACGACAAACTGGAGCAGATGAATTTATCCTTGAACTCTTTCATGGTCCTACTTTAGCTTTTAAAGATGTCGCAATGCAGTTTCTTTCTCGACTGATGGATTATGTTTTGACTGAAAAAAATAGATGTGCAACGATTATTGCTGCAACATCAGGTGATACAGGAGGAGCTGCGATACAAGCTTTTGCTGGAAAAGAGCACTCAGATATTTTTATTTTATTTCCTAAAGGACGTGTATCACCTGTTCAACAACGGCAAATGACAACCAATCAATGTTCCAATGTTCATGCCATTGCCATTGAAGGAAATTTTGATGATTGCCAAGCTCTTGTCAAAGCAATGTTTAATGATCATAATTTTCGTAAAAAAACAGCGCTTTCAGGTGTTAATTCTATAAATTGGGCGCGTATCATGGCGCAAATTGTTTACTATTTTTCATCAGCTCTTTCCTTAGGAGCACCTGATAGAGCTGTTTCATTTACTGTTCCTACTGGAAATTTTGGTGATATTTTTGCAGGTTATGTCGCAGCCCGTATGGGATTACCCATTGCTCAACTGGTCATCGCAACGAATGATAACGACATCCTTGTACGTACATTGACCAGTGGTACTTACGAAACAAAACCAATAGTCCATACAACATCACCTTCTATGGATATTCAGGTCTCTTCTAATTTTGAACGTTTGCTCTTTGAAAGTGGCAATCGTGATCCAATGTGGATTCGCAATGCAATGGAAAACTTGAAAAAAACGGGTCTCTTTACTCTTGATGAAAAGCAACTCAAAAATATTCGTTCCCTATTTTCCGCTGGGAAAAGCAACATGGCTGCAACAGCTCAAAAAATTGATAGTGTCTATAAGGAAAGTGGCTATCTTGTTGATCCACATACAGCGGTCGCTCTTCAAGTAGCGCGTGAAAACAAAAAACCGCATATTCCAATGATCGTTCTTGCCACGGCTCATCCAGCTAAATTTCCTGATACTATTAAAAGCGCTTGTGGCCTTCATGCTCCATGGCCATCTCATCTCAATGATGTAATGAAACACGAAGAACATTTTATAAATCTTGCTAATGATGAAAAAATAGTAAAAGATTATATTTCTTTAAAATCGCGTGCATCTTATTAAAGTTAGCTGCATTAATTTAAATCAAGAAGATTCTGATACCCTTACAATGAGGTATTTAGCTTATTTAATGGAGTTGTAAATACATGGATGTAGATATCTGTCGCCTAAATAATGGTTTGACTATCGCCACACATACAATGCAACAAATTGATAGTGTTGCCCTCGGAATATGGGTTAAAGTGGGCTCACGCAATGAAACCTCCACACAGCATGGTATTGCTCATCTTCTTGAGCATATGGCTTTTAAAGGAACCGAAAACCGTACTGCTTTTCAAATTGCAACCGATATTGAAGATGTTGGCGGTGAAATCAATGCTACAACCAGTATTGAAACAACAGCTTACTTTGCACGTGTACTTAAAAGCGATATCCCACTTGCTATAGACATTTTAGCCGATATTTTAATGCATTCAAAATTTGACGACAATGAACTAGAACGAGAAAAACAAGTAATCTTTCAGGAAATTGGTGCTGCCCATGACACTCCTGATGATATTGTTTTTGATCACTTTACAGAAACAGCCTTTCGTCATCAATCCCTTGGACGCTCTATTTTAGGAACAGCTAAAACTATTCAATCATTTACATCTACTGATCTCCATGATTTCATCAATAAACAATATAGTGCAGATCGTATGATTGTCGTTGCTGCAGGAGCTGTAAAGCACGAAAGTTTCTTGCGAGAAGTTGAAAGTCGTCTTGGTACTTTTCGCTCCCATTCAACCGCACCTCTTACTAATCTTGCAAATTATGTCGGTGGCGACTTTCGTGAATATCGCGATTTAATGGATACACAAGTTGTTCTAGGGTTTGAAGGGCGTGCTTATCACGCGCGTGATTTTTATGCGGCTCAAATTCTTTCAATCATTCTTGGTGGTGGTATGTCTTCACGTCTTTTTCAAGAGGTAAGAGAGAAACGTGGATTATGCTATTCTATTTATGCTTTTCATTGGGGATTTTCAGATACTGGGCTTTTTGGTGTTCACGCAGCTACCGGACAAGAAGGGCTCAAAGAACTTATTCCTGTGATTCTTGATGAACTTTCCAAGGTCAGCAAAAATATTCACGCCAACGAACTGCAACGAGCACAAACGCAATATCGTGCAAATCTGACAATGTCACAGGAAAATCCCTCTAGTCAAGCACATCTCATTGCTCGCCAAATACTCCTTTATGGTCGACCAATTCCAATATCGGAAACAATTGAACGCCTCAATCTCATCACTCCTAAAAGATTAACTGATTTAGCGCATCGTCTTTTTACAAACTCCACTCCAACACTAACTGCTGTCGGACCTGTAGGCCCCCTCATAAATTTTGATGATTTAACGTCAACTCTTTCATACAAGCTAAAGTAAAAACTTCTTTTCAAAGCAGCATCACAATAACATCACATATTTTATCATAAAATTTACCACAAAAGCTCTCCTCATTAAATAAGTTTTGGAAATATTGGGCAAAGAGGTGTACAAAACTACCCAATTCATACTTCATGTGATAAAGATTCTAATCAGTAAAGATATATCCGTGAAATATGGAAATTCATGGTTTAACTTTGCCCTTTTAAAATATAAAACTTCATTCGCTTCAGGTTCCATTGAAGCAGATGGGTATGTGGTCTATTTGTATATAAAATCACATAACTTAAGAAAAAGTGATAACAATTTATTATGTAAATAAATTATAAAAGGTGGACGTTTTTTCTCAAAAATCGAAATGAAAATTAAACATCCTAAAATATTGAGAGTGGGACATTGTGAAGAGTTTGCGTAAAATAATTGACATCATTTTCATTGTAGTCGTTAGTTCTTTTGTCCATCTTACATCAGCACAAGCAATTGAACCAGTTAAAATTTCTTCTCAGGATGCTGCTCTTGATCTCTCAAAAGCAATTGAAATTCACCATACAAACAATTCTATTTTTCAAACAAGTACAGCACCAGGACCAGATGGTATTGTATGGCGTATTGAAGTGCAGGCAAAAAATGAAAAATTTTCCGGAAATTGGGCCGTTTTTTCTCTTGCAAATCCAACAGATGAACAAGTTGATCGTCTCATCGTTGCCCCCCATTACCGCATGGCACGTTCTGGATTTTTTTGGCCAGACCTTGGGTCAACAAGGATTCAATCCATAACGCCAAGTGAAGGTTTTTCTCTCGATCGTCAACCGAGTGCAAACTCTGATATCTTTCGTATTACCCTTAATCCTGGTGCTGTTATTACATTTGTGGCCGAACTTAACTCTGCAAATCTACCGCAAATCTATTTATGGCAACCTGAAGCTTATAAAGATGCAATTAATTCTTATACACTTTATCATGGTATTCTTCTTGGTATATCAGGTCTCTTAGCGCTTTTGTTAACGGTTCTCTTCGTCGTCCGTGGAACAGGGCTGTTTCCTGCAACAGCTGCTGTTGCTTGGGCAGTGCTTTTTTATATTGGTATTGACTTCAATTTTTTAAATAAATTCTTTGCTGTTACACTCACAACCCAACCAATCTGGCGTGCTGGTACAGAAGTAGCACTTACTGCTACACTCTTCATTTTTCTTTTTACCTATCTCAGCCTTAACCGCTGGCATTATCATTTTAGTTACGGGGCTATCGCTTGGACCATTGCCTTTTGCAGTCTAGGAGCCTTTGCTATTTATGATCCCATCAGAGCCGCTGGAATTGCGCGTTTGTCTTTTGGCCTTACCGCTGTGCTTGGTATAATATTAATCATCTATTTCTCAATCAGAAGCTATGACCGCGCCATTATGCTTATTCCAACATGGTTGCTCATTAGCTTTTGGTGTGTTGGAGCCTATGCCTGCATAGCTGGACATTTAAACAATGATATTATTCAGCCAGCATTAGCGGGGGGATTAGTGCTCATTGTTCTTCTCATTAGCTTTACTGTCCTGCAACAAACTTTTTCTAATGACGCTTTCCATGAAGGAATATTTTCCGACCTTGAACAACAAGTACTCGCAGCAAAGGGAGCTGGAAATATTATTTGGGATTGGAATATTGAGCGTGACCGTATTGTTGTACATCCAAACATGGCAACCCTTTTTGGTACTGAAATTCATAACCTCAATGGACCTATGCGCAACTGGATTTCAGCCTTGCACCATGATGATCGTGAACGCTTTCAAGCCGTATTGGATATCATTCTTAAAAATAAAAAAGGGCGCATTGATCAAATTTTTAGGCTTTCTTCCGGTGGTGGTTATTATCATTGGTTTTCTCTTCGTGCACGTCCGGCTATGCAAAAAGATGGAAAAATCACACGTGTCATTGGAACCATTGTCAATATTACTAACCATAAAAAATCCGAAGAACGCTTATTGCATGATGCAATCCACGACAGCTTAACCGGACTTCCTAACCAACAAATTTTCTTTGATAGACTACAAAATTATACCTCTTTAGCGAAAGCAAATATCAAAATTAGACCAACCGTCTTTATGATTGATTTTGATAATTTTCGCCAAATTAATCGCAAATTAGGTATCGCTGTTGGGGATACTGTACTTCTTATAATTGCACGTCGTTTAAATCGTCTCATTAATTTTCAAGATACCTTATCGCGCCTTTCTGCAGACCGCTTTGCAATTATTTTACTCAGTGAAACAGAACCACAAAAAATTGCAGCATTTGCAGATCATTTGCACAAAACAATTTCAGCACCTATTTCACTTTCAGAAAATAAAATAATCCTTTCAACCTCTATCGGATTGGTTACATGGAGTGAAAGTCGATCAACTGCTAAAGATATTTTTAATGATAGTGAATTAGCAATGATTCGCGCAAAACAAATGGGGGGAAATCATATTGAACCTTTTCGTCCTAATTTTCGCACTCTGGGTCTCGAACATAATACTCTGGAGAAAGATGTTCATTATGCAATAAAACGTAATGAGATGAAAATCCTCTACCATCCTATTCTTAATTTATCAGACGGACATATTATTGGTTTTGAAACAATTGTAGAATGGCATCATCCCACTTATGGAAATTTAAATGTCTCTGATTTCATAAAAATCGTAGAAAATGAACAAATTGTTATGGATTTGTCACAATTTATCATTGATAATGCCATTATCGATCTTATAAATGTACAAGAAAAGTTTTCCCAACAATCTTTCTTTATTTCAATTAATTTACCAAGCGCAGAAATGATTCATCCTCGTTTTATCAGTCAATTGCGTGCCGCTTTGCTTCGGCATCCGCTCCACAAAGGACGCTTAATGATTGAAATATCTGAATTTGTCTTAAGAAATAATCCTGAACAATCAGCGCACTTTCTTGAACAAATTAAAACACTTGGAATGAATCTCGCACTCGATAATTTTGGAACAGGTTATTCGTCTCTGACCTATCTCGTACGTTATCCATTTGATATGGTTAAACTTGATCGTTCACTTATCTCAATCGACTCTCTTAAGAAGAAAATTGTTCTAAAGTCTATCATTAATATGGCAACAGATCTTAATTTGCAAATTATCGCAGAAGGTGTTGAAAATGAAAAAGAAGCAATCTTCCTCCGTCAAGAAGGTTGTAAATATGTTCAAAGTACACTTGTGACGAAACCGATTGCCATAGAAGAATTAATTACGCTCGTTCAGAGCCATTTCCCTTATAAAATAAAAACATAAGGGATAAAATAACGTGTAAAGTTAAAAAGCTTAGAAAAAACTCTACGCGTGTCCCATTTCAGAAGCAAGATAAGTTGGATCGATACCCATGCGTGTTAAACTTTTATCATACTTGCAGCTTAAATCGCTTTCAAAAAGAAAACTAGGTGATGTAGAACTGATTAGCCACCCATTTGTAGAAATTTCTGCCTCAAGTTGCCCCGCTTTCCATCCAGCATAGCCTAATGCGACCAGTGCATGTTGCGGACCTTGTTCGCAACTGATCGCTTTTAATATATCAATTGTCGCAGTAAAACAGATCTTATCTGCAATAAAAACAGTTTCTTCACAAGCATAATCATCTGAATGAAGGACAAAACCACGCGAAGGATCAACAGGACCACCATAGCGAACTGGAAAATTTTTTATCGGTTCAGAAAGACTTTTTTTTTGGCCACTGTCTATGATTCCTAAGTGAAGCAAAAGCTCTGGAAAATCAATATGATGTAATTGATTGAGAATGATGCCCATCGCACCAGCATCAGAATGCGCGCAAATATAAATAACAGAACGAATAAAGCGTTTGTCATTCATTCCAGGCATTGCTATGAGTAATTGACCACCCAAAAAGCCATTACACTGCTTCATTAATCTGCTATTCTCCATAATTTACATGATAAAAGTTTGTTCATTTAGTACACTAGGAAAATAAAACTCCAATGAAAAAAAGTTACATATTTACAAATTTACAAAATATCGCAACTTTCTTTTATAAAAAGCTTTTAGTTACTTTATGCTTAACATTCTTAGTTTTAAAATTACTTAACATTCCTGTAAATGCTCAAACAGAACAAAAACTCCAGCTTTTCGCAACATCTTGGTATGAATCAGAGGGTGGTCGTATCCGATTAGCAATCACTGAACCTTCTCTTTCTGGAATAAGAGAAGGTATTATTGAAATTGTGCTTAAACCAGGATGGAAAACTTACTGGCGTAATCCAGGTAATTCTGGCATGGCACCATTTTTTAATTTCAATCAACAAGTTTCTTATGAAATCTTTTATCCGACGCCACAGCTTTTTGAAACAGAAAATGATTGGTCATTAGGCTATAAAGATAAAGTGACATTGCCCTTCAATCTTTCTAGTTCAAGCAAAAATTTAAGTGGGGCTTTCACTCTCGGACTATGTAATAAAATCTGTCTTCCATTGACTATTAACTTTGATTTTTCGCCATCTGTTCTTAAAAACAAGCATCTTCCCCTTTCCTTCTTAAAAAATGCCCAAGACTCTTTGCCTCGCATGATGCAGAATGCACTCAAAATAAGCGCCGAAAAAAATAACAATACTCTTCTTCTAAAAATAAAAAATAACGACAAAACCACTCCTTCCTCTCTCTTTTTAGATGGAGGAGAAATGCAAATTGGAGCAGCAAAAAAAGTCAGTGATAACGCGGAATATACGCTCTTTAGTGCTCCGATCTATTTCGTACCAGAAAAAATAAACCAAAAAATTTTTTACACTGTTTCTTTTAAAGATCACGCCTTAAGTGGAACATTCATATTCCATACGCAGCCCCCCTCTCTTACAACTCCGTGATAAAAGAGAAAGGCTCTCAAACAGCAATTATGCTGGAAAATGTCCATTGTTGCGATATTGCGTAATTGCTTTGCGAGCAAGTGCATCAGCGCGTTCATTTTCTGGATGTCCCGCATGCCCTTTTACCCAGTGCCACCTGACTGTATGACAAGAACAAACATCCTCAAGAGCTTGCCATAGCTCCATATTTTTAACAGGATTTTTTGATGCGGTGCGCCAATTATTCTTTTTCCAATCCTCAATCCACTTAGATATCCCATTACGCACATAAACTGAGTCTGTATAAAGGTTGACCAAACAGGGCTCTTTAAGCGCCTTTAATGCACAAATTGCCGCCATGAGTTCCATTTGATTGTTTGTCGTATGGACCTTACCGCCATAAAGCTCGCGTTCATGACCATTCCAGCGTAAAATTGCCCCCCACCCTCCAATTCCAGGATTCCCTGAGCAAGCACCATCTGTATAAATTTCAACGACTTTTTGTTGAGTTGCCATAAAATTTAAAAACCTAATTCACTTAGCGAATTTACATTACTGAAAAAACAAAGCTTGTGCCAATATTCCCATGGATCTTTCTTAATAACAAAGCTATGAGGCGGTGTATTAAACCAATCATAAAGGCGTGTGAGTAAGAAACGTAGAGATGCACCACGAGCTAATAAAACCATCTTGTCCAATTCTAAAGGGATCAATGGTCTTATTTTTTGATAATTTTCCAATAACTTACGTGCTTTGGTAAGATTATAGGAATGATCAGGCTCAAAGCACCAAGCATTTAAACAGATCGCTAAATCATAAGCAAAAAAGTCATTACAAGCAAAATAGAAATCTATCATCCCAGAAAGACGATGATTCACAAAAAAGACGTTATCATTAAATAAATCCGCATGAATAATGCCTGTTGGTAAATTTAATGGCCAGTTTTCTTGTAAAAAAACCAATTCCCACTCAATTTTTTGTCCAAATTCTTTTAATAATGCATCTTCTTTTGTTTGACAACGTTGCCACAATAGCTGCCAATCCATAACAGAAAGAGTATTTCTACGACTGAGTGTAAAATCCTGTCCTGCTAAATGCAATTGTGCTAATCCCGTCCCCACTTCACCACAATGATCTATATTGGGCTGGCGGATCCACTCTCCTTCCAGAAAAGTAATAATAGCAGCAGGACGACCTGCTAGTTCACTGATCATCATGCCATCATTTTGAATAACAGGTTGAGGACAAGGAATTCCACGCTGTCCTAAATGCTGCATTAAGCTACAAAAAAAAGGTAAATCATCTTTTGAAATACGCTTTTCATAAAGTGTTAGAATAAATCGTCCTTGTGTTGTCTCTAACATAAAATTAGAATTTTCAATCCCCTCCTCTATACCTTGATAAGACAAAAGTGACCCTATTGCGTAACCTGTTAAAAACGCTTTTAAATCATTTGGATGAATATCTGTATAAACGGCCATTATTCTGCTTTCATTTTAGACATGTCTGTATCTTGATGTTCATTTTTTGTACTATTTTCTTGACCATTAACAAAAGCCATATCTTGAGAGGTTAAAATGACATCACGTAATTCGCGACTCACTAAAAACTTTTCCGTTTCTACCACTGTTTCAGCCAATTCTATTGTGACATCATAACGCTCACGAAATGCTGAAATAATTTCATCAATAATAATTTCAGGAGCGGAAGCCCCTGCTGAAAGACTGACAACAGAAAGAGCTTTTAGGTTTTCAAAATTAATTTCATCAGCGCGCTGAACTAAAATAGCTTGTCGCGCACCAGACTTTTCAGCAACCTCGACTAAACGTCGCGAATTAGAAGAATTTGGTGCTCCAACAATCAAAAACAAATCACTCCCTTTTGCCGCGGCTTTAACCGCATCTTGTCGATTCGTTGTCGCATAGCAAATTGACTCAGCCGCTGGGGCTGCTAATGTAGGAAAACGTTGTTGTAATATATCGATAATTCCTGCAGTATCTTCAACAGAAAGCGTTGTTTGTGTCACAAATCCTAATTTATCTGGATCCCTTGGTTGATAATGCAAAGCATCTTCTATCGTTTCAATGAGCGTCACAGCCCCTTCTTCAAGCTGTCCCATCGTTCCTATCACCTCAGGATGACCAGCATGACCAATCAATATAACATGACGACCGTGACGTTGATGCCGTATCGCTTGTTTGTGAACTTTCGAGACCAACGGACATGTTGCATCAAGATAAAACAAATTATAGCGTTTTGCTTCTTTTGATACAGATTTTGGTACACCATGGGCAGAAAAAACAACCGGTTGAGTGCGATATTCTTCTGGAATCTCATCAAGTTCTTCAACAAAAACAGCTCCCCGTTGCTGCAATCCCTCAACCACATAGCGGTTATGTACAATTTCATGACGAACATACACTGGAACACCATACTTTTTTAATGCAAGAAGAACAATCTGGATAGCACGATCAACCCCTGCACAAAATCCACGTGGACCACAAAGACGTATCGTTAAAGGAGGAAGTCCAGACATAAATCATCCTTAATCTCTATAGCTTTAGTATCATAATCAAACAACTTATCCTTATGCACGAATAATCAATGCAAAAAAACGTGCAATACCATCTTTTACATAAAAACATACTTTATAGTATCTTCTTGTAGGAAAGCTCTTTTAAAATTTGTTTTTTATATTTTCACGCTCCTAAAGAGCGATAAAATACCAAACAAGAGATTCAATCAAAAGAACCCCAAAGATAGCTGCCAAATAAAGTAATGAAAAGAAAAATAGTTTTTTTGCCATCAAAATAGTTTCATTATGTGTATCAGCTTTCCACAAACGATAGGCAAAATAAATAAAGATAATGCTTAAAATTGTTGAAAAAATACCATAAAAAATTCCGCCAAGACCAGTAAAGCAAGGAGCAGCAGCACACAATGCCATCAAAATAGCATAAAATAAAATCTGTTTTTTTGTTGAATGTTCACCTCGTACATTAGGCATCATAGGGATACCTGCAGCCTCGTAATCAAGAGATGAAAATAAAGAAAGAGCCCAAAAGTGAGGGGGGGTCCACATAAAAATGATTAAAAATAATAAAAAGCTATCAATACTCACTGTCCCTGTTGTCACGGCCCATCCAATCATTGGTGGAAAAGCCCCAGAAGCACCACCAATAACAATATTTTGTGGTGTGATACGCTTTAACCAAATTGTATAGATAACGACATAAAAGAAAATCGTAAATGCAAGAAAAAATGCCGCAAACCAATTAATGAAGCTTCCCATAACCAATACCGAGAGCATAGAAAGAACCATGCCAAAAATAAATGCCCTTTGAGAGCTGATTTTACCCATGGGAATAGGACGCTTTTTAGTCCGTTCCATCACAGCATCAATGTCAGCATCATACCACATGTTCAGTGCTCCCGCACCACCGCCACCAGCAGCAATACATAAAATTGCTAAAAAACCATACCACGGATTGATAGGAACAGGCGATACAAGCAAACCAACCAGAGCCGTAAAGACCACAAGAGACATAACACGTGGCTTTAATAATGTGATGTAATCACCAATACCGGATTTTGGTGGCGTTGATTTACCATTCACAACCGATAACTCTTCTGAAACTGACATTCCACTCAAAGCTCTTTTCCATTTCTGTCATTCACAAACCCAATATTATCTGACAAATATTATCTAGCGTATGGAAATGACCAATTAAGACCAATCGTATTTTTGAGAAAATATGAAATATCTCTTTCGCACGTATCCCCTAAAAGTAAATGGAAATATTGGCAATAAAAATACATTTTTTCAATCAACGTTCTCTCCACATTACAAATGTATCATAAAAATATATCATATGAATTAATATATTTGGGTAAATACTGATTTTGTGTTATGGTTTTTTATGGGGAATTCATTTTTTTATGTAAATCTATGCATGGTTTTGGGTGTTGAGTCGGATAGGATTTTCTGTGATACTTTATAAATTACTCAAAAAAACTTTTTTTATTGGTGCTGTTCTTTACACACTTTATAGTAGTTTTATCAGTCATGCATTTGCACAAACACCCTATGCACAAGATGTCCCTGCTCCACAAACCTATGGTGCATGGACAAAGGTTTGTGCTCTACCACCAGGTACCCCTAATATGCAGTGTGAAGTTGTACAAAACGTCCATACACAAGGGCGTCAAGATATTACCTTGCGCGTTACATTTTATAAACTTCCTCAAAAGCAAGGCGCTTTGATGCGTGTTTTTGTTCCGATTCGCGTTGAGTTACGTCCTGGTGTTGGCATTAAAATTGACGATAAAGATATGGGAAGAATGGAATATCGTCGTTGTCTTGGTGATAATTGTGTTGCTGAAGCTTTTCTGAAAGAAGACATATTACAACTCTTTTTAAAAGGAAAAATGGCAACCTATTTTATCTTCACAACTCCAGAGCAAGGAATTGGAGGTCTGGTTGACCTTCAGGGTCTTAGCGACGCCTATGCAACCTTACCAACATGAATAAAATCGACACACATTGGACAATTAAAATCTCATCGTATATTTTGAGAGCCCCTTAATTTAGATCAATAAAAATCTTCTCATCCCCCGTAAAAATAGGATAATTCTTATGAAATCGCTGATTGATCATTTTGATATTGCTTCCTCTAAAGTGCAGTCTCTTGTACAGGAAACGCTTCATCATGCGGATGATGGCGAACTTTACCTTGAGTATACAGAAAGCGAAGCTCTTTTATTTGATAATGGACAGCTTAAAAACGGCTCTTTCCATCAAGATATGGGGTTTGGTCTGCGTGTCGTTGCTGGAGAAGCTACCGGATATGCACATTCTAATGAATTATCAGCTGCTGCACTCAAGCGTGCTTGTGAAGCAGCTAAAGCTGTTACCTATAATAATCATGCTGGACCTTATAGTGTAGCACCTCAACAAACAAACAAGAGACTTTATCAACCGCATAATCCCCTTGATGCTCCGTCATTTGAAGAAAAAAGTGCTCTTTTGCAAAAAATTGATGCCTATTTACGTGCGAAAAATGATAAATTACATCAAGTGACTGTTTCTCTTTCCGGCTCGCTACAACATGTTGAAATTTTACGTGCAGATGGATATTTGGTTCGTGATATTCGTCCACTCGTACGACTTTCTATATCTGTGGTCGCCACTGAAGGCAATCGACGTGAAAATGGTTTCTATGGATGTGGGGGGCGACAAGCATTTAACCAATTTATTCGTGAAGACAATTGGAAAGAAGCCGCGGATGAAGCCTTACGTATGGCTTTAACAAATTTAGAAGCAGAAGCAGCACCTGCAGGATCTTTTGATGTTGTCTTAGCCAATGGATGGCCTGGCGTTATGCTCCATGAAGCCGTAGGTCATGGTTTGGAAGGTGACTTTAATCGCAAAAAAACATCTGCTTTTGCTGGACTTTTAGGACAACAAGTTGCGGCAAAAGGTGTTACAGTTGTTGATGATGGAACAATTCCACAACGCCGTGGCTCTCTCACTGTCGATGATGAGGGGACGCCTTCAGGATATAACGTTCTCATTGAAGATGGAAAACTCGTTGGTTTTATGCAAGACAGGCTTAATGCACGGCTTATGGGAGGTAAATCAACTGGAAATGGACGGCGTGAATCTTATGCTTATGCACCAATGCCACGAATGACCAATACAATCATGCTAGGAGGAGATAAAACACCTGAAGAAATCCTTTCTTCACTTAAAAGTGGTATCTATGCTGTTTCATTTGGTGGAGGACAAGTTGATATTACTTCTGGAAAATTCGTCTTTGAGTGTACTGAAGCATACCGAGTAGAAAATGGTAAAATTGGTGCACCAATTAAAGGTGCAACTCTTATTGGAAATGGACCGGATGCTATGAAACGTATCACAATGATTGGAAATGATAGTAAACTGGATAATGGTATTGGTATGTGCGGAAAAGCAGGACAAAACGTTCCTGTTGGTGTTGGACAACCTCATCTACGGATTAATAATATGACAATCGGTGGAACTGCGTTGAAGTAAGCTTGCTCATTCCTTCCCAATATTCAATACTGCCCCTTCTCGTTTATCAAGATGGTCTTGTGAAGGATGAATTTTTGCTACAAACATTGATTTATAAAGATAATTGAACGTTATTCATATTTAAATTAGAACCTTGAACACCGTAAGATTCTCTCATTTTAAATTTGTGTCTGTTGAATCAATTAAGATTATTCGTTTGTACGTTACAAGCGGGGGGAAATGCATGGAGTAAAACTGTACAAGAAAGAACTAAAAATACCTATAATGAACCATCTCAAGTGCCAAGAGCTATAGCAACATTAGGAAGTGGCCAATATTACGATGGTGTTTGCTTAAATACACATTCTTTATGATACATTCGTCTTTTGTATGGAGTAGTGGAGCAACTATCTTTTATGTTTCATAATAAAAAAGTTTAAAATAAAAAACACTTTCTACATTCAGTGCTCGTTAACTCAACGAGAAAAAGATTATTATTGTAGATAAATTTTAGAGAGATTTTATAATAATACTCAAATGAACTATGTCAAAAAAACTTTCAGGCTAAAGCTTCCAACTTTTCTTCTTTTTATTTTTGCTCAAAACAGCAACAACTTCGACATGTGGCGACCATAAAAATTGATCAATTGGTATGATTTTTTCTACTGTATATCCCCCTGCAACAAGAAAAGATAAATCACGAGCAAATGTAACGGGATTACACGAAATTGCCACAACACGTGATATTGTTGCCTTTGCCAGTTCATGTACTTGTTCCTCTGCTCCAGCGCGAGGAGGGTCAAAAACAACGCTTTCAAAACACTCAAGTTCCTTTACAGAAAGTGGATGGCGAAAAAGATCACGTTTTTCACAAGTGACTGTTTTTAAACCAGTTGCAAAACGTGCTGCTGTATTTAGATTTCTTAATGCATCTTCATTATTTTCTACTGCATGAACATTCATCTTTTTTGCCATACGCAAGGCAAATGTTCCTACCCCTGAAAACAAATCAAGAGCATTCTTTGCTTTTTTTAAATGAGTCAAAATAATATTGCCCATTATATGTTCAACTTCACAAGTTGCTTGAAGAAAACCACCAGAAGGAAATTCAACACGGACATCTCCAAAATAAACCAATGGTTTTTCTTGCTCAACCAAAACTTCTCCGTCAACAGATAAACGTATAATCCCATATGAAAGAGCAGCACTGATCATTTTCTGACGAACACGCTCATCGCGTATAACACAACCGCTTAAAGCGATATCTAAACCGTTTTCAACAGATGTTATCGTTATATGAAACCGTTTGGCATGATTGCTTACAAGAGCACAAAGTGACCTAATATCATCTAGTTTAGACATAATCTCTAAACGCGTCACTGGACATTCTTCAAGAGCTATAATCTCATGAGAGAGATAACGATTAAAACCAACTTTTTGCCCCTGTGGGGTCATGGATGCTGTTAACGTCATCCGACGTCGGCTATAGGGTTTACATTCTATTAAAGGCGCAACAACATTATTAAGTCCATACTTTTTAAGTGCATCAACAACTAATTGTCGTTTCCATACGCAATAAGCATCAGTATGCCAATGCTGAAGAGCACACCCTCCACATTCTCCAAAATGCTGACAAAGAGCATCAACACGTTCTGGTGATTTTTCTTTTAATGCTATACATGTTGCATATTTTCCATGAACAGTAATTTCAGCACACTCTCCCGGTAAAGTAAAAGGAACATAAATAAAACCGTGGGACGTCTTGGAAGTACCATAACCATTTGCTCCAATATAGTCGATTATCACATTATCGTTCACTCTTGTTTTTCTCCGAATAGTAAATATTCCACATTGCCATCACCACCTGTAATGGGTGAAGGAAGTAAACCTTTTGCACGCCACCCTGTTTGAGTATCTAACCAGATAAAAAGTGCCTCAGCGGTTTTTTTAGCACTTGATGGATTTAATATTCCTCCCTTTCCAAGGTTCTTACGACCAACCTCAAACTGAGGCTTTACCAATAAAACAGCTTGAGCACCCTTCTTGGCTAAAGATAAAACGGGAGGCAATGCAAGTTTAAGAGAAATAAAGCTGACGTCGGAAACGATAAGATCAATTTCCCTACCGCCTAAATGTTCCTGTTGAAAATCTCTAACATTTAAGCCTTCTAATAACGTTATAGCCCTGTTGCCCAATAAACGTGCATCAAATTGATGATGCCCAACATCAACAGCAATGACATGGGCCGCTCCACGCTCTAAGAGAACTTGTGTAAAACCACCTGTTGATGCCCCAACATCAATGGCTGTCACTTTATCGGTTACAATCGGAAATGCATCAAGTGCAGAAATCAATTTCAATGCCGCACGGGACACATAATTTTGCGCTGGATCACAAACAAAAATCTCTGCATCATCAAAAACAATTTGCCCAGCTTTAAAAACTATTTTGCCATTAACTTTAACAGTTTTGCGTATAATTGCATCACGTGCACGTGAACGTGTCGTAAAAAAGTTTCTTTCAACTAAAAGAATATCGAGCCTTTTTCTGGAAGCCATCTCATACTTGAATTTTCTATCCCGTTCGAATCTCGCGTCCCAGAGCAGTAAAAACCGTATTTAAAATACCCATAGCATCAAGTCCGACACGTGAAAGAACTTTTTCTGGTGAACCATGACTCAAATATTCATCAGGAAGTTTTAGTGTACGAACTTTCAAACCATGCTCTAAGAGCCCTTCTTGCGCTAAAAATTGTAATATGTGTGCTCCAAACCCACCGATTGCACCTTCTTCAATTGTCACCAAAACTTCATGCTCACGTGCCAAACGACGCATCAAATCCTTATCTAAAGGTTTTGCAAACCGTGCATCTGCAACTGTTGTAGATAATCCTTCAACCTCCAACGCATCAGCAGCTTGCAACACTTCTGACATCCGCGTTCCAAAACAAACCAAAGCAATCCTATTTCCTTCACGCAGAACGCGCCCTTTTCCAATTTCTAATAACTCACCACGTTGCGGTAAATCTATACCAAGACCTTCACCACGTGGATAACGAAAAGAAATGGGACCCTGATCATAGGCTGCAGCTGTACGTACCATATGCATCAATTCAAGCTCATCTGAAGGTGCCATAACAACAAACTCAGGAAGAGTGGACAAAAAAACAATATCAAAACTTCCAGCATGTGTTGCACCATCTGCCCCCACAAAACCTGCTCGGTCAATAGCAAAACGTACCGGTAATTTTTGAATTGATACATCATGAATAATTTGATCATAAGCACGCTGTAAAAAAGTAGAATAAATTGCAACAAAAGGCTTATACCCTTCACAAGCAAGTCCTGCCGCAAAAGTTACGGCATGTTGCTCAGCAATACCAACATCAAACATTTTTTCAGGAAATTTTTCTGCAAAAGCATCAAGGCCTGTCCCTGTTGGCATCGCTGCTGTTATGCCCACAATCTTATCATCATGGCGCGCTTCTTCTGATAAGGCTTCAGAAAATACCTTGGTATAGGGTAGAATATTACTTGATGCTTTAACCTGTTTTCCTGTCGTAACATCAAAACGATTAACACCATGATATTTATCAGAAGATGCTTCTGCAGGTGGATATCCCTTTCCCTTATGGGTGACGACATGCACCAAAACTGGACCATTAGGACATTCACGAATATTTTTTAAAACGGGTAATAAATGCCCTAAATTGTGCCCATCTATGGGTCCCACGTAATAAAAGCCAAGCTCATCAAATAACGTTCCCCCAACCAAAAAACTACGCGCAAATTCCTCTGAACGACGTGCCTTATCCAAAAAAAACTTTGGCAATTTTTCGCTCAACATCTTTACGCGTTCACGCAAATGACGATAAGCAGGACGAGAAACTAGTCGTGCAAGATGTGCACTCATAGCACCTGTAGGCGGTGCAATAGACATATCGTTATCATTAAGAACAACAATCAAGCGCGCATCCAAAGCACCAGCGTTATTCATTGCTTCATAAGCCATGCCCGCAGACATTGCACCATCACCAATAACAGCGATAATATTGCGTCTTGTCTCTGCCTTCAAAGCACTCGCTACCGCCATGCCAAGACCCGCCGAAATAGAAGTAGACGAATGGCCCGCTCCAAATGGATCATACACACTTTCTGAACGTTTTGTGAAACCTGATAATCCTCCCTCTTGACGTAATGTACGTATTTTTTCTCTACGCCCCGTTAAAATCTTATGTGGATAGGTTTGATGACCAACATCCCAAATAATCCTATCCTCTGGTGTATTAAAAACATAATGTAATGCAACAGTGAGCTCAACAACACCAAGTCCTGCCCCAAGATGACCACCTGTTACAGAAACCGCATCAATTGTTTCTGCCCGCAACTCATTAGCCAACTGTACTAAATCAGACTCAGGCAAAGCCCGCAAATCTTGCGGGAAACAAATACGGTCAAGCAATGGTGTTAAGATATGAGACAAAAAAACTCCCTCCTATCACCTTAACTTAAGAGAACGCAACGATAAAAATACATCTTCTCTACTCTTTCATTGACAGTTTTGCATCTTTTTTACTGAAAAATCTCTATTTGAGATGATTTATGATTTTTCTCATTTTTAACTTATTTTATAAAAAAGAAACCAATAAAACTTGCTTTCTATAAATAAGGTTATTGCACTGCTTAATCCCGCAATAAATATCCAAAAATAGTTTAATACTATTGAGCATCAAGTGGTTCTACTCCTTCTGGAGAACCTCCTTCTGAAAGTTGAATTTTTTCAACTTTAGCTTCAGCAACTTTCAAGAGTTTTTCACAATGTTTTTTAAGCGCTTCACCACGTTCATAAATATCTATGGATTGTTCCAAAGGCACATCGCCACGTTCCAAATTTTCAACAATAACTTCAAGTTGCTTCAGCGCTTGCTCAAAACTTAAGGTCGTAATATCCCCCTCTTGTATTTCTTTTTTCATATGAACCTCACAAAATATCTATTCTGGATATACGAATTCCAAAACCTTCTAAATCTAAATAATGACGTTCTTTAGAAGTGTAAACAATAACAGAACTGATTCCTAAATGTTTCAAAATTTGTGATCCTAAACCAATTTGTCGCCATTCTTCTTCACGTTCAATTGCCTGTATATGGTTTTCTGAACCGTCTTTTGCCATTTCCTGAATGCTCATAGCTGATTTTTCATCAATACCAACTGATCCTTCACGTAAATAAACAAAAACACCCCGTTTTTCTTTTTCCATCATACGCTGCATGATAGCGGTAACATCTGACGCTTGACCAAAAACATCATTCATAATGTTTTCACGATGCAAACGTACAGGAATATCTTCACCATCACCAAGATCACCAAAAACGATTGCAACATGCTGAACTGTTTCCCAAGGGAGTTGATAACTCTGAACAATAGCAGGTCCTACTGGTGTTTCAATAGCCATTTCTCCAACATGCCTGATCAACATTTCTTTGCGCTGACGATAAGCGATTAAATCCGCAACCGTTATCATATGCAATCGATGTTCCTGTGCAAATTTTGTAACTTCATCTCCATGTTTCACACTGCCATCATCATTGACCAACTCACCAATAACACCAACTGGCGGTAAACCAGCTAATTTACATAAATCAACAGCCGCTTCCGTGTGACCTGAACGCATAAGAACACCCCCTTTATGCGCAATCAAAGGGAAAATATGTCCTGGACGAATAAAATCGTGAGCACCAGCATTTGGATTAGCAAGATTGCGAACCGCCAATGTGCGGTCGTGTGCGGAGATACCCGTCGTTATCCCATGTTTAAAATCCACAGTAACAGTAAACTGGGTCTGATGTGCTGAATTATTATCTGGCACCATAGGAGCAAGATGAAACCGTTGTGCTTCTTCTTTTGGCATAGGTGCACAAACAATCCCTGTTGTGTGGCGAATGATGAATGCCATCTTTTCTTCTGTACAATGGACAGCAGCAACAGTTAAATCACCTTCGTTTTCACGGTCATCATCATCTGTCACCACAACAATTTCACCGCGTTCAAAAGCTTTAAGTGCAGAAACAATTTTTTCTTCATCATACACCATTATTCACCTTCTCACTCACCCAACTTGACCGCGATGTCTTAGATAATGGTCCGCAATAGCACAAGCAACCATCGCTTCACCAATGGGAACAGCGCGAATCCCAACACATGGATCATGACGTCCCTTCGTTATAACATCTACATCATGACCATCAACATCAATAGAGCGACGAGGCGTTAAAATTGACGAAGTAGGCTTGACAGCAAAACGTGCAACAATTGGCTGTCCACTCGATATTCCCCCTAAAATACCACCAGCATGATTGGATAAAAAAAGTGGTTTTCCATCATTTCCCATCCGCATTTCATCGGCATTTTCTTCTCCCTTCATGCGGGCTGCCGCAAAACCATCCCCAATTTCAACTCCTTTTACTGCATTAATCGACATAAGGAAGGATGCAATATCTTGATCTAGTTTTGCGTAAATAGGTGCTCCTAAACCTGCCGGAACATTTTCTGCAATGATCTCAACAACAGCACCAACAGATGTCCCCTCTTTACGGAATTTACTGATATAATCACTAAAAATGTGAACCATCTCTGCGTCAGGTGTAAAAAAAGGATTATTATCAACCTCTGACCAATCCCAACGATCACGATTAATATTATGAGGACCAATTGCTATCACTGCTCCTCGAACCACCAAACCAGGAACAATTTTACGTGCAAATGCACCCGCTGCAACACGTGCTGCTGTCTCCCTTGCCGAAGAACGCCCTCCTCCTCGAAAATCACGAATGCCATATTTAATATCATAAGTATAATCCGCATGTCCTGGACGATATTGATGGGCAATCGAGCTATAATCCTTCGAACGCTGATCTGTATTTCTAATCAACAGAGAAATTGGTGTACCTGTTGTAACCAATGCCGTCCCATTGTCCTGAGCGATAGCTCCTGAAAGAATTTCTACTTGATCCAATTCGCGTCGCTGCGTTGTATATACGGATTGTCCTGGTCTCCGTTTGTCAAGATAAGCTTGAACTTCTGCAAGAGTAAAAATAATTCCAGGCGGACAACCATCAATGACACAACCAAGAGCAGCACCATGACTTTCACCCCATGTGGTTACACGAAACAAATGACCAAATGTATTATGCGACATGAAAAAAGATCCGTTTCTCTGTCAAATATACGCCAACGACAACATATGTTGAGTTATACACAAGACAGCTCTTTGTTCCAAAATACTCTCAGCCGCTTTTAATTTGGTCAAATTACCGCTGTTCAATAAAACCCTATAAACCAAACTTTATTCTTTAACGACAGAAATGTCTGGTGCATCAACTGCTTTCATACCTATGATATTATAACCCGAATCGACATGATGAACTTCACCAGTAACAGAACGAGACAAATCTGAAAGAAAATAAAGAGCAGAATCACCAACCTCTTCAATTGTTACTGTACGGCGTAATGGAGCATTATATTCATTCCATTTTAAAATATAACGGAAATCACCAATACCTGAAGCTGCTAACGTTTTAATCGGTCCAGCAGATATCGCATTAACACGAATATTTTTGGGACCTAAATCTACCGCTAAATACTTCACGCTCGCTTCAAGAGCTGCTTTAGCAACCCCCATGACATTATAATTGGGAACAACCTTTTCTGCACCATAATAGGTCAGTGTCAAGATTGAACCGCCATCCGGCATCAACTTTTCTGCACGCTTTGTTAGAGCTGTTAGGGAATAAACGGAAATATTCATGGTCATCATAAAATTTGATTCGCTGATATCAACATAACGACCACTTAATTCATCTTTATTAGAAAAACCAATAGCATGAACTAAAAAATCGAGTTTGCCCCATTTCTTCTCTATGGCTCTAAAGACTGAATCAATAGAAGCACTGTCAGAAACATCACAATGTCCACAAACAAATCCCTTTAATTCTTCAGCCAAAGGCTCAACACGCTTTTTCATGGCTTCACCCTGATAGGTAAAAGCAAGCTCTGCCCCTGCGCTACTCGCCGCTTTAGCAATTCCCCAAGCGATGGAGCGATTATTGGCCAACCCTAAAATTAAGCCACGCTTACCGTACAATAAACCATTACCCTTAGCCATTAGCACTGCCCCATTGTTACTTAAAATTAATATTATTCATTTGCCTATGACACAGGTCAACTTTTTCTTCAAGTAATTGGTTTAAAATCAAGCAAAAACTATGCTTTATATATAAAAAAAATTAAAATTTAATCTTTTTGCATTTGCAAAAACTGTTCTAGCGCAACATTTTTACCTTCCGGCAACATAATACGAACATGCACATAAAGATCATCTCTTGTACCACTTTTTAAACGAAGTCCTTTTCCTTTCAACCGTAAAACGCGATCAGAACTTGACCAAGCAGGAATCGTTAAAACCACACGTCCCTCCAATGTCTCAACTTCTTCTTTTGCTCCCAAAACAGCATGTTTAAGAGAAACTGGTAAATCAAGATGAAGTGCCCTTCCTTCAACCCGAAAACGAGGATGTTTTTGAATCTGAATGGTTATTAATGCATCTCCTGCTTGCCCATGAGGAACCTCTTCTCCCTGACCTTTTAAACGAATAGTTTGCCCGTCTTCAATATAATCTGGAAGTTTAATTTTTAACTTTTTTCCATTAGGAAAAACGGCTTCCACCTTTTCTGCGCCAACCATCTGCTCTAATGTTATGGCAAGATTAGCACGAATATGTGCTCCTTGTTGAGGGCGATTATAGTGTTTGGAATTCGAAAAGCTACCGCCTCCCCCAAACAGATCGCGAAAAATATCACTCGCATCAAAACCTGCACCACCTGAAGAGGAAAAATCAAATCCTCTCGCTCTTCCTGAAAAAGGATTTTGTTTATTGTTAAAATTCTCACCAGCACCATAGGCTTGATAAAGTGGTTTTCCTTCCATATCAATTTCACCGCGGTCAAATTGTGCTTTTTTATCTTTATCACCTATAATTTCATAAGCTTGATTAATTTCAGCAAACTTTTCTTTAGCCTTTGCATCATCTTTATTGTGATCTGGATGATACTTCTTTGCTAATTTTCTAAATGCTGATTTAATCTCTTGCGATTTTGCGGTACGTGCCACACCCAGAATCGTGTAGGGATCACGCATATTGCCCTCTTTTCAATTTTTTGGTTTTCAAAATATCAACGGATATGTTTTCAATATCCCTCATAACTTTATCAATCTATTCTAGAGAATAATTTCTTCTTTCTTTATATGTCTATCAATAAACTAAAATACCAGATAAAATGAGATATTTATTTAATATAGCTCATTATCGTCTATGCTAAAGACAAAAATAATGGAACCACTATAAAAATACACGATAGCATTGACTTTTTGAAAATAGGAAAAAATGCTACTTTACTTCGAGATGACAAAGTAAATAAGAAAATGCCTTACCCATGCTCGCTGACATTTGGAGACACTATGAGCGATAAAATCCCAACAGATGATCATTTTATGCAAATGCAAAAACCTTTTGAACTTTTTGCAAAATGGCTTGAAGAGGCAACAATAAGCGAAATAAATGATCCGAATGCTATGGCACTCGCAACAGTAGACGAAACAGGACTTCCTAATGTTCGTATGGTTCTCCTCAAAGACTACAGTCCCCAAGGATTCGTCTTCTATACCAATTATGAAAGCTGTAAAGGACAAGAAATTTTAAAATCAATGAAGGCATCCTTAGGTTTTCATTGGAAATCGCTCCGTCGTCAGGTCAGAATTAGAGGCATTGTTGAAAAAGTAAGTCAACAGGAAGCGGATGCCTATTTCCAATCGCGACCACGTGGGAGTCGAATTGGGGCATGGGCATCTAAACAATCTCAACCATTAGACAATCGTTTTGTGCTCGAAAAAGCAATTGCTCAATATACTGCACGTTATGCAGTAGGCAATATTCCACGACCACCTTATTGGTCTGGTTTTCGTGTTAAACCCCTTTCTATAGAATTCTGGTGTGATCGCCCATTTCGTTTACATGATCGTCTGCTTTTTACGCGTGATTGTGTTGAACACAGCAATTGGAAAAAACAAAAACTTTATCCTTAATCCTTCAAGCTTTATCGTTATGAAGACTTTGTCTTCCTAAGGGTTCAATGACTATTTTCTATTTGCAAATTTCTAAAACAAAATGATTAGTTTCCTTTCAATAGAAAAGTTTTATTTTCACTATAAAAGTTGGTTGATAATATCTCCTACTGCATTGCTTGAAGACAATAGATGCGCAACAAGCTTTTTTAAGAGAAAACACGATATTCAACAAAAATTATGATTTTATTTTTGTAATTTCTGATAAGAGAAAGTGCACTTTCAATTAAAAAAGTTGTTCATTCCTCCTAAAGTCTATTTTTATTTCAATAAAATTTGAAAAAATCGTTATTTCAAACCAGAAAGATCTGGAATAAAACTAATCATAAAATACAAAAAGCTTTGAACATGAAAAAATAATACACTTTAAAATTAATGAAAGTATCTTTGTATTTTCATTCCTCTCCTCATCATCAGAATATATGATTTTATCTAATTCATTGTTAGGCTGCAGGATAAAACATCATCCATATACCACCACATACTAAACCAGCAAAAATCACAAGACCAATAAGCGAATTAGATTTGAAAAGCCTGAGGCATTGCGCACTGTCATCTATATCAATAACTTTAATTTGAATAAACATATGGATACTTGCCACAAAAACCCCAAAAAAACTAAGAACAGGGACTTCAGCTAAATAAAATGCTAAACTCACGAACAGTACAAAACCACCATACAAAAATACTAAAGCACGCTTGGTTTCTTTACCGAAGAGAAGTGCTGTAGAACGCACACCAACCGTAGCGTCATCTTCTTTATCTTGATGGGCGTAGATTGTATCATATCCTATGGTCCACAAGATTGATCCCACATAAAGCAAAATCGGTGACCAGCTTAAACTTCCAAAGACAACAGCCCACCCCATTAATGCCCCCCAATTAAATGCAACGCCTAAAAAAAACTGCGGCCAATATGTTACGCGTTTCATAAAAGGATAAAATGCAACAGCTATCAATGACGAAATACCGAGAAAAAAACTAAACCTATTAAATTGTGATAAAACGCCTAAACCAACCAAACATTGCACAAGTATAAAAACTTTTGCTTGAAACCGACTCACATGACCTGTCGGCAATGGGCGAGAACGTGTTCTTTCTACCTGAGAATCGATTTTATGGTCAATAAGATCATTCCAAGTACATCCTGCCCCTCGCATAGCGATGGATCCTAGAAAAAAAAGAAAAAGATACCAAACCCAATGAAGCAACATTGATGAAAGAGTATCATAATGCATTTCATAAGAGAGAAAAGCCATTGTTGTTGACCAAAAACAAGGCCACATCAACAATTGCCATCCGATAGGCCGATCCCAACGCGCCAATTGCGCATAAAACCATAAAGAACAGGGAAGTAAACTATAGACCCATTGTTTGGAAGATGCATCCATAACCCGTCCTTGGCTATTATAGGACTGAACAGGTGCGATATTTTTATTTTTTTTCATCAAATGATTTACCTTTAGTCTTGCGATAGAGACATTTCATTCTTATGAGAAGGAGATGAAATTAATCATCTTCTATGAGAGGAGCAAGCAATGAATATTCTTCTTATTGGCTCAGGTGGACGAGAACATGCTTTAGCATGGAAAATAGCAGCATCACCACTGCTAACAAAGTTATATTGTGCTCCTGGAAATCCTGCAACAACAGAATTTGGTGAAAATATTAATTTAGACATTGATGATCACCCCCTTATTATTGATTTTTGTAAAGCACATTCTATTGATCTTGTGATTGTAGGACCAGAAGCACCATTGGTTGCAGGTATAACAGATTCTCTTAATAGCGCTAACATCTGTGTATTTGGTCCTACTCAAAAAGCTGCTCAACTAGAAGGTTCAAAAGCTTTTACAAAAGATTTATGTCATAAGAATAACATTCCTACAGCAAGTTACCAATGCTTTAATGATGCCGCTAGAGCCAAAGCCTACATTCATCAACAAGGTGTTCCCATTGTTATTAAAGCTGATGGCTTAGCTGCCGGCAAAGGTGTCGTGGTTGCAACAACTATAGAAGAAGCATTTAACGCTGTTGATGCCTGCTTCAAAAGTGCATTTGGGGATGCAGGAAACAAAATTGTTGTAGAATCTTTTCTGGAAGGTGAAGAAGCAAGCTTCTTCTGCCTTTGTGATGGTAAAGTTGCTCTTCCCTTTGGATCTGCTCAAGATCATAAGCGTGTAGGAGATGGAGATACTGGAGCAAACACCGGTGGTATGGGTGCTTATTCACCAGCACCCATCATGACCCAAGAAATAGTGAATCGTACCCTTAAAGAAATTGTTGAACCAGCTTTAAAAAGCATGAACGAAATGGGCGCCCCCTTTAGAGGTATTCTCTTCGTCGGCTTGATGATAACGCAAAAAGGACCCGAATTAATTGAATTTAACGTACGATTCGGTGATCCTGAATGTCAAGTTTTAATGATGCGCCTTAAAGATGATATTCTACCAATTTTTCTTGCCGCAGCTCAAGGAAATCTTGAAAATAAACCTCTTCAGTGGTCTGAAAAGACTGCTCTCACCGTTGTTATGGCTGCTAATGGTTATCCAGACTCTCCCCAAAAAGGGACTGTTATTCGTAACGTTGATAAAATAGATACTCTTCCCGATGTGAAAGTTTTTCAAGCTGGTACAGCATTACGAAATGGACAACTCATTGCAAATGGTGGACGTGTTCTCAATATAACAGCAACAGGAAAAACGATTACGCAAGCACAAAAACGTGCTTATGAAGCCGTTGATTATATTGATTGGCCAGAGGGTTTTGTTCGTCGCGATATCGGATGGCGAGCTATTGCGCGAAAAAACTAAATCCTTTGACTATTCTTTTTTACGATTTGATGATTTCACGTAAGAGCATGATACACAAATTTTCTCACTGTTTTACGTTGACCATAATTTTGAAAAAATGAGTGTGCTTTCCTTTGAACAATCAAATATTGTAAATAGGATACCTACTCATGATGAAATAGGAAAAAATTCTGAATCTGAGAATATAATATAAAATGATCATTTTACTGTTATCTTTACTTTAAACGTATTTTCTCATCATTTTTATAAACACTTTCTTTCTTATAAAATCCTGAAGAAAAACATATATACTATCATTTCTTTTATCTATCGCGTTTTTTAATGAAATTCCGCTTTTACGAAAAATAAAATGCCCAAAAAAGATAGTTATGTTATTCACATACAAATTCTTAAACAATATCTCTCATGCTCATCACTCCCATTTTACGACACTACCTGCAAATAGTATAAATCCATTCTGCCATCTTTCTGGAATAAAGATAAAAACCGATACCATCTTTGTATTTTCCAACTCTCAATATTACGATAACCCTTTCTATCTAAATGATTTTGATTATAAAAGAGAGATGAAATAAGAATGTTCTGCAATATTCAAAGCTCTCATTCAAAATGGAGAAATGATTTATTAAAAAAAATTTAAAAACACTTCCAGTAATTTTCTGATGTTTTAATAATGTGGCAAAAACCCAAAATTATACCGCAAAAAACAGTTTCTATTGGTACAAAAGCCGTTTTCACCTCTCCGAAAAAAGCGTTTTACATAATAGATTCCTGCTGCCAATGTATGGTGTCAAAAAACTCTCATTTACAATCATTGACTTCCTCTTTGTTTTCAAGAACCAAAAGTCACACCAAATCCCGTCTGTAAAAGTCTGGATTCTCATTGAGCGGGGTCCTCTTGCTTCCCACTCATATGCTGCACTTACACAAAGACCTACAAGCAAACTTAAGAATATTCGCCATATCTTCTAAAAACACTTCATGTGTGAAGTTTACACCCCTTATGTTACCGCCCCAAACAACGATGTTTTACGGCACAACAAGATAAATGCTGATGGTAGTACAACAATGAATGCATATTAATATCACTGGAGTGCGATTCGATTCGCAATCACCAAACGCAAGCCGAACGGATTGCTATAACGAAGTAAAAAACGCTTTTGTCTAGAATACGATGTTGTACCAAAAAATCGATGTAAATCAGAACGATCTTTTACAACCAGAATGCGATTATCTTCATTGATCATAAGCATGGGAAGGCCATAAGTATCCGCCCATAACCGCCAATCCAGAAGAACATTATTCAAATCTCTGGAAACCAAAAGCGGTATACAAGCTTCCTCATCTGCATGAAGTAATTCTAATGCAACAGCTCTTTCTCCTGAACGCGTTTTTACGGTACGTGCTGCAATTCCTTGAAAATGATAAGGAGGTATTAAATGCGATAAGCTTGAAGGCATATCCGTTTTAAAAGAAACACCACGCTCATTTAACGAACAAATTACCTTATTGCCCGTTTTGGATGAAAAATATGTCGTAGTTTGTGGCAAATGGCACGGATCTAACCGAAATTCAAGCACCGCTTTTGCCTGATTAAAGCATTGATTAGCCATATACATTATCCCAATTTATCTTAAATAACATACACCCTTTAGCAGCTTTTTCTCATTGGATTATTAAAAGTTTGAATAAAAAACAACTGGTTTCTTTTTTGGTTATTAAAATCTAAACAAAAATGCATGATCACCATTCTTGAATTATAATACTTTTCCAGGATTCATTATCCCTAAAGGATCGAGCGTTTTTTTAATCCCTTGCATAATATCCAATGCGACAGGCGATTTAAAAGAACGAAGTTCTTCGCGCTTAAGCTGACCAATTCCATGCTCAGCAGAAAATGCACCTTTATAATTCATCACTAAACTATGAATGCGATGGTTCATTGTTGACCATAACTGCAAGAATACTGTCGTATCAACTCCTACAGGTTGTGTAACATTATAATGCAAATTTCCATCACCCATGTGTCCAAAACAAACCACCCGTGCTCCTGGAGAAATATCTTCAACAATAAGTGCTGCTTCAGCAATAAAATCAGGAATGGAAGCAAGCGGTACTGCAATATCGTGCTTAATAGATCCTCCCGCCAACTTTTGTGCCGATGATATACTTTCTCGCAATTGCCAAAAAAAATCTTGCTGTTTTAAAGATTGCGCAATAACTGCATCTTCTATCACCACATTCTTTAAAGCTTCTTCTAAAATACTACTCAATACCGATAACGCCTCATCATTGCCTTGCAACGATGAAATGTTCATTAATACATACCATTCATGTTTCTGCTGGAGAGGAGGCTTCTCACACATCTTATAATCTAAAGCCATTTGCAAACTGAGCTTTGACATAAGCTCAAAACCTGTCAACATCCCTCCTCCATATTCTTGAGCCAGAGATAAAAACTCTAAAGCCTTCGCCGGACTATATAATCCCACCAAGGCAACTGCTTTTCCTTTTATTTTTGGAAAAATCTTCAAAACAGCTGCGGTTATAACACCCAATGTGCCTTCTGCACCAATAAAAAGATTTTTTAAATCGTAACCGCTATTGTCTTTTTTAACAAAACGCAAATCATCTAAAATACGCCCGTCCGGTAAAACAACTTCCAAACCAAGACAAAGATCACGCATATTGCCATAAGCCAAAACAGCTGTCCCTCCAGCGTTTGACGAAAGATTTCCCCCTACTTGGCAAGAACCTTCAGATGCCAAAGAAAGAGGGAAAAAACGACCTGATTCATCCACTTTTTTCTGCAAATCCTGTAAAATAACACCAGCCTCTACAACAACAAAATTTCCTTCAAGATTTATAGCTCTAATCTTATTTAATCGCTCCATGGATAAAAGAACACCCTCTCCTCTTTCATCTGGTTGCTGTCCCCCCACAAGCCCTGTATTCCCCCCCTGTGGTACAATCGGTGTGTGCGTTTTGCTCGCTAACTGCATAATCGATGAGACCTCTGCGCAAGAAGATGGACGTAAAAGTAAAGGTGTTTTTCCATGAAAAAGCCCACGCTCTTCAAGCAAATACGGTGCAATCAACGTCTGATCTGTTATAGCATACTTGGCTCCAACAATTTCCCTAAACCCCTCAATTAATTCCTGCTCCATATTCATTTCTCCTTTGGAGCCGCAGCCCGTATAAGACGATCATTGATAGCCTCCCCTAATCCGTATGATGGAATAGGTTCTACTGCGATACATCTCACTTTAAATGAATCTAATTCCTTCATATATTGAAATAAATGAGAGGCTGCCTCTTCCAATTTTCCATCTTCGCTAAGGTTTAAAATAGAAACAGCATTTTCAGCCCCCATAACACGCTTTGAACCAAATGCTAAAAGCGCTTCACCACTTTCCACCTTTTCTACATTCAAACGAACCATGGCATTGGGAGCATAATGCGACTTTAACATCCCAGGAGCTTCAATCGCCGCCCTTTGATCTATCCGTTTTAAAGGCTTCCCCACAACTTCTTCAATTTCATCAGCCGCAAGCCCCCCTGGACGCAAAAGATAAATATTTTCACCACAAATCTTAATAATCGTTGATTCAAGCCCTATTCTAGAAAATCCTCCATCCAATATCAAAGAAACAGATTCCCCCAAAGATGCAAAAACAGCCTCAGCGGAAGTAGGACTAAGACGTCCTGATTGATTCGCACTAGGAGCAGCAAGTGGGCGTCCAAAATATTGTACAACTTCCGCAAAACGACTGTCTGGAAAACGAATAGCCAATGTATTCAAACCGGCAGTCGTTAAAGGATGGATATTATGCTGTTCCTTTAAAGGCAAAACCAATGTCAAAGGTCCTGGCCAAAATTCCTCCATTAATTGGCGTGAAAGAAAGTCGATTTTAACATAACGTTCCGCCATTTCGATGCCGCTGACATGCGCAATAAGAGGATTAATTTGCGGACGACCCTTTGTAGAATAAATAGAAGAAATTGCCCTCCCATTGGTCGCATCGCCTGCTAATCCATAAACAGTTTCCGTTGGTAACGCTACTAACTTTCCTTGTTCAAGAAGCGCTATTGCCTCTTTTATTGAAGCGCTATTGAGTGGTAGAATCGTCATGATACATCATTCCTATAACGTTCTTTTAGTGGTGCAAAACTATAACGATGTAATCCTACGATTGGACCATATTTATTAAGAGCCGTACGATGAACTAACGTTGCATATCCTACATGCTTCTCTAAACCATAGCCTTTATAAACTTGTCCTGCACATTCCATCATCCGGTCACGCGTTACCTTCGCAATAATAGATGCGGCTGCAATTGAAACCGAACGCTGATCGCCCTTAATCAACGCAATTGCGGGACAAGACAACCCAGAGGGAATATCACGTCCATCAACAAGTACATAGTGGGCTGAAACAGCTAATCCTTTAATACAGCGACGCATTGCTTCTAAAGTTGCTTGTCTAATATTAGATTGATCAATTGTACGAGCGCAAACACTAGCAACTGAAACCGCCAATGCACTTTGCAAAATTTCATGATAAAGTCTACTTCGTTGAAGAAAAGAAAGTTTTTTTGAATCATTTAATCCATCAGGAATATGACCTTTATCCAAGATAACTGCTGCCGTTACCACCGGTCCAGCGAGAGGTCCTCGTCCTACTTCATCAACACCAGCTATATGAAAAAACCCCTGTTTCTGCAAATTCAATTCACACAAGAAATTTGGCTGAAGCGGCAAATTAAACATCTTTGATAAATCACAAATACAACAAATATACACTTATTTCTGTAACCTGCTTATTTTTTGCAAGCATTACAGTTTTAAATGGCTTTTCAAACATTCTGCGAATTCTTACACAAAAGATAAAAACAAACCATGAGATAAAGAGTATCCTATTGTCCATTTTTCTTCTAAAAAATTATTCTAGCATGTATTCATTTTGTTTAAAAAACAAAAAGTAGATTTCTTTAGTTACCCTTTTCATTATGTATAGTAGAATCAAGACAAAATAAAAGTTTTTATTTCTCAAATAGTTCCTAAAGTCATGATCGGTTTTACAAACCAATTTGGGTACATTGATTTGATAAAAAGAGCTGCCTTTTGCGCTGCTTGTTGATTTTTAAAAATGCCAAAACAAGTTGCCCCCGTTCCAGACATACGAGAAAAAAGAGACCCACATTCATCTAATACAGATAACACTTCGGCTAACTGAGGTGCCATTTTTAATGCCGGAGAAAAAAGATCATTACGCGTTTCTTGTAAAACCTCAACCAATGAATCAACAGTCTTTAAAGCGACTGAATCAATTTTTAAAGAAGGATGATGACGCTTCTCTAACGCTTTAAAAACAGCTTGTGTTGAAATCTCTTGTCCATGATTAACCAATACCATTGCCAGTGAACAAGCCTCTTGTAATCGTATAATCTTTTGACCAATCCCTTTAACCAAAAGGGGCTGCTGATATTCTAATGCAAAAAGACACATGGGTACATCAGCACCAAGAACTAAACTCATTTTTGCTAATTTTTCATAAGGGCAATCAAGATTCCACTGTTGATACAACATGCTTACAACCCCAGCAGCATCACCTGAGCCACCACCAATACCTGAGGCAACAGGTAATGTTTTTACAAGTCGAAAAAACGCAGGTTGAGCACTTTCAGGAAAAGTCTTATGCATAAAATCTCGTGCACGAATAACCAAATTATCTGAATGAGAAACAAGCCCTTTTGCAAATGGCCCCGTTAAAACAAACTGGTCACTTTCACAAGACGCATAGTGTAAGCAATCACCGCTAAGACTAAAATAAACCAAACTTTCTATTAAATGATAACCATCAGCACGTTGCCCCACAACATGCAAAGCCAAATTCAATTTAATGGGTGTAAATACATAAGAATGTCTTTGGATCGAAGCTTTTACATGTGATATCATATGACGTAATATTAACCTATACAGAGTTCTTTTATAAATATGCCCCTTTCATTCATACCTGTAGCATAAACCCTATAAACAGCTTGAAATATTCTTAATTGTTTTCTAAATAAGTAATAAATATGGAGAATTCTTATACAAAATAAACTTTCGTATCATTTCAAGCTTTTTTTTCTATCATCTGTTTTTAGATAAAATCTCCTCTCGAATGATTTTTGGCCTCACAAACCGTAACGCTGCCAAAGTGCCCGCTCTTCTGCTGCTATCAACGCACTGTCAACTGCTGTATAAACTGTATGAGCAGTCACTCCTGAATGCGTTTTAGGGCTTAAAAAACTTTTTGGAGGCATAATAAGTCGAAGTTTTGCATCATTACCAAAGCGCTCCTTAATAACAGAACGTACATCATTCAATCCGTCAATCAAACCAAGTTCAACGCCTTTTTTTCCACTCCAAAACATTCCTGTAAAGAGATTCAAATCATTTGATAATTTTGTAGAACGCCGCTCTTTAACTAAATCGATAAAAGTTTGATGTACTTCCAGTTGGAGAGATTTCAAATGCTCAATATCCGCCTTTTTTTCAGGCTGAAATGGATCTAGTGTAACCTTGTTCTTTCCTGCTGTGTAAACGCGCCGCTCCACACCAATTTTCTTTAAAAGTTCCGGAAAACCAAAGGAAGCTGAAACCACCCCAATGGAACCAACAATCGAAGAAGGATCTGCAAAAATTTCATCTCCTGCACAAGCAATCATATAACCACCGGATGCTGCTATATCTTCAATAAATACAAGAACCTTTTTATTTTTTTCTTCTGCCAAATCACGAATACGCTTGAAGATTAAACGCGATTGTACAGGTGAACCTCCAGGAGAATTGATAATAAGGGCAATAGCCGGTGCTTTTTTGTACGCAAAAGCCTTCTCTAAAAGACTAGCACATCTACTAAGGGAAAGCGTACGAGATATAGATGCTGATGAATCCATAATCGCCCCTTGAAGGCGAACGACAGGAATTTCTAGTTTATTGGAAGAAAAACGATGGGGAACAAGTTTCTTGATAACGTCAATCAAAACAAAATCTCCTTATAAGTTAAGAAAAATTAAAGAGGACAGGACAACAAAAAGGAACAACGCGATACCATCCAAAAGCGCCAATCAATCCCCACATTACAACCAGAAATATAATTTCATACAAAAGCTAAACCTCCCTAGTAACAAAGTGTAGACTTTAAAGAATAAACTGAAAAACACAAGATACCATTACAAAAGTTCCCACAAGCTTATATATCCATTATTAATTGCATCAATCCGTGGTGAAAAAGTATGACCATTATCTTCATGTATCAGCAGTGCCGGTAAAATAGATAAAGCTGCTCTGCTTCCTCGTTTTGCGTAAAATAAAAGACGAATTGCTGCTGTCTTTGCACGTGCATGCACAGGAACGATGCAAATACCACCAAAGCGCCCTTCTAAAGCACGCAAAATATCTGCCAGTGATTGTGGCCGTGCAATGAGCCCTAAGTATCCACCTGGCTTGACAATCGCTGCTGCACTCCGCAACCAGTTATCAAACATCGCTTCAGGCATAACGTGTGCTTCAGACTTTTGTTGATCAGGTGTCTTGCGATCAGTAGGATTATTAAAAGGTGGATTCATAATCGCAAAATCAAAGCTATTATCTATCAAACCTGCCTTTATACGTTCATTCCCTTTGAAAGTAACATCTGCTTCTAGCAAACAAATGCGGCCAGCAAATTGTTTATTTTGTTTTAGCATAAGCGTTTTTTGAGCGTAAGATATCATAAAAGCCGAACGTTCAACTAAGGTAACATGAACTTTCAGACAACGCGAAGCAACAGCCAGTCCTGCAGCTCCAGCACCAGCACCTAAATCAACAACCTTGCCCTTTAAATCACTTGGAACCAAACTAGCTAATAACATCGCATCCATTCCAGAACGATGACCATATTTATGGGGTTGAACCAAATAAAATTTCCCGCGGTGAAAACTGTCAATTGTTTCACCACTCTGATTCGCTGCTTTATCCATTTAAAAGCCTAATGCTCACCTTTATAAACTGCATTTTTGCCATTCAGCTGCTATTTTAAATTTTTTATTATTTTATAACAATAAGATTACACTCGCTAAAGAACATTTCTTGCCAATAACATTCCAAGCTAACACTTTTAAACGACATCAAAAGCTTGAGTCAAAACCAAACCCCCTTTATGCTAATGAATAAAGTAAATTTTATATATGTCCATTGCAATACTCTAGGAGTAAACACATTGAGTGCAGCTATCAAACCAAAACAAATAAGAAATAATCAAATTTCTCTTCAATCTCTTGTCAATCTTACTCAAAAAGATATGGATTGCGTAAATCAATTTATTCTCTCTATGGCAAAATCAGAGGTTGAGATGATCCCTGAAATTTCTAACCATCTTATTTCATCAGGTGGAAAGCGATTACGCCCAATGATTACGCTCGCTTCTGCTCATATGTTCGGTTATCAAAGTGACGGGCATATAAAACTCGCAACAGCTGTTGAATTTATGCATACAGCAACATTACTACACGATGATGTGATTGATGAAAGTAATTTACGACGTGGAAAATCTACAGCACGTATGATTTGGGGGAATCAAGCAAGTGTACTTGTTGGTGATTTCCTATTGGGGCAGGCCTTTAAAATGATGGTCGATGTCGGTTCCATAGAAGCGCTCTCTGTCCTAGCCAACGCTGCTGCAATTATTGCTGAAGGAGAAGTTATGCAACTTTCTGCCGCAAAAAATATAAAAACCAGCCCTTCAGAATATCTCAAAATCATCGATGCAAAAACAGCAGCACTTTTTTCAGCAGCCGCTGAAGTAGGACCCATTATTGCTGGCTATGGAAATAAAGAGCGTTCTTCATTACGTGAATATGGAACATCCTTAGGTTTAGCTTTCCAATTAATTGATGATGCACTTGACTATAGCGGTAGTGCTCAAAACTTAGGAAAAAATATAGGGGATGATTTTAGAGAAGGAAAAATCACAATGCCTGTTATTCTCGCCTATGAGCGTGGGAATATGCTAGAAAAAGATTTCTGGAAAAAGGCACTTGAAGATGGCAATAATAATGATGAATCCTTCGCACACGCACAACACTTAATGGAAAAGTATGATAGTATCACAGATACAATAGAACAAGCACGCATCTATGGAAAATATGCAATTGATGCTCTTGTTCCCATGGATGAAAATCTTGCTTATAATGCTCTCGTTGAGACTGTTGAATTTTGTATTGCGCGCGTAAACTGAATTCTTTGCAAGAATCGCAGTATTTCTCAACAAAGTAATGAGATATGATCTATAAACAACACCATCAATTGATTATCTTGAAAAGGATTAGCTCCATGTGCTCTGCAACGGTATCTCGACTTTTTGCCCTCTTTATCGTGGGTATCATGCTGATGCCATCCCTCACCTACAGTAAAATAAGTGCAGCAACTCATACAAGCTCATTTACAGGTGCTTATTTAGCTGGAAGGGTTGCAAATCATGAAAATAAAACAGAACTTGCTATCAATTATTTTAAACAAGCACTGGTTTATCAACCTGATAACATTGAAACACAAAAAGAGCTCCTTGAAGCTATGCTCTCGGTCGGAAACTTTAAAGAAGCTGTCCAACAAGCCCAAAAACTCAAAGAGAACGATGTTATAACTCCCTTTGTTTCCTTAACTTTGTCAGTAGAAAGTCTCATCAAAAAAGATTATAAGAATGCCAAGGCTCTTCTGAAATTAAAGGAACTTCCTACGTCCAATAATCCAATACCTGAATTAATTAGTGCTTGGATTACATTTGGATCTGGACACAAATCTCAGGCAATCGATGATCTTAAGAAACTCAAAGGTCCTGTCTGGTATGATCTTTTTATATCTTATCATCTAGCACTTATGAGCGACCTTGCAGAACGGCCAAAGGATGCAAAAAAATATTTCATTAAAGCACTGAGTAACAAACAGGGAACTCTTATCGCTCCTAATACTTATGAGCGTATTATCATAGCCTATGCCTCATTCCAATTGCGCCATAATATGCGCAACCAAGCCCTTCAAACAATCCAGCATGGCGAACAAATGTTGTCAGGTCGAGAAGTCCTTAAAAACTTTCAAGAAAAAATTGAAAAAAATTCTTTCTTAGAGAGAGTTATTAAAACACCTCAACAAGGAGCAGCCGAGGTATTATATAATTTTGGAACAGCCCTCAACTACAAAAACTCAGGGCGAATTGCACGTATTTTTAAGCAATTATCTTTCGCCTTATACCCTCAAAATGACGCAACACTGTTTCAGCTCGCACACATTTCTGCTAAATTGAACGATCCACATCAAGCAATTAAACTTTATCGCGCTTTATCCCCTAAATCTCCTTATTATAAAGATGGACAACTTCATCTTGCATTCCTTCTTGCCAATAACAACAATTACAAAGAAGCAATAAAATTACTCACATTGTTAAATAAAAAATTTCCCAATGATCGTAATATTTTGATAACGCTCGTTGCTTTTTATATGCAGGACAATAAATTTCTTGAGGCTATTAAAACTCTAGACTACGCTATTACAAAGATAAAAAACTTTCAGCAGGACGATTGGAAACTCTTTTATCAGCGTGGTATTGCTTTTGAACGTTTAAAGCAATGGCCAAAAGCAGAACTTGACTTGCGAAAATCACTTGAATTTTTCCCAAATCAACCGCAGGTTCTTAATTATTTAGCCTATTCCCTTGTGGAACGTGGTGAGAAGCTTGAAGAATCGCTCCGTATGCTACAAAAAGCCTCTGCTTTGCAAGCTCACAACAGTCATATTCTCGATTCTTTAGGGTGGGCTTATTATAAACTAAAAGAATATAATAAAGCAGTGCAAATATTAGAAAATGCTGTCAGATTACAACCTGAAGACCCAACACTGAATGATCATTTAGGGGATGCCTATTGGAAAGTTGGACGTAAACGTGAAGCAATCTTTCAATGGAACCACGCAATTGACGGAAAACCAGAAAATTCTGAACAAATTCAAGAAAAGTTGAAATTTGGTTTGCAATAAACGATGCTTAACCATAAACCACATGAATAATAAATAGAGAAACTAAAATTACTTTGTTTTTTTGTTTAGTCCAATATAAAGAGTATAAAGCGTGAAACTGCCTGAACATCTTAACCCCAAACGTTCTTTTCAGGGACTAATCTTAACTTTGCAAAATTATTGGGCACACTATGGATGTGCAATTTTGCAACCTTACGATATGGAAGTCGGAGCTGGGACTTTTCATCCAGCAACAACATTACGCTCTCTAGGGCCACGCCCTTGGAAAGTTGCTTATGTCCAACCCTCTCGACGTCCAACAGATGGCCGATATGGTAAGAATCCAAATCGTTTACAACACTATTATCAATTCCAAGTGCTTCTCAAACCCTCTCCGCTCAATCTACAAGAACTTTATATAAAGTCGCTACAAGCTATCGGGCTTGATACAAAACTGCATGATATTCGCTTTGTTGAAGATGATTGGGAAAGTCCCACTCTTGGTGCTTGGGGGCTTGGATGGGAATGTTGGTGCGATGGAATGGAAGTCTCTCAATTTACTTATTTTCAACAAGTGTGCGGCATTGAATGCGCTCCAGTTTCAGGGGAACTCACATACGGTCTTGAGCGTCTAGCGATGTATATCCAAGGGGTTGATAACGTCTATGACCTTAACTTTAATGGTTTAGAGGGAGAAAACAAAATAAGTTATAGAGATATTTTTTTACAGGCAGAACAGGAATACTCATATTACAACTTCGAATTTGCTGATACAAAACTGCTCCATCAGCACTTTATCGATGCAGAACGCGAATGCAGCGCACTTCTTGATGCTGGAAAACCAAATAAAGAAAATGTATTCCATCGCTGTGTTTTTCCTGCCTATGATCAATGTATTAAAGCGAGCCATATCTTTAATCTTTTGCAAGCACGTGGCGTTATTTCTGTAACCGAACGACAAAATTACATTCTTCGCGTTCGTAATCTCGCGCGCCGTTGTGGGGAAGCCTTCTTACTCACAGAAGCTGGACAAATATATACTGGAGAGGCCTAATGTCTGATCTTCTTCTTGAACTTTTCAGTGAAGAAATACCCGCACGCATGCAACGAAAAGCTGCTGCTGATCTTAAAAAAGCTGTTACGGATCAACTTGTGAATGCTGGATTAACCTATAAAGCCGCTCGTGAATATTGGACACCTCGTCGGTTAACATTGGACGTACGCGGACTTTCTATACGCTCCAAAGATGTCCATGAAGAACGCAAAGGTCCCAGTATAAAATCACCACAGCATGTAATTGATGGTTTTCTACGTGCAACAGGATTAAATGATGTTTCTGAAGCGCATATTGGACATGATGATAAAAAAGGTCATTTTTATATTGCTAAAATTGTTAAAAAAGGTCGAGCTGCAGAAGAAATTATTGCCGATATTTTACCGGATATTATCCGCAACTTTCCATGGCCTAAATCTATGCGTTGGGGAAAAGATTCAGCACAAAGTGGTACTTTGAAGTGGATTAGACCTTTACAAAATATTCTTTGCATCTTCGGACCAGAAATTGGCGAAACACATGTTGTTCCGTTTACAATTGGTTCTCTTAAGAGCAATAATCTAACTTATGGTCATCGTTTCTTAAGTGACGGAAAGCCATTCCAGGTGCGTCGCTTTGATGACTATGTTACTCAACTTGAAACACACAAAGTCATTCTGGATGCAGAAAGACGAAAGAATATTATTTTAGCTGATGCTCAAAATCTTTGCTTTGCAAACGGTTTAGAACTGGTTCAAGATAATGCCCTCCTAGAAGAAGTTTCTGGCCTTGTTGAATGGCCTGTTATCCTTATGGGTGATTTTGACAAATCATTCCTTGATATTCCTCCAGAAATTATTCGCTTGACCATTCGAGCTAATCAAAAATGTTTTGTCACCCGTAAACAAGGGGAAAAGATAAAACTTTCTCATCATTTTATTCTCGTTTCTAATATTCTCGCCAATGATGAAGGCAAAGAAATTTCTAAAGGAAATAGTAAGGTTGTCCATGCTCGTCTTTCTGATGCACTCTATTTTTGGAAAACAGATCAGCGTGATTTGCCCGATATTAAACAATTGGAATCTTCTGTAAAAAAATTTGATCTTGATATAAAAAAACCTCTTGATCAAAGAATGGCGCGACTTGATCATTTGAATGTAACTTTTCACGCCAAATTAGGTACACAAGGTGCAAGAGTAGAACGCATCGCTACACTCGCACAAAAAATTGCACCTTTGATACAAGCAGATCCTCTCTTAGCGAAACGTGCAGCCATCCTTGCAAAAGCTGATTTGCAAACAGAAATTGTCGGAGAATTTCCTGAACTACAAGGTGTTATGGGGCAAAAATACGCCCTTCTTCAAGGGGAAGATCCTCACGTCGCTGTAGCAATCGAAGACCATTATAAACCTCAAGGACCAACAGATCGTCTTCCACAAGAACCACTTGCTATAACCGTTATGCTCTCCGACAAAATTGACATGCTCGTTGGCTTTTGGCTCATTAATGAAAAACCAACGGGCTCAAAAGATCCCTATGCGTTAAGACGAGCAGCATTGGGAATTATTAGGCTTGTACTTTCGCGAGATTGGAAAATCAATCTTATGCCACTGTTCCAGTTAGCAACGAATCTTTTCTTACAACAAAAAAATAAATATGAAATCTCTCAAAGAGAAAATCCACAATTGCAGAATCTGCTTCCAGAAAAAACAGAATATATTTTATCAGATCTGTTATTCTTTTTTCATGACCGTTTGAAAATCTATCTAAAAGAGGAAGGCGCTCGTTACGACGCCCTTGAAGCCGTTTTAAATAAAGATTCTGATGATTTTTTATTGGTTGCACGTCGTGTCGAATCGCTTATCGCTTTTATCAACACCCATGATGGAATGAACTTTGTAGCCTCTGTAAAACGTACTGCCAATATTCTTGAAAATGAATTTCAAAAAAGCACAAAAATAGCGAATGAAATTAATTTTGAGCTCTTTGTCGAGAAAGAAGAAAAACAGCTCTATCATGCAATCTGTGAAGTAGAAAAAAAAGTTCTTGCTCCCATCAATACAACAAATTTATCATTTGCCCTCAGTGTGCTAACGCCACTTGGAAAATTGATTGATATATTTTTTGAAAAAGTATTGGTGAATGATAAAAAACCTGATGTTCGTGCTAACCGTCTTGCTCTTCTCAAACGCACTCACATTGTTACACAATCGGTTGCAGACTTCTCAAAACTTGTCATTTAAAATCAAAGAGCCTATTAACTGATAAAAACAATGAAGATAAATTTTTCTTTTTTATGACTTTTATTAATTAATATTGATACTAATTAATATTGAGAAAATTATGCAACCAAAGAGACTGTTCTTTATCTCTCAAATATCATTAATTAAGATATGTTTTCATTTTGATAAATGATTCTTTCTCAAGAGACTCTTTAATAAGTTCATCTACCTTGTTAGCATCTATTTCTCTTGTAATAAGGGTACGTGCTGTAGAAATTGCCAAATCAATAGCCGATGAAGAAACCATGCGCATAGCATCGGCTTCTGCTTGGGAAATTTTTTGTTCTGCCAATTTATTGCGGTTTTTTACATATTCTTCTGCTTTTGCACGGGCTTCAGCAATAACAGATTCAACTTCATGCTTTGCTGCTGCAATAATTTCTTGCGCATCTTTTTCTGCTTCTGCATGTTTGCGTTGATATTCAGCCAATATTTCCTGTGCCTCTTCACGAAGACGCAGAGCCTCATCCAGTTCATCTTTGATACGTTTCGCGCGCGCATCAAGATGGTGTATAACCCTCTGTGGAATTTGGAAATAGACTAAAAGAGCCAAAAAAAGAACTAACCCAACAAATGCCCAAAAAGTATCAGTCATCTTTTTCTTCCTCAATAATCCGCAGTTTTAACAACTGAACGAACAGCCTCTTTGTTGATATCAACGTCAATCAATTTTTTCACAATTTCAAGAGCTACTTCTTCAGCGATAGAACCAACATTTTGCATGGCTTTATCCCGAATTTTTGCTATCTGTTTTTCAGCATCTGCGAGTTTTTTCTCTAAACTCTCTTCAATTTCTTTCCGTTCAAGCTCTGCCTTTTCTTTTAATTCTTCACTAGCTACCTGCGCTATAGCCTGCGCGTTCAAACGCGCTTCTGCTAATTTCCGCTCATAAGTTTCAACAACAATGTCTGCTTCTTGCTTCATGCGCATTGCCTGATCTAAATCAGATGCGATTCGATCTCGCCGTGTTTCAATAACACCGCCAATACGTGGTACAATTACACGGGAGATAAAAAGATAAAACAGTCCGAAAGAAATTGCCAACCAGAAAAAATGCGAACCAAAATGCACAAAATCAAAAGGCGGAAACACACGATTTGCATGCTCTGCCACCTTTTTAATATGTTCTATCGACGTTTCAGTGTTCTGTGCATAAGCGCTTGAAACAAACATCTTCTTTCATCCTTTAAATAGCTTATTAAAGCCCTCTATAACCGATGATAACTGACAAACATCTCTCTGGCATCTCTCTGGTTAAGAGCCTAAAAGGGTAAATCTTTCCTCATGCAAGAACAGATATACCCTTTTGATGATGATTAAACCCCAAAAAGAAGTAATAAAGCAATGAGCAATGAAAAAATTCCCAAAGCTTCTGTAACAGCAAAACCAAAGACGAGACGTCCAAACTGACTATCTGCTGCTGATGGATTTCGTAATGCACCAGAAAGATAGCTACCAAAAATATTACCAAGTCCTAAAGCTGTTCCAGCCATACCAAAGCAAGCAAGACCAGCGCCAATATATTTTGCTGCAAGCACCATTTCCATGTTATTCTCCTTTAAAGCGAAATTGCATTATTCGACGGAAAACCGCCAGTTCTATTAATGTCCTGGATGAATTGCATCATTAAGATACATACAAGTTAAAACCGTAAAGACGTAAGCCTGAAGAAATGCGACCAAAAACTCAAGAGCAGTAATTGCTACAGTCATAATAAGCGGTAAAATCGAACCACCAACACCTACGAGCCCTACCCCAATCATTGAAACAACAAACCCAGAAAACACTTTAAGCGTAATATGACCAGCAAGCATATTCGCAAAAAGACGCAGAGAAAGACTAATTGGACGGGAGAGAAAAGAAATAACCTCAATCATTGTCACCAGAGGTAAAACCACAACAGGAACTCCACTGGGAACGAACAGTTTCAAAAAACTGACCCCATGCTTATAAAAGCCATACCCAATCACCGTCAAAATTACCACCATTGCTAACGAAAACGTGACCATGATTTGAGACGTAACCGTATAAAAATAAGGAAAGAGACCAATAAAGTTAGCAACCAAAATAAAAGTAAACAGAGAAAAAACTAAAGGAAAAAACTGCATTCCCTGCACACCAGATGATTCCCGCAGAGTCGATGCTACAAACTCATAGGCCATTTCCGAAAGAGACTGCATCCGCGTTGGAACCAATCCACGACTCGATGATGAAATAAAGAGAAAAATAGAAGTTACAACAACCGTGAGGACTGTAAACAATGATACATTTGTAAACGATAAATCCATATTTCCTATGGAAATCTTAATCAGCCTTAAAACCTCAAACTGATGAATAGGATCTGGAGCGTGCGCTGTCACTTCAACCTCATTTATCGGACCTCTCATTGGCCCCTTTATTTTGTTTATCTTGGCGCAATACGCCTTCTTTTCCTAATTGACTGGAGGAAACATACCCCACAGACCGAAGAATACTCAATACACCAGCAGCAAATCCAAAGAAGAGAAAAAATACCAATCCCCAAGGCCATGAACCTGCTAACTTATCAAACCCCAACCCCAAAACAATACCAACTATAACACTTGCCAGAAACTCACTGGAAAGCTTAATTGCACCTGCCATCCTTCCTTGTGATTTTTCCCGCTTATTCCTATGCTCCCGCTTCTTTAATGCTTGCTTGCGTACTAAAGCTACGCTTAAGTTCCTACTACGGCATTCCAAATCCTCTGAATGAAGACACTCTCCTTGCTTTTCCTCTTCAGCCTCCTTACAGCTCATAACGGGTTTCTCGCCCATCGCCATCATTGGCTCCTTAATTAAAAAGCAACGTAAGAATACATTTCATAAAACCGTGTGCATCATATTGTTCCCGAATTTATTCGTCAAGATACTAAAAGAAATCTATCACAAGTTATCGTATAAATTTTATTGCAGAAATAACGTATTTTTCAATTTACATGCTTTCTTAAAAAGATATTCCAAGCACCTAAACCGATTTCACGACAGCACCCGTGAATGTATAACGAAAAGTTCACGTGAATAATATAAAACTCATAGAACAACCATTTTTACGTTTAACAAAAGGTGTAAACTAATACCATCTTATTTTCCGACTCCCAATGTTATATCAGTCCTAGTTTTGAAAGAGAACATAGAAAGCTAAAAACAGTATGAGAGCGTTGGTTTTCTCCTTTTATTCGAATAAACTTGCACTTTTTATTTTATGAAAATAATAATAATCAATTGTTTCTATATGATCCTATTCGCAAAGTATTTTACATACGCCATTAAAGGCCCCACCACGAAATGAGCTTGAGGGTATTAAGAGAAGTTCCTTTAAATACAAGATATTAATAAATCTAAAATTTCAAATAGATTAAGCCAATAGAACATAATAAATTTTAAATACGATTACCATACCACTTTATACAATTTTAATCCACTTTTATGAACTTCGCTTTTTACAATTGAATATCCGTAGATTCAGCAAATATTTTTGCTTTTTATTCAAACAAACTATCGTAAGCAAAAGCGCTTATTCATAAGCTTTATTTTTATGAAACGATAATCTAATGCTGCTTTTCAAACAAGCATCATAATTATATTCCCCTACCCTCATATTGCATCTATTCTTGCACTTATAATAACCCATTAAGAGGATTATGTACTCTTTCTTAAATACTCCCTATTAAACTCTTCTCATGACATGCAAATAAATGACCTTTATCAAGATGAGAGAGCTCTATTCAATAGCGCTCATGATAAATGATTATCAATAAAATTAAAGAGTTATCATTTCTTCTTGGAACGTGCCGCAAAAGGATTATCAGAGGCTCGTAATGATATGCGAACTGGTATACCAAACATATCAAATGTTTCACGTAACCCATTGACAAGGTAACGCAAATACGACTGGGGCATACTTTTGGGGCGCGAGCAAGAAATCATAAATCCAGGAGGACGTGTCTTAACCTGTGTGATGTATTTAACCTTAAGTCGACGTCCAGAAACCGCAGGAGGTGGATGATGTGCCACAACAGTTTCAAGCCATTGGTTCAATTTAGCCGTCGAAATGCGACGATTCCATACACGGTGCATCATCATCACATTTTCCATAAGTTTATCAATTCCTTGACCATATTGTCCCGATAAAGGAACAGCTCTCAAACCACGAACTTGAGGAAGAAATCGTGCACATTTTTCATGCAAATCAATCAATGTAGCCTGACTATTTTCAATAAGGTCCCACTTATTAAAAGCAATAACTGGAACACGCCCTTCACGAATCACAAGATCAGCAATTTGTAAATCCTGCTTTTCAAAAGGCATCGTTGCATCAAAAACAATGACCACCACTTCTGCAAAACAAATAGCACGCAAAGTGTCAGCAACGGATAATTTTTCTAACTTTTCTTGAATTTTCGATTTTCGACGCAAACCTGCAGTATCAAACAGTTTAACATGACGACCACGCCATTCCCAATCTACAGAAATAGAATCACGCGTAAGTCCTGCTTCTGGTCCTGTTAATAACCGCTCTTGTTTCAGCATGCTATTGATAAGAGTAGATTTTCCTGTATTGGGGCGCCCCGCAATTGCAATCCGAATAGGCTTATTTTCATCGTACATAAGCCCCTCTTCTTCCAAATTGTTTATATCATCACCAACAGATGCAGGCTGTATCGTAATATCTTCCTCTTTGTTGTTGTCAAAAGCGCGTTCTGCCCCAACAGCCTCTATAATTGCATCACGAAGATCACTAAGTCCCAAACCATGTTCAGCCGATATTGGGCACGGCTCCCCCAAACCTAATGACCACGCCTCATACTCTCCTCCCGTTGCCGCTCTTGACTCAGACTTATTGGCAACAAGGACAATTGGTTTTCCTGATTTGCGAACCAATGAAGCAAAGTTTAAATCACTTGGTGTTATTCCACTCTTTGCATCAAATACGAATAAAATAAGATCAGCTTCATCAATTGCAACTTTTGTATGAGAACGCATACGCCCCTCAAGTGTATGATCACCTGCTTCTTCCAGCCCAGCCGTATCAATCACATCAAAACGTAGATCTTGAAGTTTTGCCGCATGAATACGCCGATCACGTGTTACACCTGGCTTATCATCAACCAAAGCCAACCTTTGCCCAACCAAACGATTAAAAAGTGTTGATTTCCCAACATTGGGACGACCAACAATAGCAATGGTAAGGCTCATCAATTTATTCCTTATTTGTCTTGCCCTCGGCTTGTATGAGCTCAAGCATCATTCGAGCCCGATCTGCTATTTTTAAACCCAAAGCACCTTCTTCAGAAATTTTCTTAAAATAATAAACCGCCTCATCCATTTTATCCGACTTATAAGCAGCTAAGCCTAAAGCTTCTCTTGCAGACATACGCATAGGATCGGTATCACTTGCCATCTCTTTGACGCGCTTTTTGACATCCTCCAAAGTTCCTGTATCAACTAAAATATAGGCTGCTCGAATTTTTGCAACTTTCCGCAAAATCTGTGGTGCTTTCTCATCCGCTGCAACAGAATCAAAGATCTCCACTGATTTAATCATATCACCTTGCTCCATGAGTAAAGAAGCCTCCCGCAAACGAGCAAGAAAAGGATATCCTCCAAAGTTAGAGTCTTTAACATTCTCCAATTGCTTTATCGCTTTATCAAAATGACGTGTATCCGCAAAATTAAGGCTTTTTATAAATGCGTCACCAATATAACCAGCTTTCTTTATTTGTGCATGATAATAAATTTGATAAATAATTATCATGATGATGAAAAGAAGGACTGCTCCAATAATTGAAAAACCATAACGTCTCCAAAAAGCAAGCGCCTTTTCCTGACGAAATTCAGCATTAACTTCAGCAATAAAACTATCATACGACATATATCATACCTTGTAAAAATTTACTCTCTGCGCTTTTACGCATAAATGGACAAAGATGGTAGCCTAAATCAACTAAAATCTTTAAATTACTGATTTATTTATTTCAAATTGACATGTAACCAAATCAATTGGATTTTTGCAACTGTCTTAGTCAAAAACGATGTAAATGTTCTTTAAGCTTACATCACAACTTTTGAATCTTATAAAAAAATCACTGCTTTAATATTATCCATGATTGCCTACCATCTTCAGCACCCTTCCCTCTCTATTATATGAAAGATATCTTTTAAAGTCTTTAACACAATCATTGTATTGTATTCGATTATAGGATTTTAATACCATTCTTTATTCATCTAGCTTACTGTATTTATATATCTTTTTTAATATGAGGGATGCGTAAATAAAAGTTGGGGAATAGAATTTCGCAATAGCCTCTACAAAAAGCATACTTCATGGAGTGTTTCTAACATTTCTTTGAAATCTGCTAACGCCCCTTAAAATAAGACATCTAAAAGTAGCATAAATGCAACAACAGTTTCATGTTGCAACGGATTAGAAGGTTTGATTGTAAAATTCTTTCGACAAAGATAGGCTTCTTTTTTAACAGAGAAGCTTTTTCTTGATCTAAAGCATAGAGTTCTATGATTTTCTCTTCCATGCCTACTGGAACAGATTTTCTACCAATTTCTACAGAAGATAAAAATGACACAGATAAACCTAATTTATCAACTATATTTGAAAGACGTTCTGAATGATCAATGCGCAGTTTTCATAAAATTTTGCCAAAGAAAGTGTATCCCTTCAATTTATCTTTATACAATTAATAACCTTTTGTAATAGATACTCAAAGCTTCTGAAAATATCTTATTGTAATGGCCAAACCCACATAAGCATTGGAACAGCAATAATAACGATCAACACCGCCAATGGAGCACCCAAACGTGGATAATCACTAAAACGGTATCCTCCTGGCGCCATCACGAGCATATTGCTTTGATGTCCGATAGGTGTAAGGAATTCACAACCTGCACCGATTGCAACAGCCATTAAAAAAGCTTCAGGCTTATAATGGAGAGAATGAGCAAAACTTGATGCAATTGGTGCTACCATCATCACTGTTGCTGCATTATTCAAAAATGGCGTAACCAACATAGCTGTCACCAACATAAGCGCTAAAGCACCGGATGGCGGGAAAAATATTGCCAATTGGCTCAGCCATTGACCAATGAGCTCCGTACATCCTGTTTTCTCTAACGCTTCACTCACTGGAATAAGAGCCGCTAATAGTACTAATATTGGACCATCTAATGCCTGATACAAATCACGCGCTGGCAAAACACGAAAGATCACCATTGCAGCAGCAGCAGAAAAGAAAGAAAAAGCAACTGGAACAATATGAAAAGCTGTAAAAATAATTGCTATAAATAAAATAGCCAAAGATATAAAACCATGTCGTAAATTTCCAAACACAATATTTCGTTTTGCTAGGGGTAAGCATTTCAATTCCCTTAACAAATTTGGAATAACTGCATCCTGTCCTTGCAAAACAATCACATCTCCAAGATGGAAAATAATATCATCAAGTCTTCCCCGCACCCTTTCATGCTGACGACTTAACGCAAGCAAATTTACATTATAGCGATCAAATAAGGAAAACTCTTTCGCACTAATACCGATAAGAGGTGAATTATGGGTAATGACGGCTTCAATAATATCAATATCACTGTCCTTATCACCTGCAGCAATAGTTCGCCCTTTAGAAAACTCTAAACGAGCAGAGTTCATCACGCTATCTAACCCTGTATGTGATCCTTCCAGCAAAATAATATCATTTTCAGACAAAACAAAATCTGGTAATGGTGAAATAGATACTTTGTTTCTGATGATTTGAATCACCATAACATCACCACTTGATGGCTTAACCAAATCAACAATATTTTTCCCCACAATCGGTGAATTTATTGGGACATGCACCTCTGCAACATAATTACGAATATCAATGGCATCATCAAATGATACACCTGAACGTACACGCACAGGCAAAAGCCAATAAAACAAGACCAAATATAAAACACCAGCCGTCGCAATAACCGCACCAACTGGTGTAAAATCAAACATTGTAAAAGGTGTTCCTGCTAAGCGTTCTTGCATCGCTGAAATAACAACATTGGGAGATGTTCCTATCTGTGTCATAAGCCCCCCCAATAAAGAACCAAAGGCCATGGGCATCAAAAAGACAGAAGGAGAAACCTGAGAACGACGAGCAAACTGAAAAGCTATCGGAAGCATAATAGCCAAAGCACCAATGTTTTTAACGAACATTGATAACACGACAACAGAAATAACCAAAAAAGCTAATTGAAGACGCACCGATTTCACATCTGGCCATACCCGTTGAATAATAAATTCCATTATACCAGAGCGCGATACGGCCGTACTGACAACAAACACACTCCCCACGATAATAACGATATCATTACTAAAACCGCTAAAAGCTTCCTTCGGACTGACAAGACCAAGAGCACAAGCTATTAATAACGTACAAATAGCAACAAGATCATAACGAAATCGATCCCAAATAAAAACAACCATCATGAGACCAATGATCGAAAAAGCCATTATTTGATTTTCTGTCATAACACTTACCTCTCCCCATTAAATTATAATGAACAAGAACATATTTTTTATGTTTTAAATATTCCTATAAACAGCAGCAAGATAAAAGCAGACATCGAAATATTTTAGGATAATTTTAAAGTGATAAAAAATTATGATGCGCATAAACTTGCCTCTCCTTATTATGCGTGCTTTTCTATAAAGTGCTGAACCCAAAGAAAATTGATAAAAGTTGATAAAGCTATATTGCAAAAAAGATGAGAATAACTCTAATATAGAGCGTAGATAATTGTTGAAACTGGTACACGCTATATTTAAACCTTTGTCGTTGCTTAAAAGAATTTATCTTCACTCTCAATTCAAAGAGTGATAAAAATGAAAGAAGAAAGAATGGTCAATCTTAATAGTGGGTATCAAAGTAACCTCAGATATTGGCTCACTTGCATTATTGGATTTGTTGCTATCTTGGCAATTATAATGGTTGGTGGATTTTATATTGCAAAACCCTATCTTGACAGTTTTGTAAGAAAAGAAATAGCCCGTCATTCCATAAAAGCCGAAACATCTGAAGTAAGCATTCTAGGTAAAATCAATTTGAAGAATGTGACAATACCTGTTCCAGCTGGTACATCACTTAAAATTGGTGCCATTTCTGCCCGTCCTCCTCTTTCCTTTATTCCTGGAAATTTCACACTCTATAATGTTGATTTAAAGCATAATAATATTCATGTGCAAATTCCCCAAATTTCTCTTCGAAGTGTATCTTTAAAAGAAAAAGATAGAACGATAACATCACGTCTTTTACAATCAATGATGCGTATTGAGCTTTCCTCAATTATTGCTCCCAATATACAACTTTCTATAGAAAATAAAAATAAGCAAATAGAAACGGTTGAAGTCAATAATTTCCAGCTTTCTGATTTTAAAAATGGCCATATCCGTTCAGTTAGTATCAAAAGTATGGATCTTAAAACAGTTGCAGTCAATGGTGCCAAACAGATGCAGATTATGGCTAAAAGTGATACAATAAAAGCCCATGATATCGACATCAACTACACCTATTCTATCATCTTTGGAAAAAACAATACTCTCAATCAAGGTAAAACCGTTACTGGTCCCATTGCTCTGAATAATATAAGCGTTGATATTTTTGAAGAAGCAGAAAAAAACAGCTCTTTCTTTCTCCAACAGTTTAAAACATCTGGTTTAAAGATGAAGCCACTTGAACAAACTCCTGAAAAATTGATCAAAGCTTATCTTAATGCAAGAAAAGAGAATAATAAAACCGCTGAAAAAATAGCACAAAATGGTCTACTTCTAAACATATTGCTCGCCATTACCTCAGCCGATGCCAAAGTTGATAACGTCACCGTTGATATACCACAGTTGAAAGCAACACTCGAATCATTCCAATTCAAACCAAGCTTGTGGAAACAACCTATCCCTAAAAAACTTTTTCTTTCCCTCAATAACCTTTCCGTTTTACCTAAAAACATGAATGAAAAAGACTTAGAACTCTTCAAAAATTTGAACTTTGAGCACTTTAACATTTCAGGAAAAATTGATATTTCTTATGATGAAAAAAAACGTATGCTCTTTCTTGATGCAATGTCTTTCGATATGAAAGACGTTGGATCTGGGTACATATCAGCCAAGGTTATTGATGTTGATGAAAAGCTTTTTTCTGGTCAGAAAAATGTAATGATTGCTGCTTCTCAAGACCTTGGCATCAATGAAATTGATCTACAATATAAGGATGCAGGTTTCATTGATAAGCTTTTTTCTTATCTTGCGCAAACTCTTAATGACAGCAAACATGATCTTAAAAAGGAACTCTATGACGATTTCTATCTAATGATGACGCAGACCCCTAACATTCTGTTAAAAAATCATGACGAAGCAGAAAAAATTTCAAAATCCTTAGGTGAATTTGCTAAAAATCCGCAAACATTGAGCGTTAAAATTAAAGCAAAAGATAATAAAGGGCTCACAATAATTGATCTCGAATCTGCTTTACAAAATGATCTATCCAAGGCTTTAAGCAAAGTAGATCTCACTATTAAAAATGAAGCATCGCCTTGAACATTTTGTGCTTTAAACATGATGATCTTGTCTATAAATTAAGAACTTTATTCCTCTTTTTGCTTTTATATGATACAGAAGGCTTCACATAGAGTCATTTACATAAGAGAATATAGAATTATAAAATTGTCGATACTTGGAGTTGTTCATGTCTGATTTATCTTCAAATCGCTTGCCTAATCGCGCTTCTCGTGTCACCAATCAAGCGCTTTCTGCTATCGAGCGTTTTCTCCATATTGAAGCTCTTAGTGGTATTGTTCTTTTATTAGCTGCTGCTTCTGCACTCATTTTTGCCAATTCTAAATATGCTGATCTCTATGAATCTTTTTGGCATACACCTCTTGGTTTTAATTTGGGGCATTTCACTCTTTCATGGGATTTGCATTTTTGGGTTAATGATGCTCTTATGACTATTTTTTTTCTCGTTGCAGGAATGGAAATCCGACGCGAGATTCATGAAGGTGCTCTTGCCGATTTTAAACAAGCAATCTTACCAATTGTTGCTGCAATAGGGGGTGTTTGTTTCCCTGCAATTATTTATTTTATCTTCAACTTTAATGATGGGCATATACATGGTTGGGCCGTACCAACAGCAACAGATATTGCCTTTGCTCTCGGTATTCTTGCTCTTCTTGGAAAAAAAATTCCTTCTAATCTTCATATCATTCTTCTATCACTCGCGATTATTGATGATATTATAGCTGTTCTTATTATTGCTTTTTTCTACTCAACAAACATTGATCTTAGTGGTTTAATGATTGCAGGAGCAGGTATTGCTCTAGTGCTATTCTTTCAATGGATTGGGCTTGCATCAGCATGGCTTTACATTTTACCTGGTGCAATCATCTGGTGGGGTTTAATGGTAACAGGCGTTCATCCATCACTTGCTGGTGTAATTTTAGGGATGATGACTCCCGTTTTTCCTACTCGGACTCTTGTAGCGCCACTCACCACGCTCAGCAATGCTATGCAAATTCTTCAAGAAAAAAATATTAAAACAGATCTCCATCATATTTCAACCGCATTGAAAAAAATGCGCAAAGGACAGCGTGCCATAATTGCTCCAGTAACCCGTGTTCAGAAAGCATTGCATCCATGGGTTGCATACGGTGTAATGCCGATTTTTGCCTTTGCAAATGCAGGAGTAAGTTTTGCAAACTTTGACCTTTCTTCCGATAAATCATTCTTGATTGTTCTTGGTGTTGTTATTGGGCTTTTCATCGGTAAGCCGCTTGGCATTATCACTGCCAGTTATCTAGCTGTAAAATCAGGTCTATGCCGCCTCCCTCCTCATATGACATGGACAGGTATTTTACTCATTGGTTTTTTAGCAGGAATTGGCTTTACAATGTCTATCTTTGTTTCAATGCTTGCTTTTAAAAATATTATCCTTCTTGATGCTGCAAAAATTGGAGTACTTTGTGGCTCTGGTTTATCTGCTCTTATCGGTCTAGGATATGGATTTATTTATATTAAGCGCAATAAAGACGTTGCTCATAGTTCCCAATAAACTAATTAAAAATAGACTTTTATACGAGCTTTTTAAAAAGTGATTCTATTCATTTGTTGGATTTGGACAATATTGAACGTAAAAGCCGTTGTTTTACCTCATCTTTACATCTATGAAGATGTAAACTGACATCATCATATTATTTGCCAACCTCTCATGTTGCAACAACTTTTGACACTTGAGAGAATTCGTAAGAGACGTTTTTACTCCTTTCTTCAATAAAGTTTACTCACATACCAGTCCCACTTGTAGCGTATACAGAAATAATTTTAATTGATTTAATATAAAGGGATTTGTGATAGGAGAAGCGATCTTTCGTCAAAGCTATTATCCACTATGAAGAAACAATGAATTCCTATTATAAATCAATATGTTATATTTAATTATAACGAAAAAATAAGAAACAATAATTAATAGTAATGTAAATAATATATCTTCATTTGAAGCTATCATTAAGATCTTGGCTACTCAATGCACATGAATAAGGTATATTGAGTTAATCAACACAAAATAACTTTCTCACCATAACTGTGTGTATAAAAATCATAGAGAGTTGTTTCAAACACCTTAACTCCATCATCACAATTCTTACAAGCTTCTGTTTTTATAATAAAGTATATAGACGTTAATTTATTGAAATAATATAAGTTTTTTACTGCCCTTTATAGCCACAACAGTTCTTCCAACCTCACCTATCACTTATAACGTCAACATAGCAAGCAGACCCAATAATTAGTTAAGTAATCCCGTAGCTCATTTTTCCAACAAATCCATCTTTTCGTTACTGACTTTATTGTCAGTATTATCAACAGCTTTAATCCTAGCCTTCTTTAAAAAACATATTATTTTTTGAGCAAATATATTTTTAAGGATCATTTGTCGTCTTATCACTCGGGTAAGAAAGCAAAATACCGGAAGGTTTCCTTATTTCAAAGCAAAAGTTGCACAATATTGGAAACTGAAAATAGCCTTAGTGCGGCTCACTTTCTCCTTTATAAGCGTAAAGATGAGTATTGATTTTTACCTTTACAACTTCATAGTCTCCCAGTGTTAAACTGTCTTCCCGTTTTCAAGATCACGAATAAGTTTAAAATGAGAGCATTTTGCTGTATTGAATAGTTCTCATTTAAGTTCAAAATATAAGTTATCCTTAATAAAAATTATTAATATATATTGATGTCATTGAAACTTTATTGGAGCTAAAAAATGCTCACCCCTTATCAAGAGCATAAACAGCATGTAATGTTCTAACCGCAAGTTCAGTGTAAGCACTATCAATCAAAATAGAAATTTTAATTTCTGAGGTCGTGATTGCTTGAATATTAATACCCTTTTCAGCCAAAGCCTTAAAAGCTGTAGCAGCAACACCTGCATGGCTGCGCATTCCAATACCAATCACAGATACCTTGGCAAGATCGCTTTCAAATTGGAGAACATCAAATCCAATTTCTTTACGATTTTTCTCAAGAAGTGCAACAGCTTTTTCTACATCTGCTGATGGTACCGTAAAAGTCATATCAGTTTTTGAGCCATCTTCAGAAATATTTTGCACAATCATATCAACATTAATGCGCTCTTCAGCCAAGGGGCCAAAAATTGCTGCCGAAATCCCTGGACGATCGGCAAGCCGACGAAGGGAAATTTGTGCTTCATCCTTAGCAAAAGCAATACCAGTAACATTTTGTTGTTCCACAATTTCATCCTCATCGCAAATAAGTGTTCCAGAAGAACTCATTGGATCCTCCATGCCTAAAGCATCAGGATCCTCAAAACTTGAACGCACAAAGGTACGAACCTTATGAACCATTGCCAATTCAACAGAACGAACCTGTAAAACTTTTGCACCAAGAGAAGCCATTTCCAGCATCTCTTCAAAAGCTACCTTTGGTAAACGACGCGCTTTCGGTTCTATACGTGGATCCGTTGTATAAACACCATCCACATCCGTATAAATATCACAGCGATCAGCTTGTACAGCCGCTGCTATAGCAACAGCACTTGTATCTGATCCCCCACGTCCTAAGGTAGAAATTCGATTATCCGGAGTTACCCCCTGAAAACCAGCAATAACAGCAACCTGACCTTCCTGAAAACGCTCTATTAAAAAAGATCCGTCAATATCAGTAATACGTGCACGGCCATGCGCATTGTCTGTATGAATAGGAATTTGCCAACCAAGCCATGAACGTGCATTCACGCCCATTGTTTGAAGTGTTAAAGCCAACAAACCAGAAGTAACCTGTTCACCAGCAGCAACCACAACATCATATTCACGAACATCTCTATGTATAGGCGAAGCATCACACGTCCACTGAACAAGTTCATTGGTTTTACCAGCCATCGCAGATACGACAACGGCAACCTCATTACCTGCATCAACCTCTCTTTTGACATGCCTTGCAACATTATGAATACATTCAATGTTTGCTACAGATGTTCCACCAAATTTCATGACAATGCGCGCCATTAATAATACTCTATCTTTACATCTCTTATCTCAAACGGTAACGAGAATAAGATGTTCTATCAACTAATCATTTACTCGACATAGCGAATATCTATCATTTGTGCAAGTTTCATTATGATTATATTAATTTCTCTTGACTTTTTATAAAAAAACTTGACGTGATCATTAAAAAATAAAAGGAAAGCAAAATGATAGATAAAATGCGGACAACTATTGATCAAAGTGAAATTGATCACTTTTCACGTATTGCTACAGAATGGTGGAATCCACAAGGAAAATTTCGACCTCTTCACCAATTTAACCCAACACGCCTTGCTTACATCAGAGAAAAAATCTGTTTAGAGTTTAATCGTGACCCTGTTTCACTTACACCCTTTGAGAATTTGAAAATTCTTGATATTGGCTGTGGAGGAGGCTTGTTATGTGAACCAATGGCACGTCTTGGCGCTATGGTCGTAGGCGTTGATGCTTCACAAACGAATATTGAAGTCGCAAAAATTCATGCAACCCAAAATGATCTTTTAATTGATTACCGTACCACTACGGCAGAAGCACTCGCCAACGAAGGAGAGAAATTTGATATCATCCTTAATATGGAAGTTGTTGAACATGTCGCTGACGTTAATCTCTTCATAGAAGCTACAGCAAAAATGCTGAAACCACAAGGGTTGATGTTTGTCTCGACACTCAACCGTACATGGAAAGCATGGGGGCTTGCTATTGTAGGCGCTGAATATATCCTACGTTGGCTTCCTAAAGGAACACATGATTATAAAAAATTCCTAAAACCTCTAGAACTTAAAAATTTCTTATCACAAAATGCTCTAGCTGTCATTGATGAGATAGGTATTACTTATAACCCATTAAACGACAGCTGGAATCGCTCAAAAGACATGGACGTTAACTACCTCCTTCTCGCAAAACGGTCTTAAGAATATCTCATTTACAACTATTGTATGCCTTGTAATAAAGAATTGAGCTTTCCCTCAGCCTCTAAAGCATAAAGATCATCACAACCGCCAACGTGATAATCACCTATAAAAATTTGCGGAAATGTATTACGTCCATTTGCGCGCTGTACCATTTCTTGGCGACGGGATGTAGAAGCATCAATATCTGTATATTTTACGCCTTTTTTATCAAGTAAATCACGAGCTTTTATGCAATAAGGACAACCGGGACGTGTATAAATTATTATCTCTTTCATAATAGTTTCCTCCAATATTTTTTATAATATTCACTTCAAGTTTCTCTTAAGAAGAGGGATAAATAGAATCTTCTTTGAGGACACGCGAAAATGTTAGCACATCAACCTGTCGTGCACCTGCATCTTTTAATGCAGAGGCTGCTGCCGTAACTGTTGCACCCGTTGTAAAAACATCATCAATCAGTAAAACAGAACATCCTTTAAGGTATTTTTTAACCTTATGCGAAACCTTAAAAGCATTTTTTACGTTAAGTTTTCTCTCTCTTGAAGAAAGACTAACCTGCGGACGGGTATGCCGACAACGAACAAGCCACCCCGGTTTTAAAAGCTTTTTTTGTGATTCTGCAATATAACGTGCAAGCTCAGCAGATTGATTATAACGCCTCTCCCAAAAACGACGAAAATGCAATGGAATGGGGATAATAACATCACAATCATCAATAACCTCGCGTCCAGCAAACATCATCCACTTGGCCATAAATGATGCCAATTCTATATGATCACCATATTTTAAACGCGTTACTAAAGTTCGTGCAAGCCCCTTATGAACAATGACCGAGCGAACACGTGAAAAAGGATAAGAATTACGAAGTGCTTCACCACTGAGAAACCCCTCCCCCATATCACAAACAAAAGGAGTCCCCATAACAGGACAATAAGGTTTTGTGATAAATTGAAGTTCTTTCCAACATTCGGAGCAAATCGTACCATAAGTAGAAACATTTTGCTTACATCCAGGACAAATTGGAGGATAAAGCATTGTTTTCAAGCGTTCAATGCATTTACTTAGTATATCGTTGCTATTTAACGCCGCTTCTCGAAAGTACAACATTATAAATCTAGGCTTTTACAAGTTCCCCGTAGAACAAAAGTTCCTTTGTATTTCCTCAATTTATAATTTTAATTCCTTTAAAAACTCTTACCTTCTATAAATTTATTTTCTTTCATATTATAAACTTGACAGAGCTTGCACAAATAATGAACCTTTTCAAAATATATTCTTTCATAGAGAGAAAGTGTTCTACAATATGTCGCATCCTTTAATTTTTGATCATAACCGCATTGAACAATTCCGCAAACGCGCTTTCCAAAAAGCAAAAAAAGGATATGACTTTTTACTCTCTCACACAGCAGAAGATCTCTATAAACGTCTTAGTACTGTTGATCGCCTCTTTACATTAGCTCTCGATTTACACAGCCATACAGACCTTGCTGCGCAAGCTTTAATGAAGTCTGGAAAAGTTTGTTCCATAGAACGTATTGAAACCGATACGCTTTATCAAAGCCATGATAAAAAATTTCATTTACGTCATCGAGAATTTCTTGATTTACCTCAAAGTTACTGTGACCTTATTGTTTCACTTCTTTCATTACAATTGACCAATGATACCCCTGGTGTTCTAAGCCAGATAAAAAATACTCTTAAACCAGATGGCTTATTTCTTGCTGTTATGGCAGGAGCTGGTACATTAAGAGAATTGCGCGAAAGCCTGCTGCAAGCTGAAAGTGAAATTTATGATGGAGCAAGCCCTAGGGTCTACCCTTTTGCCGACATTCGTGATGCAGGCGCTCTTTTACAGCGTGTTGGCTTTGCCCTTCCTGTAGCAGACGTTGAAGATATCACAATACGTTATAATACAATGTTTGATCTTATGCACGATCTTAAAGCTATGGGAATGCAAAATGCACACATAAATCGTTCACGACGCCCTGTATCCAAACGTTTTTTTCTCCGCGCAGCTGAAATCTATGCACAACGATTTAGTGATCCTGATGGACGTATTCGTGCACATTTTTCTTTCATCTGGCTCTCTGGTTGGGCCCCTCATCCCAATCAACAAAAACCCCTACAACCTGGTTCAGCGCAAATATCTCTTACAGATGTTTTACAATCTAAAAAAACATAACCTAAAATCATTTTTTTAAAATACTTTTATCCGTTGTTCGTAACATTTGACTGGTAATTGTTCCGGCTACCATTGAATCGCTCACGTTTAGAGCAGTACGTCCCATATCAATTAGCGGTTCAATAGAGATGAGTACAGCAACCAAAGTAACAGGAAATCCCATAATTGGTAAAACAATCAATGCAGCAAAGATAGCCCCTCCCCCCACACCAGCAACACCAATAGAACTCAACGTTACAATCCCAACAAGCGTAGCAATCCAAGTAGGATCAAGAGGATTAATACCCATAGAGGGTGCAATCATGGTCGCAAGCATCGCTGGATAAAGACCGGCACAACCATTTTGTCCAATTGTTGCCCCAAAAGAAGCTGCAAAACTCGCAATGGATTGCGGAACTCCTATCCACTGCGTTTGCGCTTCAATATTCAAAGGAATACTTGCAGCACTTGAACGACTGCTAAAAGCAAATGTTAAAACCGGTAAAACCTTTTTGAAAAAACGAAAGGGATTAATCCCAGAAATGCCAAGCAGTACACCATGAATACCAAAAATTAAGATAATACCGACATAAGAGGCAATAATAAAAACCAGTAAATTTAAAATATCTGAAATACGTGATATCGCTCCTACTTTCGTCATAAGAGCAAAAATACCATAAGGCGTCAAAGCAATCACTATACGGACCAACCGCATAATCCAAGCTTGTGCCACTTGAATAAATAAAAGCGCGTTTTCTCCTTTTTCTGGCTCATCTTTCTTTAAAAGAAGAACCGCTGCACCTAAAAATGACGCAAAAATCACAACACTGATAATTGACGTACGTTTAGCTCCACTCAATTCAGCAAATGGATTTTTAGGAATCATAGACAAAATCATCTTTGGTATATTCATATCTCCAAGTTGAGAAATATGACCTTCAAGAATAGCAGAAACATTTTGCCCTTCATGCACCAAACCATTTGCTGTTAATCCAAAGAAATTAACCACAAGCACGCCAACCAATGCTGAAAGAGCCGTTGTAAAAAGCAATATTGAAATTGTTATTATACTCATCTTTCCAACAGCATAAACAGAATGTAAATGAGCAACCGCTGAAACGATAGAGACAAAAACCAGTGGCATAACAATCATTTGTAACAATAAAATATAGCCTTCACCAACAATGTTAAACCATTCAACGGATTTCAATAAAGTGCCTTCACCCTCTCCATAAACAAACTGTAAAATACTACCAAAAATCAAGCCAAGGATAAGCCCTAGCATAACACGGAGTGAAAGACTCCATTGCATTCTCTTACTCTGAGCAATCCACAATAAAAAAATAACAAATAGAAATAAATTGATAAAAAAATTAAATGTCATTGTCTATGCCCAGTCTATATCCACTATTGTTTATGATTGATGTAAATAACATACATACCTCAAAATCAATGCATGATATTTGAAAGTTAAAGTATAAAACTTACAAGGTTTTTACAAAACCATTATTTTTCAATTTATAGATTAAAAGAGAATTTTTTATCTACTAATAAATGTTTAAAGAAAATAAATAAAATTATTTTCCTATTATTTAAATTTATACTCTCATTAAATAATTTAAAAAGAGAAATATAAACAGCACTCATAGCATCTTAATACTGAATAACTCCAACATATCTTATCACTCTAAATGCCCTTATCACTCTCTTTTGCTCTTTGAATTGAAAAGAGCTTTCCAAACAATGGTTAATTAATAATCGAACATTCATAACTTTTCTGAAAAATACAAGATCAAGCCACTCTTGCCAATTTTATGGACGGCACTCTCAACAATTTTGATCAGCACTTCAAATATAATTATTTTATGGATAACACCTTTTACACATTCTTTCTCTGCTCTCAATGGAAGCTTTTTTGTTTTTCGAAATTCTCTTTATAGACATGAAAATATGCCCTCTCAATAACAAAAAAATCTCAAATGTGAAGACTTCGAAAACCACAATACCTATAAAATGCAATACAACTAATAATATAAAACATTACTCAACACACCCTAAAACACAATACCAACAAAAATACCATATATCCTGTTGATATAACAAAACTAAATGATATCAATCGTCATCATAGACGTATTTAATATCGGTCTATTTATTGAAGATAAGGAGTTAAATTACTCATGAAGCGTACCATAACATTTATTGTTGTATCTTCTCTATTGATACTTTTGTTTGCTGTATTAATATCATTTGGATATACTAAAGTGAACGATTTGAATCCGTACAATGAACTTTATCAGTCAAAACCATAAAGACTTAGAATATCGTGAAAAAAAGGAAATAGCAAAAGAAGTTATAAAAGTCTTTCAAAGTAAGACAAAACCTGTTACATCTGTAGAATATGATAAGGTATGATTTTAAAAATATTTAATAGAATTACAAATTGAACCTCCACAATTGGATATTTTAAAGCATTATCACACAATACTTGCCTTTTGTGGACGTTTTGCTGTTGTTTGGCAAATAATCCAAAGATGAAGATCTGCTCACTAATCAAATACAATACTCATTTGATTCATTGAAAAAAGATGTTTTTCTCGCAAAACTTGCAGAAGACTTTCATGATCTGATGGCTGAATATGGAAAAAAATTTCTAGATTCTCCAACTCCCATTAACCGAAAAGAACAAATTATGCGTCCAGAGAAAATAATAACATGTAATTTCCTTACCCGTTTTAAAAATACAGCTATTGTCTGCATAATGACAGCGTAATTATATCGTATAATGATAAAAAAAGGGATAAGAATCCTTATAAGATCTGGCTAATAAAAAATGGAAGCAACAAAAAGTTAAGCAGCCCACTCTATGTTTAGCAAACAAAGTAAGTATTTGCAGCTTGCCTGTATAACAACTAAATTTTTGTATTTTGTTCCACATAAAAAATACTTCATATTCATATAAACATCGTATATTGAATGATAATAATTTAATATTGGATAAGATTATTAAACACAAATAATATTTTTATTCCTTTATTAAAAAGTGAAAAATATTGTTTTCAGACTTATTCATAAGCGTGATGAGCCAAGTGGATAAAAATATTTGATAACAAGCTAAATATATCTCTTATGATCCATCTCTAAGATAAAGATACAAGATTGAGGTTACGGAAATATCGTGACAGTATTAATCTGGATATAAAAATAACAGGGACTAAGAGATCTTTGTATTGTATGATTTACGAGACAATGTTGAAAGCAAGGGGAAATATTCTTTCTAAGATAAGTGAATGAATGAGCCACCACAGTGATATGCATTTTTAAAAAAGTACAAAATGTCTTTGCCTCAAATTTAATAAGCACATTCTAAAAATACAGGTTCTACAGACTCATTCCAAATAGAATAGTAATAGGACAACAATTTTTCAGCATCTGTTTGCCCCATTGCAACAACCTCTTCTAAAGGATTAAGAAAATTTGTTTCATCAAAACCATTCGCATCATACTGTTTGCGATTTTTTAGGCCCTTGCGTGCAATAGCAAGGGCTTGACGAGCTAATTCTAACAGAATGGTTTGACGAAAAGGAGTTTTTAACCCCTCTTTTGGAACGCGTTGGCGCAACTCTAAAACTTCTTCAAAACACCAATCTTTTGTCAAAGCCTCCGCCTCATTAAGTGCTTCTCTATCATAAAGAAGCCCAACCCAAAAAGCTGACAACGCACAAATACGCTTCCAAGAACCACAATCCGCTCCTCTCATTTCTAAAAATCTTTTTAAGCGGACTTCAGGAAATAACGTTGATAGGTGATTAATCCAATCTCCCATATTTGGAATTGAATTTGCAACTTGTCCTTTTAATGCTCCATTCATAAACTGACGAAACGTTATGTGTGTACAATCATAATAACGACCATCACGAACAACAAAATACATTGGAACATCAAGGGCCCATTCAACATAATCAGCAAAACCAAAGCGCTCAGAAAATATAAAAGGGAGAACCCCTGTCCTCTGATTATCCGTATTACGCCAAATTTCAGAACGCCAAGATAAAAAGCCATTCGGACGTCCTTCTGTAAAAGGTGAACTTGCAAATAATGCGGTCGCAATAGACTGTAACTTCATAGATACTTGCATTTTTTGCCGCATATCACTTTCAGATGAAAAATCAAGATTAACCTGAACCGTTGATGTGCGATACATCATATTAAGACCATTATGCCCCACTTTCGGCATATAATCAGTCATAATCTGATAACGTGACTTAGGCATTTTCGGCGTTTCAGCCAAAGTCCACTTTGGACTAGCACCAAGACCTAAAAAACCAATCCCTAATGGTTCTGAAATTTTCTTGAGAAGAGCTAAATGCTGCATCAACTCGTTATAAGTATGACCTATTGTTTTTAATGGTGCACCCGATAATTCAAATTGTCCCCCAGGTTCCAAAGAAATAGCCCCCTGATCACCTGATCCTACGAGCCCAATAATATTCCCTTCATCTAAAATAGGTTCCCATCCTAAAACGCTTTGCATCCCCTTTAAAAGCGCTCGGATTCCTCTCTCACCTTCATAAGGAACAGGAAGAAAACCATCTCTATAAAACGGAAATTTTTCATGTTCTGTACCAATACGCCAATCATCTTCTGGTTTATACCCCCCTTGGAAATAGCTAACCAAGGAATCTAAGTTATAAATTTCACTTTCATCGGTTATATCAAGCGCCATAACTTATCATATCCTATCATCGTCTTAAATGAATTGTTTAGAATGATTTTACAGACTTCTCAATCCATTGCCCAATCCCCCACGGTAGCATTAAGAAGAGCCAAAGCAGCGACAGCGGCAGTGTCAGCGCGTAAAATACGCGGACCTAATGATATTGGAACCACAAAAGGATGTTTTTTTAAAAAGCTCCGCTCTTCTTCACTAAACCCACCTTCTGGTCCAATGAGAACACCAGGTGTTGTAACGTCACGCTTTTTAAAAGAAGGTAATGGATTATGCGATTTATGCTCTTCATCACAAAAGAATAAAGGCTGTGTCTCATCCCACTGTGCTAAAAGTTCTGCTAATGATAGAGCAGATACGCATTCAGGCAGAGATAAAATGCCACACTGTTCAGAAGCTTCGATAACATTGGCTTCCATACGCGCCATATTGATACGCGTAACCTGCGTATGATGCGTTATAACAGGCTGCAAAATCGATACCCCCATTTCAACAGCTTTCTGCACCATATAATCCAACCGCGCGTTTTTAAGTGGAGCAAAGCAATAAATAAGATTAGAATGCCTCGTTTGTAATCTTTCTTGATGGATAAGCTGAACCACAACAAATTTTTTTTTTACAATGATAAGTTTAGCAAGCCATTCACCATCCTGTCCATTAAAAAGTAAAATTTCTGCTCCTTCTTTCATCCGCAAAACATGCACAAGATAAAAAGCTTGCGCCCCCTCTATCTTTATTTCTTCATTCAAAGCCAATGTCTGTCTAATAAATAATCTTTTAAGTTTATAATTTATGCGCATAAAAATCTTGCCAAAGCTCACTATCATCATCGAGAAAATGAAGAAAAATATATAACAAAAAGAAAAAAATATATCTATAGAACTATAATATATGAAAAATTTATAGAGTTTTTTTAGCTTTATGAGATGATAATAGGAACCTATCGGTCTTTAAGTGATTCTGCTTTCATAAAAGTTTAGATAATACACCGTTCATCTTTGAATTGGGTCATTGATGCATCCGTGGAGGAAAAAGATATGTCTGCTAAAAAAGCTACAATTATTACGATTACAACCCTCTTAGCCTTTATTTTGATTACAGTGGGAATTGGTTCTGTTGGAGCCGACGGGAAGCATACAGTTACCAAAGATGGCTATGGTATTTCTTCTGAGATTCAATAAGCACTGACCGACATCCCTTAAAAATTTAGTGTAACAAAATATTGCTAGCAACCTTCTAAGACTTGCATCAATATTATGAATCTCTTGTATTTAAAAGATTTTATAAGAAGCGTTGTTCTTCCTCTCTTCACTCATTTATCGACATACCAACCACGCTTATAACGTAGAGGACGATTTTTATGACTTTATCACGAATAGATTTAAAATGAGAGAATCTTACGATAGTGGAATTTCTTATTTAAGTTTAAAAACAACTTTAAATTGTAAACGGATGAGTTATAATTATAAAATAAAATGTTGTATAGACGAAAAACAATACTCAATCTGTATCAGTGGCTTTTGTAATTAAAAAATTACCATGATCTTGTCCTTTAGAGCTCAGAGAAAATGTAAAAGGCCATGTAAGGCTGTTAGCAAGGCATTGAACATCTTTACATAAAGTGTCTGATCTATAATTTTTTCGTAATTGTGCCTGTAGTATCAATTCATTCTGCTTCCCTTGAGAAATAGCAGTTGCAATAGCTCCCTGAATGGATAAACTCAAGTCTGCTGTATGCATCAATGACTCTGTCACTTTCATCACACCTTCTGAAAAGCTTGTCTGGATATTCCAGTGATCAAAAGTTGTGGAAAGAGAATCATCATTTGTTAAAAGAAATTGTTGTTTGTTTGAAAGTCTTGTTTGTAATTCATTCAAATCATACCCTAATAGCCGACCAGAAGACATCTTTAATGTTAATTCACTCTGCATTTTTGTAAAAACTTCCATCCAAGAATCAGCCAGTGTCTGTATCGTTGCAGTAAAATTCGTTTTGCTTTGTATAAATGGAATAAATCCTAAAGCTTCTAGAGCTTCCTGCATATCAATAGAAGCACCTGAAATATTTCCTCCAATACGCACTTTCTGTCCAACTGGCGTAACTTCAATATTACTTTGAATGGATCCACCCCAAATATTCGCATGCCCAAGATCAAAAATACCATGCCCATTTTTTATTTGTATTGCAGCAGCTAAATTTGTGAGTGAAATATTCCCTATTTTAGTTTGTGGTGCAGAAAGTCGTACATCCACCCCAATACAATCAAAATTTGTCATATCAAAAAATGAATTTTTCTTTTTGCTTGAAAAAAACATTGAGCCCAAAGTGCTAGAATCTAAGTTATCAAATGCTAAAGAGCCCATAATATTTGGTACAGAATCTTGGAAATCAAGTTCTAAAGCCCCACGCGCACTAGTTTGCCCCATCGTAAAGGTAACATTATTCATTTGGATATGCATTGGTTGCGCTAAAAAATGAGATTCCCATACAATGGGTATTTTTAATTTATGTCCCCAAAACTGATTCCCACCAATCCAAGACAATGTCTGATTCCATCCCGGAGAACGCATCGATACCTTTCCATCAAAAATATAATATTCAGATAACCGAGCCTGTCCTGTAAACGTTATTCCCCCACGCACAGAATTGAGACTTGCCTTAATCTGGCTTTTTCCTCCTGCAAGAAGCAGCAATGCTTGAGAAGCATCAATTGATAACTTTGTAAATTCTCCGCGCCAACGAGCATCTGCACGCAAGCGTACTTCCTCAGTCGATTCAGCCCAATCTAAAGTCGCATTTAATCCTGTTATTTTTTCTGCTACTCCCGAAAAACTATCGTGATACACAAGAACACCATTTTCAATAACAATCCTCCCAAAAGGTTGTTTCAAAAGATGCTCTAGCTCTGGATGTTCAGGATTATTTTTTAATATTTCACGCGCATTGCGTATTGCCAATCCTAATGCACCTTGTGAGCGAGAAAATCTATCAAAAAAATCTGCCATTGTTTCAACGGGCTTTTCCATAACAAATTGAGGACGCACAATCCGCGTCTCGGAAAAAGAAACATGCCCCCAAAGAAGATCTATTAAAGAAAGATCAACTTCTATTGATTCAGCTTCCAATAATGGCGTAACATCATCCATTTTTGATGTTAAAGTAACGCCGGAAAGAAATGCTTTAGGATAAGGGAAAAGATGTAACCGCGGTGGATCACGCAGTTGTACATTATAACCCGTCCATGCACTCAAATCCTGTGCTAAATGAATACGAATCGCATCTGTAGAGACAAGATAAGGTAAAACGAGAATCCCCACTCCAAATAAAAAGATAATTGTAATAAAAATTCCGCTCAAAAATTTTATTATTCTGATGTGCACAACATCCCTCTGCAGTTATCCCCCTATAACAGATTAAATACAAAATTAAATGATCGTTAAAAGATTTTTTATATCCTTATAATTCGCCTTATATCTTCATTATTTTTATTCTTTATCCAAAGTTTATTCAAACAGCAATGTTGCTGCTTCTTTATAAAGCAATTATTTAAAAGTCTTCTAAAACTATAAATCCACAACCTTATCAAACCATTCTTACCGTTATTGCTATAAAACTCTATCGTATCATTAGAAAATGCTTTACAAAAAAACAAACAGCCTTACCGAAAGGATCTCTGAATGAATAATATTATCGACGGGAAAAAACTTGCTGAAGAGATTATCGTAAAAGTTAAGGCCGAAACAACAAAGCTCCGCCGTCACTATAATATACAACCTAGTATCGCCGTTATTATTGTTGGAGATGATCCCGCAAGTCAAGTATATGTCGCCTCAAAAAATAAAAAAGCCGAAGAATGTGGGTTTCTTTCAATCAAACATGTCGTTTCCAAAGAAACCCAAGAAAAAGAACTACTTCAACTTATTGCAACATTAAACTCTGATCCAAAAATTCATGGTATTTTGGTACAGCTGCCTCTCCCTGCTCATATGAATACAAACCGCGTAACACAAGCCATTGCTTTTCAAAAAGATGTTGATGGTTTTCATTATATTAATGTAGGAAAACTCGCGGCAAATGCACTTGAAGATGCTATTATTCCCTGCACACCAGCTGGTGCCATGATGATGATTGAACAACAATGTGGGCAAGATTTATCTGGACTTGATGCTGTCGTTGTTGGACGCTCTAATATTGTTGGAAAACCTATGGCTGCCCTTTTAACAGCAGCCAATGCCACTGTGACAATTGCCCATAGTCGTACCCGTGACCTTGATGATGTGTGTCGAAGCGCTGATATTCTCGTAGCTGCTGTAGGCCGCCCACAAATGATTAAAAAAGACTGGGTGAAAAATGGTGCAATTGTTATTGATGTCGGTATTAATCGCGTTGCTGCACCAGAAAAAGGTATAGGGAAAACACGTCTTGTTGGTGATGTCGATTTTGAAAATGTAAAAGAAAAAGCTGCTGCGATCACCCCTGTTCCAGGAGGCGTTGGACCAATGACAATTGCCATGCTTATGGTTAATACACTCAAAGCCGCTGCGCGATCACACAATCTTCCTATACCAAAATTCTAAGAATTGTAACAATTCATTTTGCATGGTTTCATTGCACATGATTTACCATTTTTACATTCGTCATGTCATAAAAACAGATGCCCCTTGATCTGCACGATTAACGGATTGACGAAACACATGAAAAAGTTCGCGTCCAACACCATGTTCATTTTTTGAAAGATCAGGAGGCGTGGTTGTTCGCGCGTTAAATTTTGCTAAATCTTCCAAAAGAGTTAATTTACCCCCATGAACATCAAGGAAAACAATGTCACCATCCTGCAAACGTGCAATGGGGCCATTATCCACTGCTTCTGGTGTCACATGGATAGCAGCAGGAATTTTTCCTGATGCCCCTGACATACGCCCATCCGTTATCAATGCTACCTTTTGACCACGATCTTGTAAAACGCCTAAAATGGTCGTTAACTTATGAAGCTCTGGCATACCATTGGCTTTTGGTCCTTGATAGCGAATAACAGCGATAAAATCTTTATCATGCAACGCTCCAGATTTAAAAGATTTTTGTAGTTCTTCTTGATCATTAAAAACAAAGACTGGTGCTTTAATCTGCCAATACTCTGGTTTAACAGAGGAAACTTTTATAATAGCTGTTCCCAAATCTCCCGATAAAACGCGAATACCCCCTTCAGGCTGGAATGGTTTTCTCCATCCTGCTAACACCTTATGATCACCACTTTCCTTGAGAGCAGCTTCACGCACCACACGTCCATCAGCAGAAAGCTTCACTTCAATTGCATAAGCATTGAGATCTTGACCACAAACCGTAGAAACATCTTCATGCACTAAACCTGCCTCGATAAGCTCGCGGATAATAAATCCTATCCCCCCTGCTGCATAAAAATGATTGATATCAGCCAAACCATTCGGATAAATTCGCGCTAAAAGAGGCACAACGGATGAAATTTCTGCAATATCATGCCATGTCAACTGAATACCGCAAGCCGCAGCTATAGCAATCAAATGAATCGTATGATTGGTAGATCCCCCTGTTGCATTTAACCCTACAATGGCATTCACAAAAGAACGCTCATCAATGATCATACCAAGTGGACTATAATGATCACCAAGATCTGTCATTTCAAGTACACGTTTCGTGGCTTCTTTTGTTAAAGCATCACGCAACGGTGTATTCGCATTAATAAAAGAAGCTCCCGGCATATGAAGCCCCATCATCTCCAGTATCACCTGATTAGAGTTAGCTGTTCCATAAAATGTACATGTTCCTGGTCCATGATAAGAACGTGCTTCTGATGCTAGAAGTGTTTGACGATCTATTTTATTTTCGGCGTAAAGTTGACGTATCTTCGCTTTTTCATCATTACCTTGACCACTTGTCATAGGACCAGCAGCTATAAAAATTCCTGGTAAGTGACCAAATGTTAGGGCACCAATCAATAAACCTGGCACAATTTTATCACACACCCCAAGATACAATGCTGCATCAAAGACATCGTGTGATAAGCTTATAGCTGTTGCCATTGCAATTACTTCACGCGAAAAAAGGGAAAGCTCCATCCCCGCATTTCCCTGCGTAACACCATCGCACATCGCGGGAACACCCCCTGCAACTTGTGCAACACCACCAACCGTACGGGCCGACTCTTTAATTAAGTGAGGAAATTTTTCAAAAGGTTGATGTGCTGAAAGTATATCATTATATGCCGTGATAATGCCAATATTCCCAACGATATTTCCCTTCAAACGCTCTTTATCTATTGCACCACAAGCAGCAAAGCCATGAGCCTGATTGGCACATCCTAAAAAACTCCGTTTGGGGCGGTGAACTTGTGCTTTTGCAATACGATCTAAGTAAATTTCTCGTGTTGATCGAGAACGTTCATAAATCCTTCGTGTAACTGTGGCAATTGTCTTGGAAAGTGCCATATTTCTCTCCCCCTTTCATTGTTTCTTCCCCTCATTCATTGAGAGAGATTACGTTTTATTCACCTTGTGTCGCATATTTTGATTCACTTATTTCATTTTCTGCAGGCGACCAATAAACCTGAACGAGATGAGGGGAATTACGCAAAATTGCCCGAATAGGCATTTCTGTTTCAGCCCCATCTTGACAAGCTTCCTCAAAACAATCGCGTTTCTGAAGACCCTCGAAATGGAGAATAATGCAACGAGATTGCATAATAACTGGCAAAGTTAGTGAGAGTCTTGGTTCAACAGCACTCTTAGCATGAAGGGGTAAAACAAGTGCTTGTGTTCGTAAATCAAGCGCTTGCTTTAAACGATCAGCATCAGGAAAAAAAGAAGCCGTATGTCCATCCTCCCCCATTCCTAAAACAACAACATCAAAGGGTTTAGGCAAAGTATTAACACGACTCGCCGCTGAAAAAGCAGCAAGTTCAGCAGTAATTGCTTTATGATAAAGCCCTACAAAACGTGCTTTTTCTGCAAAATTTTGTAACAAATGACACCGTACCATATGTTCATTTGAACGTTCATCGTGTGTAGGGACAAAACGTTCATCGACCAAAGTGATAATGATCTTTTGCCAATCAATATCCGCTTTTGACAAATAATGAAAAAACAATTCTGGTGTTTTACCACCAGACACCGCTAAAACTGCTCTATTACGCTCAAGAACAGATATACTAAGCTCTGCGGCTACTCGATCTGCTAATGCCAAAGCTAAAGTCTGAGGGGTTTCAAAGTCTAAACGATCAATATTCATTCTATACATACTTATTGCTCTAAACTAAATTGTTCCATATACGTCCATCACGTTCTATGAGGCTCATCGAAGCAGACGGCCCCCACGAACCAGCGTTATAACTGTGAACAGGCTGTTTTATTGTTTCCCATCCCTCAATGATTGGATCAATCCAACGCCAAGCAGCCTCAACTTCATCACGACGCATAAACAGTGTTTGATCTCCACGAATAACATCCATTAATAAACGTTCATAAGCATCAGGATTACGTTCAGAAAATGCGGAAGCAAAACTCATGTCTAATGGAATGTGACGAAACCGCATACCGCCATAACTTGGATCCTTAATCATCAACCATTGTTTTACACCTTCATCAGGTTGGAGACGAATTACAAGCCGATTAGAAAAAATTTCATCTAAATCCACATTAAAAATATTATGAGGAATAGGTTTAAAAACGACAACAATTTCAGACATTCGCGTGAACATACGCTTACCTGTTCGTAAATAAAAAGGCGTATTGGCCCAGCGCCAGTTATCAATCTTAACCTTAAGCGCAACAAATGTTTCGCTCTCACTCGCTCTTCCCAGATCATCAAAATAAGACTCTACAGATATACCATTTGATAGACCAGAAAGATACTGCCCACGTACAGTATGCTGCCCTACATTATGGACATCAAGCGGTGTCAAAGAATGTAAAACTTTAAGTTTTTCATCGCGCACAGCATTAGCACTGTTGGTAAATGGTATTTCCATCGCAACCAAACAAAGTAACTGTAGCATATGGTTTTGAACCATATCGCGTAGAGCACCAGTGCTTTCATAGTATTCTGTACGCCCCTCTAACCCTAAAGATTCAGCAACGGTTATTTGAACATGATCAATATAATTGGAGTTCCATAGCGGTTCATAAAGTGTATTAACAAACCGCAATGCCATTAAATTTTGAACAGTTTCCTTCCCAAGATAATGATCAATGCGAAAGATCTGCTCTTCATTAAAGGCGCTTGCAAATACATCATTAAGTGAAATAGCTGTTTTTACATCGCAACCAATTGGTTTTTCAATGATAATCCGTGTTTGTGCTGTCACCAAATTATTTTTTCCCAACTTCATCGCAATATCAGTAAAAAGTGACGAACCAACAGCCAAATAAAAAGCTCGAATATCCGCTGAATCTTGTGACAGAAGGAGGGCTAAATCCTCCCATCCTCGGTTCGAGGAAACATCAACAGAAACATAGCTTAAACGTGCAAGAAAACGATTGAGTTCTGTTGAATTTAGATCTTTTGGATGGATATGTTTTTCTAAAGAAATGCGGACAAAATTTTGATATTCTTCACGACTTAGGGAAGTGCGCGAAACCCCAATAATACGTGTTGGCTCATTGAATTGCCCAGCACACTGACAATGATACAAAGCCGGCAAAAGTTTGCGCGACGCCAGATCACCATTGCCACCAAAAACAATACAATCAAAGGAAGAAACTGGAATAATTTTACGCACCATGAACTTGTTTATTTTCCATTCGATTATGAAATCCCATATCACTTATAAAAGCTTTCATCATTAAAGCAGACAGATACTAAATAAGCCATTAATTTTCTTCATTTCAAGCAATGTTTCCATTAAAGGCGATCCATTAAAGAAAACCAACGCATTGCTAAAAATATAAGCGGATAACGCAAAACGCGTCCCCCCGGAAAAGATGAAATCTTTAAGTCTTGGAAATAGGAAAAACGTTCATATTTTCCAGTTAACCATTCTGCGTATAATTTTCCCACGAAAGGAGCCAACATAACGCCATGCCCTGAATAACCACCACAATAAGTTATCCTTGAGAAAAGTTGGCGAACATAGGGCATGCGCTCAACTGTAATCGCTACCGTTGCTCCCCACCGATGGCTTAAATTGATAGAATGTAATTGAGGATAAATTTCAACAATTTGCCGTTTTATACGTTCATCTAAATTTAGAGGATGCTTATTATCATAACTTTCTACACCACCAAATAAGAGACGATTATCAATGCTTTTGCGAAAATAGCGAACCATAAAACGGGAATCATCAACCGATTCCCCCCCTATAAGAATTGAACTATGCTTTGGTAATGGATCCGTTGCTCCAATATAAGAGCGAATAGAAACAATATTTTTTTCAATAAAACGCTCCAGACCAAGTTTATACCCATTTGTTGCAAGTAAAACATGTTCTGCTGTTACACTGCCTTTTTCTGTTATCACTTTCCAATGGGCTTGCTTGCGCCTTATGGTCGTTACTTGTGATTTCTCATAAAGCTTAGCACCAGCATCTTGGGCTTTTTTTGCCAATCCAACAACCAATTTTAAGGGATTTATATGGCCGGTATCCGCATCATAAATACCACCACAATAAAAAAGCGATCCAAGTCGCCTAGATGTTTCAGCCCTATCCATAAAAGTAAGAGCCTGATAACCGTAACGTTGCATCACCTCAATATGCCGTTGATAAGAGAGAAGATCACGCCTTTTATGGGTCACAGAAAGTTGTCCTACTATCAAATCACACTGACAATCAGGCATCGCGCATAACGATAAAATATCTTTTTTAGCTTCTTCTGCTAAATCAAACAGAACCTTACTGCGCTCAAAACCATATTTTTTCTCTAATGTTTCTACCCACTGCCGTTGCCCCGTTCCTAATTGACCACCATTGCGCCCTGAAGCGCCATCACCAAAACGTGATGCTTCAAACAAAACAACATCCACTCCAGCTTTGGCTAAATGATAAGCAGCTGAAAGTCCCGTAAATCCACCTCCGATAATGACCACATCACACTGTCTGTATTCATCAAAACATGGATAAGAGGGGCGCTCTTTTAAAGTATCTTCATACCAAGAAATTCCTGGAGAAATTGGATTATCATCAATCGTTGTCATAAAATTTAAACATTCAGCAGGAGATATTCACGCTCCCACGGACTAATTACTTCCATAAAAGTTTCAAACTCTTGTCGTTTGATTGCAGCATAAGTACTGACAAACACATCCCCTAAAATAGCATGTATTGCTGTATCTTGTTCAAACAAATTAACTGCCTCAATGAGTCCACGCGGTAACTCAATATTATCAGCATTCACATTATTTGTCGTTGGCTCATCTGGCTCAATTTTTTGCTGTAAACCAATGAGACCACACGCTAAAGAAGCTGCAAGAGCTAAATAAGGATTCGCATCTGATGAAGGAAGCCTATTCTCGACACGCCGCGCTTGAGGAGCAGAACGAGGAACACGAAAAGCTGTCGTCCGATTATCATATCCCCACCGCAAATTAACAGGAGCCGAATTATCAGGTACAAGACGTCGATAAGAATTCACGTAAGGCGCAAGCATCACAAGAACCCCTGGCATATGTTTTTGCAATCCACCAATAAAATGCCGAAAACAGACACTTTCTTCACCATTCTCCTGTGTAAAAATGTTCATACCCGTTTTCTTATCAACGACCGATTGGTGAATATGCATCGCAGAACCTGGCTGCCCCTGAATGGGTTTTGCCATAAATGTCGCATACATATTATGTTTCAGTGCTGCTTCACGAATTGTTCGTTTAAACATAAAAACTTGATCCGCTAATTCAATAGGATCACCATGACGTAAATTGATTTCAAACTGACCTGCTCCTTCTTCATGAATGAGTGTATCAATTTCCAATCCTTGTGCCTCTGAAAAATGATAAATATCATCAATCAAATCATCAAATTCATTCACACCAGCAATTGAATAGCCTTGCCCTCCACCAATTGAACGCCCAGAACGACCAACCGGTGAAACTAAAGGGTAATCAGGATCGGGATTTTTTTGTACCAAATAAAACTCAATTTCTGGTGAAACAACTGGTTTTAAACCCATTTTTGTGTAAAAATGAACCACCGTTCGTAAAACATTGCGTGGTGTATAATCCACAACCTGACCATTTTGATACACAAGATCACAAATCACCTGTGCCGTAGGAGCATCTTCCCATGGCACAATGCTTAACGTAGAAAGATCAGGCTCAAGGCGTAAATCACCATCTGCTTTAGGATATTCAAAACCATGACCATCTTCAGGATAATCCCCTGAAATTGTTGCCATAAAAACTGCTGAAGGCAATGCCAATGATGTTTCCGATGTAAATTTTTTAGAAAGCATCATCTTACCCCGTGGAACTCCTGCTTGATCAGGCGTAATACATTCAATATCCTCTACCTTACGAAAAGAAAGCCATTGTGAAACCTGTTCCCAATTATTCACACCACGTAAACTTTTGAGAAAACGAGAGACAGGTTTAAAATTCTTACTTTTCGTTTGTTTAACATTTTTTACAGCCATAACATACCAACTTTAAAAACAATTAAGTCCTATTTTTATTGTATCAGCCCATGCATAAACGACACAAAAAAAATTTATCAACTGATATTTTTGAAGAATACTATAAGATTCATCAAGGTAAAAGAATTTTACGCTCAACAAGCTATCCTATCACCATCAAGCTATCCTATCACCATAGTGAAAATTGGTACTGCACGCGATACATCGGTCGAACCTTCTCCTTATATAAAACAGTGCGAAATACCATAGGGAACATAACCTAATTCCGATTCAAATAATCATATACAAGCAAACATTGGCGAGAATAATAAAGACGAGATATTTAATTTCCTTTTGGTTGTAGCAATGCTTAATTAAAAGAAAAGAAACTTTTTTAATATGAAGCAAGTTTTGTAACTCTATTGTTATCCACATAGAAGTAAACACCCTAGGATGGTGAGTAGCCTTTACAGCTAGTGCTTACAAACACTCACCCCGCCATAATATGCGTAAATGTATTTTCAGGATAAGTCATACGCTCAACATTTCCGACATAAAACTTAACCATCGCCTGCATAACAGAGCTATCAACCTTGTTCTGAGCGGATGGTACGACTCTGCACTTATATCAATTCCCACCGCTTGACATTGCACTTCGCACACAATATTTAGAGCTAAGAATCCAGTAGAGCATACCAAATCCAATAGATAGGATTTTTTGCTAATTGCGCCATGCGTGATTCAACATTTGATAATCTCCAGCCCACTAAGAGGTGTGTTATTTATATCTCAAAAGCCCAAAAATCAGGATATGAAAACACAATAATATCAATTTTCTTTGAACTAACGTCCTTCATCGTCGATCTTCCACCATCGTAAAATCTTTTTTGTATCAGTTGCTTTCACATACTTTGACTTATGATCTCGTGATACTGTGCAGACCGAGCACACGCCCCCATGCAAATGCACCCTATTAAGCCTAATCCTATTGGATTCTAGCAAAGACAATGCAGCACGTAACTTCGTCGCAGTCATACCAAAACGCGATCTATCCCCGTTTGCCAGTACATGACACAATCTCAATGAGATTTTAGGTAATATGTCAAAATGGCGAGCAAGAGCGATGATGTCATGTCATTCGATAATATTATCACACTGGACATTTATATGTTTTCTAATAGATAATTCTATCTCTTCTCGAAGTTTTACAGAGATATTAAAATCTCTACCTTTAAAACCATCTTTTTGCGCTAATGATATTTCATAACCAGACGCAAATTCCAAGACCCAGCAACATAACAATGATGTCCCGCACGTCCATTAAAATACCCTGCTTTTTCTCGCTCTAGGCATTCATAGCCCGACCACGTAAAACAGGGTACCAATTACAATATCAGACCATAAGACTGCAAGAGAAAGTTCTTTTATAAATAGACATTTTTTATCTTTCCATTGCCTCTTAAACAAGCTATCCTGTTCATATAACAAGTTATATGTATAATACATATAACTTCTACAAAAGGAGGATTCATTATGTTCCGTGAAAATCTTTGGTAATACACTCGAGCGATTGGATAACCAGTCGCCCGTCAATAATATAGTGCGAGTTAAGAAATTGGGGGAGATAAGCTATGCAACTCGTGGATCATCCTTTTGTGAAATTCAATCAACCCAAGCCGATTTACAACTTCACATATCCGCTATTTCGCACTATTTCAAATGAATTTTACAATTACCTAGACTTTAATAAGCTAGCGCAGAGTCAGCAGATTCCACAAGCGCGTACCATTTCTCTTTATTTGCATATTCCCTTTTGTGAAACCATCTGTTCCTTCTGTCCCTTTCAGAAAGGGGCCTACAAGCACGTTAAGCAAATCGAATCTTATATGTCAGCGCTTACCACAGAGATCAGAAACAAAGGAAATTTCATTCGCTCGCTTAAAGGGCCCATCCGCAGCATCTATATAGGGGGCGGCACACCGTCGCTTTTGTCTGCAGATAATATCCGCCACATCGGAAAAGTATTGCATGCCGAATTTGAGCTCTCTTCCTTAGCCGAGTTTACACTGGAAAGCGAACCGAAGAGCGTCACACGTGATAAACTTTATGCTGCCCGTGAGATCGGCGTTAACCGGATCAGCTTCGGTATACAGAGTTTCATTGAGCGTTTCCGATCATTGTTTAACCTCACCTCAACACGTGAACAAATCAACAATACCGTAGCTTGGTCACAAGAGATAATTGGACATGTCGGTTTAGACCTACTATATGGCATGCACAGCCAACAAGCCGAAGAACTATTATACGATTTGAAGCAAGCAAGCGAGCTTCACCCTGAAACCATCAACCTCTATGCAATCAACAATCTGGCTATCACGTCGCAACTGCATAAGTCTTACGCACAAAAAGGGTTGAAACCGTCCAGCCTACAGCATCGACAGATGCTTCGATTATTTAGCGACATCGTTATGCGCAGCTGCGGCTATGCGCCGTGTAATGGGCATTCCTATATCAAAATTTCCAATAACACTCCTCTAACGCTCGCTAAAACGAGTTCAGCTAATTATTTCCGCTATCACAAATATTTGCATGGTTATCATGATGATTATGTGGTTGGCTTTGGGGCGTCAGCACTGTCGATTCTCGGCTCACTCGTCACACGAGCCAATCCCAGTCGAAGCGAATACATTACCGACATACAACTTAAAGGCAAATCCAAAGTATACTACAATTGGGTATCAGCGGAGCAACAAGCCTCCAAGGCTTTGTGTATGCGGCTACCTTATAACGGCTATGCAAAAAAAGAAAGAATTGACTGGACCGCACTCCCCTCTTTTGTATACAATAACCTACAACAGCTCATAGATGCAGCTCTCATCGCAGAAAGTGATAACGATCTCCAGCTCACTCAGCGTGGTTGGCAATGGTATTCCAACCTTATGTATTTTCTTCTCCCTCAGGAAGACAGGAATATCTTGGACGACTATGTCGCAAACATGCTGAATACAACCGCCGTACTTGATGGAACAGCGGAAACCTGTGTGGCATCTTAAGGAGAACAGAATGTTCACGCTTTTTGCCAACAAGAACATACGCTATTTTTGCCTAACCGTTAGTCTGCTCGCCTTACTCAGCGGTGCTTTGCGCACTGCCATCCCGCTATTAGCAAGACAATCTGGATATGGCGTAGTCGGAGTAAGTTGGGCGCAAGGTCTCTTCTCATTAGCGTGGCCAATTTTCGGCATCCTTGCAGGCGTTTTACTTGATCGCTGCGACAAAATAAAACTTGCCACCTCAGCTCTCTTCATCTTCATGCTACTGCATATTGTCCTGTTCATACTGCTCATGATACAGATTACTCCAGCTGAACAAATTTTCTTCTATGCAACCATTGCTGGATTCATCGTCGTTTCTGCCGAAGCTTATATAATGACGATTCCACCACTTATCATGGAGGGAGAGCGATTGATGACCTTCTACTCTATTGTCTTGTTTTTAGATTTCGGGGTCTCCTATTTTCTTGCCCCTGTCATAACAAGCAGCATTTTAGCGCATAGCACACTGCTATTTCTCGGCCTGTTAATCGTGCTTTTTATCGCATTGATTTTTACCGCTCGCCATGCTGTTCCGACATCGCCAACACCTGATAAAGAAAACATCACTTTCCGTTATATCATTGCCGGCTTTCGTTTCATTTTTTCAAATCGGCATCTTACCTCCCTTACATTACTCACATTCTTTCTATCGGTGGTATTTGGAGCATTCCTAACCTCATTCATCTTCTTCGTTACCGACAGTCGGTATCTGGGCCTACATAGCAGCCAATATGGCGTGATGTTTGCAGCCTACGCACTTGGAACAATGGCAGGTGCCCTATTTGCGCCGCGTATACGCTATGCACCGGTGCGCCTAGCTGTTCTCACTGACGGTTTAGGAACGGTTGTCTTGCTGCTGATTCCAGCCTTTTCAAAAAGTGCTGTCGTCGTATGGGGCGTCACCTTTATCGCTGGCATTGGAGCAAGCTTATGGTTTATTGGTGTTACCGCCTTCAGGCAGCGCCTCACACCAAAGCAACTTCTCGGGCGAGCTAATTCTGCTTTTCGGGTGATAGGCTATGCTGGAACGCCGGTCGGAAGCTTTTTGGTCGGCGTCCTTGGTTCTTTTATATCATTGCAGTTTGCTGCCACCTTTATCGCTGGACTACTATTGGTGGCTATCGCGATAACGCTTCCATTTCTTTGGCAAGCTGATCATATAAACACCCCAAACCCTGCCACGAGGTAACAGCTGCTTTTAAAAAAAGACACGGTCAAAAAAGGCACACATACCCTATTACGCAATCGATTGATTTATTCTTTGGACGAGAAAATTATCACCATAATGGCTGATAGAGCCAGCGGCACTATAGAAGCAGCCAAACAAACGCTAAAGACAAAACAGCCCCTTTACGTTGCATTGGGCGATGATCCAACGCCTATATGAAGGATGCAGAGAGCTTATAGCGTACGAAGTGCAATTCTTAACTAAAAACTCCGCCCTAGCAATGCCTACTTATACTCCAGTTAATCCGTCACCCGCTGGACATCAAATGCCTCACCCCTTTACTGCTCCTCAAAATACATTTTGCTTCACTTACGCGCCGTATTCTTCCTTTGTAATTAAAAGAGCAGCCCTCCTTTCCTAGTTTAGGATCTCTGCCTACACAACGCAGCAACAGATACGACCATATATGCAATCACGCATTAGGACCTGCATAGTAGAAAGCTTAGTTCGAGAGATTCATAAAGCCTATATCCCAATAAATTTGCCGCCCAATCCATCTTTTAAAAGGGCGGTTTTATATAAACCGTTAGAGCAAGCTATGAAATCCTTAGGTGTATTAGAAATAATTGGCGGTTTTTACCTCAGACCAATGTTGATTGACTTTTACTCGTACATATACGCAAGCGGTGCTACTCTTTTCTCAGATAAAAAGGACATAATCGTTACCATCTGACCTATTATTGTTTGAAAATAAAAAAAAAGTATCAGTACGACTGATGATATTGAAGAGCTATCTCATTATGTGGCTGTACTTAATTACGGCATTGGGAAGCTAGACACGCAATCACCCGTTTCTGCGCGCCTTCTGCATGATATTCATAAGATTTTATTACGCGATAAACGCGGTACGTCCAAAAGTCTTGGCGAATTTCGCAAAGCACAAAATTAGCTTGTCGGTACGCAACTAAAGACAGCCTCATTCGTACCGCCCACTCCTACCACAGCCCCCCTACTCTCTCTACTACCATCCCCCGCTTAGAATCGCGCCAACTCATCACCGGTGCCTCGTTAAACGCCACACCAGTCTCAAGGGCGGTAAAATGCGCCTTGCCGCATTTAATCTTCAGCATTTCTTTAAGACGCAAATCAAACTCGCTATTCGTTCCTTTTGTTTCCAGCACAAAGTAAAGCTTTTGTTCGCCATCCCGCTCTAAAAAAAACGTCCAATCAGGCGTGTAAGAGCCAATGGGAGTAGCTATTTTAAAACTTCTTTGCAGTTTAAAAAACAATCTTACATCAGAGTCGTTATCGAGATTTTGCGCAAACTCTTTCTCAATACGGCTCTCACAAATCACATGATCATAAAGACTTTTCTCATTGATCACCGCCGGCCATATGATCGCCTTTTCTGACCTAATTTTACAGATGTGGAATCAATCTTATTGTGATGCGCACATCCAGAGATTATTTTATCCTCTGCATTAGAACCAAAAACATAAACAATACGCAAGCGGCTTCGGTAAGAAGGCCAAAAGCTCAATCTCAACCTACACGAAAATGCATGTGCAGGCGAATGCCCCCATAATATGCAATATTTCAAGCACGTCCATAGTGGTACCCCTTTTAAAAATTGTGCCTATGGCTTATAATAATCTCCAAGATACACATTTAGCCCTTATCTGAAATAACTCGATTTTGGATTGATGAGAACGAAAACGCGCTGCAATAATCACGTTATTTAGCCCTAATGACCGGTACACGGAAGCCAACAGTCCTGCACCACCAACGACTAAATAACGGTATTTCCTATCATTTTTGATCATATCCTCCACCCTTATTGTTTAAAAATATATATTTCATCAACAAGATGTGCGCAGCGAGCCCGTACATTTACGCTGCTAAGTCTCCATGTACGGTTTTCATTCTCAAACGCAAAACCATCTTTAGCTGAAGCAACTTGATATTGCAGTGCCTGTCCATAAAGCATATGCACAACTAGTACCAAATATACACAGGGCAGTGCGCATTTTTGGTTGTATTGTCATGAGAGAGAAGACCAAAAGCTTTATCCAAAAAGCACCATAATCTAAATTATCAAGAGCATTCTTCAAAGTCTCTGAATAAGACCTGTAATAAACAGGATTTGCAAAAATAACACCGTTAGCGACTGCAATTGTTTTAACAAATGCATGCACTTCAGCACCGCTGATTGTATTGTAATAACTTATAAAAACAACAACTTTTTTAAATGCCTCCTCAACGGCGTATGAATATAAGCACATTTTTTCTCGTCATTTTTTAAGGTATTAAACTCTTCCAATCTACCGAACTTACTCTTAAATTGAAGCCGAATGATTTTAATAAATCCATATTATTTTAAAATTCAATAAAGAATATTGAGGCTACAATCAAAGGCACTTCTTTTCAATATTAAGCAAGTTTTGTAACCTATATTGTTATCTCCATAGAAGTAAAACAGCCTCTATGGACGGTGAATAGCTATGCCTTCACAGCTAGTGCTTTACAAGCGCTTTTATAACACTCACTCTACCCCAAACATAGGATTGCATTTTATTAAATAACCCACGCGCATATAATTAAAGATAGAAACGATTAAGCTTGCACCAATCATGCCAAGCCAATAGCCAATAAAGTCATATTCAAAAAAATGCGCCATTAGCGCTCCCCCCAATAGGCCTAACCCCCAATAACTTATTGCTACAACAATTATTGACCAAAACGTATCAAGCAAACCCACAAGTATGCCATTGAGCATAGCTCCTAAAGTGCCAAAAGCAAAAGACAATAAGATGAACGGAAGCAACTCCCAAGAGAAAACAATAACGCGTTCTGAAGAAATATTAAAGATAGTTGTAAGGATAAATTCATAAGAGAGATAAACAACCACTGATAAAAATAAGACATAAGCTACAGCAAAAACTGTGACACTTATACGCAACTGTTTTAGAGCCATATTATTCCTATCTGCTCTATACCACGCTGCTATTGTCGCAGCTGCGCTGGAAATTCCCAAAGCCACCACAGAAATAAGCATATCGATACGCATCCCTATCGTATGTGCAGCCAAAGATTCGACCCCATAAGCCGTAATCATAAATGCAATGACCGAAGGAAAGCCTTCCGCAATAAGAATACGTATACCAATGGGTAGCCCTACTCGCAGCAATTTTATTATTCGTGAAATCTCTAACTTTGGTCTCAAATAATTAAAGCGAAAAGAATGAAAAGCAGAATTGCGGGACAAAATTATTGCCGCAGCGATAACAATTAAAATACGGATCAAACTGCTCGCAACTCCAGCACCAAAGACACCTAATCCGCTCGCAGAACCTATACCAAAAATAAGCGGCCAAGAGATAAAAAAATTCACGATGATAGCTGCAAGCATAACCCAGGTTAAAGGCTGTGGATTACCAATTGCTGACAGCAATCCCCGGCTATTCACATAAAGATAAAAAAACACCACTCCTATAGCAGCACCACTATTATATTCCTGCGCTATATTGGCAATTGTCCCATCTTGGCCGAGAAAACACAAAATATTCCTCGTGTTGAGTAAAATGATCGCACTCACCGTTCCAATCAAAAGGGAAAGCCCTATTCCTTGATCAAACCATGCCTTTAATGCATATCTATCTTGTCTACGAAAACTTTCCGCAAGTTTTGGTGCAACCGCGGTAATAATACCTAGCCCAAACAACATAACAAAACTAAATATACTCAGAGCTAACATTGTACCACTCAAGGCTTGCACGCCTAAATGCGCTACAAGCGCTGCTTCTGTGAAGGAAATCATCATCTGAGAGATAAACCCAACAGCCAGTGGCATGCCAAGAGATAGCAATTGCTTCATCACAACAAACATTGTGAATACCCTTCCATATTGAAAAGTGTATGAAGCTCGGATCTTTTAAACAAAACAATTGATTTGTTCCGTAAAATCTTTCCATCGCAAGTCTTGTGTAAAAGATGCATAATGAAAACGCATTAAGGTAAGAGGAGAAGCGCAATGCGCCTTATTGTTTTTTTTGGAATGCCATGCGTTTTTTGTACAACATTATACCCCCAAGCAGTTACAGTCGGTGATACAATACTCTTAGCAAGCGTTTGTTCGTCTTGCACATCCATTTTCAGTATTTCCAATAAAATTTTTTGGTACGGTTGGTGGGATTTGAACCTACGACCTCTGGTGCCACAAACCAGCGCTCTAACCAACTGAGCTACAACCGCATAAAAAGAAAATGTACCATAACTGTTCACGATTTTGTAAACATTTATCCTTTGCTTATGTGACATAAGGAAAATCAACAAAGTTTGCAAGCCCCTTTAAAAAAATCTCGCAATTTTTTGTGAAGAAAAAAGCGTTTTTTACAAAGGAAATTTTGCCCAATGCTCAAGACTATGATCACGATAGCTTTTTATGTTATCAACTCCATCTTGTTGCATCATCTGCAAAATCTCTTGCAGAATAGTTATGACAAGATCTGGACCTTCATAAACCATCCCACTGTATAATTGAATCAAATCTGCACCAGCTTTTACTTTTTCCAAAGCAGTTTGTGCGTCCTTTACACCGCCAACACCGATAATTGCAATCTCCTTCCCTAACTTTTGACGCATTTTTGCAAGCACAATAGTAGAACGTTCAAAAAGTGGACGTCCAGAAAGCCCTCCCTCTTCATTGCTGAGGTGACTATTGCTAAGCCCCTGGCGTGAAAGAGTTGTGTTAGAAACAATCAGCCCATTAAAATTAGAAAGCTTTATTTCTTCAGCAACATCATCTAATTCTTTCTCTGATAAATCAGGAGCAATTTTTAAAAAAATGGGAATGGAGAATCCATGCTTTTTCTCTTGCTCATTTCGCACTTGCGAAATTGCACTCAACAAAAGATGCAAACTGTCACGGGCCTGTAAATCACGTAAGCCTGGTGTATTAGGAGAAGAAATATTAACCGTAAAATAATCAGCAACATCATAAAAATGAGCAATACCAACAGTATAATCACCAATCTTATTAACCGTATCCTTATTGGCTCCAATGTTAACGCCTACAACACCAGTTTTTTTACACGCGCGCAATCTGTTGTAAACAACTTGATGTCCATCATTATTAAAACCCATTCTATTAATAATTGCTTCATCTTCTTTTAAACGAAAGAGTCGTGGTTTAGAATTTCCAATCTGAGGCTTTGGTGTCACTGTCCCAATTTCTGTAAAACCAAATCCTAAACGAAAAACACCATCCACAACCTCTGCATTTTTATCAAACCCCGCAGCAAGACCAATAAAATTTTCAAACTCAAGCCCAGCAACAGTTACACACAAACGTTTATCGATAACCTTTTGACAGCCATTTAATCCACTTTTCAGCCCGAGAATCGCTAAACCGTGTGCTTGCTCTGGATCCAACATAAATAAGGCAGAACGGCCAATACAACGAAAAAAACTCATCAATCCTTCTCCACAACATAAAAATGATCCATCGCACCTCACCTATATCTTTTAACACAAAAGATTACCAATCAAAGAGAGCATATTATCCAAATAATACTGCTCTCTTCTATAAGAAACTTCAGCATAAAAATCCATTAATAACCATACACATTTATATTGATGCATACCGTGTAAAAACTTTTTATTCTTTAAAAAACGTTTCTCTTTTTTGCTACTGTTCAGAGATAAACTTTCAAACCTAAACCTTATAAAATGCAGCACAAATTGAGACATCAATGGCTCTTCACCAAAGCCTTTCTCTTCTTTCTTATAGGTAAGCTTATACCCCCCTTTAAAAGGCAAAAAAATTATCTCTATTCTCAAAGTTACTTTGTGTAATATCATATAATATATTGATTTTAATGATAGTTAATCGTTATTCATATTGAATAAGAATCCCGAATATCGTAAGATTGTCTCATTTCAAATCTGTTTATCTTGAATCAATCAAAACCATTCGCTTGCACGT